>NZ_DFLS01000004.1:170905-171767 GCF_002375415.1 Methylophaga sp. UBA3613 | reverse complement strand
TCCGATCTTTGGAACAAAGATAGTATTCACCTGCTCTTACGCCATTTTCATCCGGCGTAGCATCTTCCAACCCTTCCAGATTTTCCACCACAAAGCTGTTTTTATCGGAACGCACCACATAGGGCAGGAAACGCCCACGGGCATCACTGCCTAAGCTGTTACGCTGAATGAAATCACTGCCGTCCACAGTATTTGGTTCAAATGCCACGTAAGCACCCAGGAAATCATCATTTAGTGTCAAAGTCTGTTCCAGCGTTCTGACGGCAAGACCGCGCTTGTCTGTAATGGATGAATCGGCGACAACAGCCTGCATCACCGCGGCATTAGCCTGGGCTGTATGTAATGCTCTTTCCAGAGGAATGCGCAACTGCGCCGCTGTGTCCTGAGCTAATATCTGTAAATATTGCTGTGCCTGTTGCTGGCTGACATCACGGCCCTGCTCAGAAAGCGTCTGTTTTATCGAACCGAATTGCCAAACACTGATCAGTGCTGTTACCACCACCACAGTCAATAGACTTAGTCCGGCCCAAATACTAAAACGCTGTTGAATGGAAAGCTGCATTTTTATCTCCGTTGTCAGGGACCGGTGTTGCCGGCATACCATTAAATTTGCAGGTTGAAAATTCAAGCTACAATAATCGTATTCACTGAACAGCCGGAATATTACCCACGATGGCAACACATTCCGACTTTACCCCTGTCCGGTGATAACATCCCAATTAAGCTGATTGGCTATAAGGCTTGGAATAGGCCTGAGGTGCTTGTCGTGATGACAAGACCGCGCAGACTTTGCCAGATTTTTTTCGGCCGCGCAATCCTGATAACAGAAATATATGTAACAGTTAGGGCTTGTTGATCTTTC
>NZ_DFLS01000004.1:0-170762 GCF_002375415.1 Methylophaga sp. UBA3613 | reverse complement strand
GTTAGGGCTTGTTGATCTTTCATCTCCACCAGTGCTGGCGATTATTTTTGTGTCTGGCAAGGCGGAAAACCCACCTTGTAGCCTTACTACATAATTGATTGACAACGCAGGCGCTCGCAAAAATAGTCGGAGCCCTTCGGGTTGCGACTGAAAAAGCGTCACTTATGTCCACGGATGGGCGGTATACTGGCGCGCCAGGGAGGCGTGCGCCGGTCTGGGTGGCCTACATGGATGTAGGTCAGGGGCGTGAGCAGGATGCGGAAGCTTTGCTCGTCACTTATTTAGAATGACTACAAAAACGCCGGGAGCGTTTTTGAGCGTAAGCCCCAATGGGGACATGGATGTATCTCACAAAAGGCACCCCTCGTGCCTTGATTGACGCTTTTTCAGCTCACAATAGAGGTGGAGATGAGAGCTCAACAAGCCCTAGCAAAAACTAATTTCCCGCAGTGTTCGACAAGTCAAACTGGCCGCTCTCTTCTATGTTTAGATAAGGCACGAACCTTCCCATATCCAGTTTTGCCTTGAAGCGGTAATCAAGGCTTTTTGCCTGCCCGGAAAACAATCGATTCAGTAAGCGGGCGCTACCCAGTAAATCTGGACTGGCTTCAATGGTAAAATCAGCCATACCATAGGCTGGAACACGCGGTAAATCCGGTGTCGCACCGCTTAAAACCCGATTATTTTCCACTTCAATCGAATAACTCATGCCTTTTAACGGTAAGGCATTCCGGTTTGGATTAATGATCTGCAATCCAATAATAAATCTCGGCGCCAGACCATTCGATTCAGGTGCAAATGAAAATGAGGTGATATTGACCTGTGGCTGTTCATAGTTGGGCGACCAACTGGCACAACCAGATAAGAAAGCTATGGTTATCAGACAAACCGTTCTTAGCAGTGACATATCATTTCCATTCTGGCGTTAAAAAGTAAGTCTAAACCATACAGATAGTATTGGTTCAAAGAAAAAAGCGACATACCATTGAGCTTACTCAACAGAACTGCCGCTTGATTAAAAATGGACTGATAAAAGTGTTATTGCCCGCGCTTCTGAACAGGTTCTACCTCATCCATTTCATGAGCAGGATGCATCGCATTATCTTCTTCTACAGCATTTAAACGATTTTCCTGATACGCATCTTTAGATTCTTTATTAATACGTTCAGCAGACTCGCCCATATCATGGGCTGGATGATTACCATCCGACGATATATCTGCCGAACTATTGGCGGCTTTATCTTTTTCCCATTGATAATCGGCCTGCTGATCTATTTCCGCAGCTGTCGGCGAGACGGAGTTATCCATTTTATGAGCAGGATGCTTGCTAGTATTTTCATTGGCAGCAAACGCAGAGGTGCTGGCAAAAAGAGTTGTCAGGGCGACTGTGTAAAAACATTGTTTTAACATGGCGGCCTCCTTTTATAGTGGTTAAAAACAGCTTAAATAAAATGGCTGCTAACCATTTACTGTTTCATACACCCTAACGAATATCACCACTCACATCAAACTGACGAAAAATATAACCAACCCCTTTTAAATCAACAGTTTAACTGTTAATTTAGGCCAAATTCAGTATTCTAACCATAGATAAGGTGAAAAACTTCCTTACCTTTGCTTATCAACCATTTTTCATTACTTTCAATGTGTTATGCTGCTTCACGCTGCATTGTGAGAAAACGATTTACCCCATTGATTAGCGCTTTAATGGCGGCCCGGCTGATATTTTTATCCTGTCCGACACCAAATACCGGTTGAGCATTACCCACTTTCATTTCAACATAACTCACCGCTATGGCTTCTGAACCGCTTCCGATGCCGTGTTCATGGTAATCAACAACAGAAATATCCTGCTGAATATGTTCAGACAAGGCCTTTGCAACCGCATCAACTGGTCCGGTCCCTTTGGCCTGAAGTGTGAAGGGTGTTGTCCCGTGATCCAATTGAACCTCAGCGCTGGCAATATCTTGTGAATCATCCACTACGCTACTGCTTCTGAAACGGTAAGGCGTGTTGACAGCGAGATAAGCTTCATCAAACAATTGCGCTATAGTTGCAGCATTAATTTCCTTGCCACTACTGTCACTGTGCTGTTGCACAATTTTACTGAATTCAATCTGCAAGCGACGCGGCAACTCAAATCCAGCATTTTGTTGTAACAGGAAGCTCACCCCGCCTTTACCCGATTGGCTATTCACCCTGACCACCGCATCGTAACTTCGATGTAAATCCGCCGGATCAATTGGCAGATACGGTACTTCCCAGAAACCTTCCGGATCCTGTTTGGCCAAGCCTTTTTTAATGGCATCCTGATGGGATCCCGAAAACGCGGTAAACACCAATTCACCGGCATAGGGATGACGAGGATGCACCGGTAACTGGGTGCACTCTTCGGCCAATTGACGAACCTGATCTATCTGGCTGAAATCCAAACCGGGATGAATACCTTGAGAATATAAATTCAACGCCAGCGTCACCAAATCGACATTGCCGGTACGCTCGCCATTACCAAACAAACAGCCTTCCACCCGATCAGCGCCAGCCATCACTGCCAACTCAGCAGCTGCAACAGCAGTACCGCGATCATTATGCGGGTGCACACTCAGAATAATGCTGTCTCGATTGTTTAAATTACGATGCATCCATTCAATCTGGTCGGCATAGGTATTGGGTGTCGACATTTCAACCGTTGCCGGCAAATTGAATATCATCTTTTTCTCTGGTGTTGGCTGCCAGATGGCTGACACGGCATCACAAACTTCTTTGGCAAAATCCACCTCCGTGCTGGAGAACACTTCAGGTGAATATTGGTAAACCCATTCGGTTTCCGGGTGTTGTTCTGTTAACGCCTTAACCCAGCGCGTGCCGCGTTCGGCAATCTCTTTCACGCCGGCTTTATCGGTGTTGTAAACGATTTTGCGAAACTCCGGAGCAATCGGATTGTACATATGTAAAATGGCCCGACGAGCCCCTTTAAGTGACTCTACAGTGCGTTCAATTAAATCCTGACGGGCCTGGGTCAATACTTCAATAGTGACATCCTCCGGGATCACATTTTCTTCGATCAGACGACGGACCAGATTAAAGTCAGTTTCCGAGGCAGACGGAAATCCGACCTCGATTTCCTTAAAGCCCATTTCCACCAGGGCTTTGAAATAACGCATTTTGGTTTCGATCGACATCGGATCAATCAATGCCTGATTGCCATCACGCAGATCGGTGCTCATCCAGATAGGCGGCTTTTCAATCACCTGATTCGGCCATTGGCGATCCGGTAATTGAATTGGCTCAAAGCGACGATATTTTTGAGCGGGATTGGCAATCATCTTCTGACTCCTGAGTCTGGATAAGCAAAATAGAGTGCCTGAGAGCGTAGTTTTTTTAGGGACGCTTCCGGCAGGTTTATTTAATAAGGATTGGAGGGTAACCAATCTTTTTCAGTTTCCGCCATTCACTTGTGATGAACTTGAGGGAACTGCGTTAAACAAAGCTTGTGGCTCATAACACTACCGGTTCAGGCATGTGGAATAGTATAAAGAGACAGCTGCAGAATTAAATTGCTAAAGTTTCATGAAAACGTCTCCAATACAAATATAATTGCTGATAAAGTTAATTTTTAAGCATAAAATGCTTTTAATGTATTTTATTGGAGTAAATCATGACTGAAAAACTGGATCGATATGATCATATGATTCTCGATATTCTGCAAAAGCAGGGCCGCATTTCCAATCAGGAACTGGCCGAAGCGATTAACCTATCTCCCTCCCCTACGCTTCGACGTGTCAAACAGATGGAAGAGAATGGTTTGATCGATGGTTATGTGGCGTTATTAAATGCACGTAAGCTTGGGCTGACACTGATGGCTTTTATCGGCATTAGTATGGATAAACATACCCCGGAACGCTTTAGTGGTCTGGAAGAAAAGCTCGCCAGTTACCCGGAAGTATTGGAATGTCACTTGATTACCGGTCAATCAGCAGATTACTTGCTCAAAGTGATCGTCAAGGACATGGATGCCTATCAGCAGTTTCTGTTGCAGAAACTCACTCGAATTGAAGGAGTGACCGGTGTGCATACGTCGTTTGTGATGAAATCACCGATAAAATCGACGGCATTACCATTAGATTAATGCTCCGTTCAGGTCGCTTTAGTGTCAGGATTTCTCTAAATGCTCACGAATAGACTGTAATTCAAGTCGATGGGCATCAGTCGCCTGAGGATAGGCCAATGGCAACGCACTCAATGTGTTTAAAAAGATTTCCGAAATAATTAACCGGGCATTCTTTTTATCATCAGCAGGGATGATGTACCACGGTGCCTCTTTCGTTGTTGAAGCATTAATGCACTCTTCGTACGCTTTGGTATAGTCATCCCAGAATTCACGTTGTTCAATATCTGCAGTAGTCAGTTTCCAGTTTTTATCGGGGTCATCGATTCTCTGCATAAAACGTCTGGCCTGCTCATCCTTGGATTGATGTAAAAAGAACTTAATGATTCGGGTGCCACTTCGATGCAAATGTGCTTCATGTTCCAGAATGGAACGGTAACGGTTCTGCCAGAAGCTTTTTTTGGGGGGCAGTTTATCGGGTAAGCGCTGTGACACCAGAAACTCAGGATGCACTTTAACAATCAGCACCTCTTCATAATAGGAGCGATTAAAAATACCGATCCGTCCCCGTTCAGGCAGGCAACGTGCCGTTCGCCAAAGAAAATCATGTTCCAGTTCGTTTGCACTGGGCTGTTTAAAGCTGAATACCTGAAAACCCTGTGGATTAATACCTGACATCACATGCCGTATAGCGCCATCCTTTCCCGCGGCATCCATGCCCTGAAAAATCAGCAGTATCGAATAATGATTATCGGCATAAAGCATATGCTGCAACTCACTTAATGCCTCAACATTCTGTTTCAGTATTTTTTGGTAGTGTTTTTTTGAGGTATATAAAGGATCAATCAGAGTAGGCCATTTCTTCAGATTAATCTTGCTGTCTGGCAAGGCCTGAAAATCGCTGATATTGAGCTTCATCATTATTGCCTTTGAAGGTATGAATCTGTCGGGATGTATTTTCGCTTATTAGACGCTTGAAAATCTCAAAGGACAAATTTCCTATAATGGTGATTCAGGGAAATCCTTATTAACCTGCCAAAGCCCATCAGAAAAATAGCCTTGGGAATCTTGCCAGTTTTTCAACACATTAAAGCCGGTTTCATTGGCCATTTTATGCATATCTGATAGCAGGTATTTATGTGACAGTTCAAGATGGATGGCTTCATAGGGGTTAAATTCAAAGGTTTTCTCCAGCGCCCCGATATGTACTTCCTGTTGCTCCAGCGAGACTAAATAACTCTCCATCGCCCCATGCCGCGGATTATACATTCCATGATGCGAAAATCGGTTTAAATCAAACTCACCATCCAGCTCATTATTAATGCGGGTTAATACATTCAAATTAAAAGCGCGGGTAATGCCTTTTTTGTCGTTATAAGCCCGGGTTAGTACATCAATATCTTTTTTCAAATCAAAACCAATTAACAATAAATCATTATGATTCAGACACTTCCAGATACTGTGCAAAAACCGTTTGGCACTTGGAAAGTCAAAGTTGCCGATATTGGAGCCCAGCAACAGCACCAGTTTGCGACTGTCAGATGTGTTTTCAAGGTGGCGGATACTGGCAAAATAATCACCGACAATACCGTGAGTAGTTAGCGTCGGATGAGATTGATTTAATGAACTGATCAGATCTGCCATCGCCGATTCAGAAATATCGATGGGTATGTAAGAAAACGCATCAGTGGATTCTAATAGTTTGCTCAGCAAAACTTTAGTCTTACAGCCATCCCCGGCGCCCAACTCGACAATTTCAAATGGCTTATCCTGGATAAATCCAGCAAGTTCAGATCCAACCTTACTAAGGATTTCAAATTCACAACGTGTTGGATAATATTCCTCCAACTCGGTGATCTGTTCAAATAACTTACTGCCTTTGGCATCATAAAAATATTTACTTGGCAGATATTTGGTGGGTGCTGAGAATCCCATTAAAACATCAAAAGCAAATTGCTCTTTAAGGGCATCTTGCGTTTGATTTCGAATTGAATCCAGAACCAGATAGGTCATTACAAATCCTTTGCCAAACGAATACCGGTAAAAGCCCAGCGATCATATGGGCGGTAAAAATTTCGATAACTGGCACGCATGTGATGTTTAGGTGTTGCCACACAACCACCTTTCAAAACATACTGATTCGCCATGAACTTACCGTTATATTCGCCGAGCGACGTATTAGATGTTCTGTATCCAGGATAGGGTGAATAAGCACTGTTAGTCCATTGCCAGAGCAGACCAGTATCAAATTCATCACATGCCCTGTCAGGAGAAGGATAAATTGATTGTTCCGGATCCCAGAAAGCGTTTTCAGCCTCAAACAACTGTCTGTTACGAGAAGTATACGACTCCAGTTCAAACTCAGTAGGCAGTCGTGCCCCCATCCATCGCGCATAGGCATCGGCTTCATAAAAACTGATATGACTCACCGGTAAATTCGGGTTTAAAGGTTGCAGACCACGGAGATGATATTCATCCCAGTGATGGTTTTGTTTACGCCAGTATAGCGGATGGGTCATTTGGTTTTGCTGCACCCAGTCCCAGCCATCACTTAACCATAGCTCTGGACGACGATAGCCACCATCGGTCATAAAATCCATATATTCGCCATTGTTAATCAGCCGATCAGCCAACTGAAAACCACTAATCCAGCGCCGATGGCGGGGACGTTCATTGTCATAGGAGAACTCATCCAAACGCGCACCAAACAGAGAGATATTTTCTGTCCATTCCAACCAGCCCAGGGCTCTGGCAGGTAATAAAATATCATCGGCATCAGCAGTCTGTTCATAGGCAGCAGACCAAGGCTGATTACCCAGAATAAATTTGATATCCATTAACAACAATTCCTGATGCTGCTGCTCGTGTTGTATTCCGGTGGCAATTATTTCCAGTTGTTGTTCAGACAGAGCGTGCGATTCAAAAAGCTCAACAATCGCCTCGGTAATCTGCTGTCGATAAAGCATGATTTCTTTCACTGTCGGCCGAGACAGTTGACCACGATTGGACTGCTGCCAATGGGCACCCTGACTTTTATAATACGAGTTGAATAAAAAATGATATTGAGGCGATTTGCTGGTTTGCGCTAGCTGAAGTGGTGCTAAAACAAAACAATCAAAAAACCAGGATGTATGGGCCAAATGCCATTTTGGTGGACTGACATAAGCGGCTGGCTGTACGACCAGATCTTCAATTTCCAAATTGGCACAAATCTTTTCCGTTTGTTGGCGGACTTCTATAAACGCTTCCTGTAAAGAAGTTTCGAGTTCTTCATTTACTTGCCCAAATACAGTTGGGTCTATTGCACTATTTTTTCTTGTCATTGATTCAACTCCATATTGGGTTTTATCAACCACCTGACCTTTTGAAGTCGCGATAAGCTGGTTAACTTAAGAGCCGAAGAGCTCAATAGCAAACACCTGCGGCTTGCATCGGCGATAAACCTTGTTCATTTAGCACTGTTAGCAGAGTCGTATTAGCGACTCCGCTAACTTTTTTGCTGTTAAATTTAAAGCAGGATCGCCAATAAAATAATGATGGGAATTGGCACACCTAAAAACCATAAAAGAATGGATCGCATGTTATTTCTCCTTAACAATATTTGTCATCATGCCACTACAATTAATGAATGATGGAATCGCGTTGGCGACCACCAACTGTCGCCATAAAGCTGGCGATATATGCGCCAATCAATAACGCGACAAATATCCATAATGATGCGAAGGTAGCGCCTTCCAAAGCAGTATCGGCTGCTTCACGAGCAGTCTGCTCAGCATCCGCTAACGCTTGCTCTGCACGTTCGATGACATTATCAACACGTTGCTCTGCTTCGGATTCATCTAATTCGGTATAGTTCGCCACCAATCCAACGACATATTGTTTATCGTCTTCGTTTAGCTCGCCGTCACGCAAGGCTTGAACCAATATGGTGGATAATTCATCACGAACATTGCCATCAGCACGTTGAGCAATTTCAGTCCCTGGCGCTGTACGTAATAGTGCATCGGTAAAATAATCAGAGGATTCAGATGCCGCTTCACTAATGGCAGGGGTTACTGAAGATGCGCCTTGTACCAGAGAAGCACCTGCCTTGGTTGTACCACTGATAACAGCACCCACACTTGAGAGAATTAAAAGTGCGACCAACAGCGTTGCCACAGCCCAACTGATCAGGCCGTGCGCGGTATCACGAAAATAAATTTCATCAATATTGATATCAGTCCATCGGGTTCGGAGTCGTCCAGCGATATAGCCACCTAAACCTGCTGCCACAATTTGTGTGATGGTTAACCAGGTTATGGTCGACCATCCAATGGTTTCCATTGTGACGCCTTCATTCTGCCAAGGTGAAATAACTGAAAAGCCCAGACCGAAACCAAGTATTAACATGATTAACGTCATGGCCGCTGCACTGACAGCACCAGCGAAAATGGCTGCCCATGACACGCTGCTATTATTTGCTGAGAGAGTTTCCATATTGCGTTCCTTATAATTAGCTTTCAAATCCGGATTTGTTTTTTGTAAGTAAAGTATTTTGGTATGACTACCAGGGAAATATCGTTTAAGTATGTGGCCGGATTTAATCCCGGCCTAGGGGCTGTTGATCTTTCAGAGGCGGCTATGAAAGATCAACAGCCACTGATGAATAAATCAGAATCCCAACGGATACTTCTCGCCATGTACCAACATGGAAAAAAACACCGTAGTGCCTACGTTGAAATGACTGTTTATGACACTAGTGAGTTTAAGGTAGCAAGCTAATCTGCCAACTGATATTACATAGGTTAAAGTTTGAACAAATAGTCACTTGCTATTTTTGATTGAGAAGCAAATTGAATGTAATTACTTAATGCGTTGCCATCAGTAAATGTCCAAACAAGGCTAGACAAAAACCCAATACCGCCCCTAACGGTGGAGCCCAGTGCTTTTCCAATTTCGACTGGGGGGCAATATCCTGAAAAATGAGATATAAAATCCCACCTGAGGCAAACAACATAATGGCCCCCAGTAACGATTGATGTTCTGATAAAAACCAATATCCTACCAACCCAGCAATCGGGCCAAGTATTACTAATCCTGCCATTTTGAGCAGTACGTTATCGTGTTTATTGTGGTGTTTTAGTTCTCGGTAGGCATTAAACCCTTCAGGTAAATTTTGTAACCCGATCAATAATGCCAGCAAAGGCCCGGAGGCAGGATTTAAGGCCATCAAACCTCCCAGCGCGATAGCCTCAGGAATGTAATCCAATATCATGCCCATAAGTTGAGGAGATTCGTTATTATGGCTTCCCATTAACCGTTCCACACCGAAAAAAATCAGGCCACCTGACAAAATAACCGGAATACTCCAGAGCGAGTCATGCATATTATTGATACCTTCCGGGACCAGCACTATCGTTACTGCGCCCAATAAAATCCCACCACCGAAAGCAATGATGAAATGTCTTAATTCTCTTTCCAACCACTGAGAATGCACCCGCTCAAATGAGGCAACCCAGCCACCTATCGGAATACAAATTCCTGCAGCGGTTGTCAGTAAAATAATTTTCAACACGGATTCACTATCCATTTTTTCCTCTTTCTTCTAGGGACTGTTTATCTTTAGTTCATCAGCACTTTTGGGTTTCTCTATAGTCAACACCTTACTGATTCCCAAAAGCAACCCTGTAGGGTAAATATGACAAGTACTAAAACGTTCTCTGCTAAACATTTTATTCAGACCAGTTGCCAATTCGTCTTCAGCTGCATGCTGTTCATCAGTCACGCTACAGCTGATAAATCTAAAAGTGAAAACAAGGCGAGTCCTGACAAAATGGTCTCTCTGGATTTCACCGAATGGAAAGTCGAATGGCAAAACAGCCGACCTCGTGATCCCTATATCAGTCCGGATGGTCAGGTCTGGTTTGTAGGTCAGGTAGGAGATTATATTGCGAGGCTGGATCCCCAGTCAGGCGATATGCAACGTTATGCTATTCCCGAAGCCGGCCCACATACAGTCATTGTCGATGACGAGGGTTATCCATGGTATGCAGGTAATAAAGACCAACATATTGGCCGCCTTGATCCTGAAACTAGCAATGTGACTCGTTTTGAGATGCCCGAGGGCGTCAATGATCCTCATACAATGGCCTGGACATCGGACGGAAATATCTGGTTCACCGTACAGCGTTCGGGAAAAGCCGGTTTTATTGGAAAATTGGCTACTGATTCGGGTGAAGTGCAAATCGTTGAGGTACCAGGGAACCACATGCGTCCTTATGGACTGGTGGTCGATAATCAGGATCGTCCCTGGATTGCCTTTATGGGCAGCAACGCGATTGGCACAATTGATCCAGATTCAATGCAATTGGAAATCATCTCCACTCCACACGAAGAAAGCATTATTCGCAGGATCGGACTGACGTCAGATAACCGGGTCTGGTGGGTAGATGCAGGTATGGGCTATCTCGGTGTTTATAATCCGCAGGATAAATCCATGCAGCAATGGCAGACGCCGGGTGGCGAAGCCGCTGGGTTATATGCCATGGCTGTCGATAGTCAGGATCGTATCTGGTATGTCGAAACAGGTTTGCAGCCAAATCGCTTTATCGGTTTTGATAGCAAAAAAGAACAATTTATTGCAATAGATAAAGTACCATCTGGTGGATTAACAGTCAGAAATATGGTGTTCGATGATGATACCAACGCCTTATGGTTTGGCACTGACGCCAATACCATTGGCCGAGCAGTAGTTCCAGACTAAAGCTGAAATGCATTACTACCAAGACCTAAGACCATTTCAATATCAAAACTTAATACTTTAATTCGATAAAAAGTAAGGAACCAACGTGCCTCGTCCAGTGATTCAGCTTTTGCTATTTGCAGGCCTAATGATAATGTTAGCTTTGTCCTGGCGCTACTTAATTGAGAGCGGTTTTATCACCACTTCAAGAATCGAAAAGCTATTAACTCATGTAGCCCAAATCAAACACGCCCCTTGGTTATTTCCAGCCATTCTTCTAAGTTATTTATTACTACTGACGGTCATGTTCCCGTTAACCATACTGGTCGTTGTGACTGGTTTTTTGTTCAGTCCTTGGTGGGCGATTTTTTACGCAACAGTAGCGACTTTATGTTCCTCTGCATTGAGTTATTGGATTGGTCATGTGCTAGGACGCAGCACCATTGAAAAACATAGCAGCCATTACCTGCGTGTTGTAAGTCGGTTTATGCAGGAAAATAGTGTTCATAGCATGGTGGTTATTAATTTACTACCTATCGCGCCGTTTACCATGACTAATATGATGGCTGGAGCATTCCAGCTAAAATTTTCTCGCTATATGATTGGTTCTGCGATTGGCATCATCCCTGGTCTCATAGTAGTCACCCTTCTGGGGGGACAATTAAATAAAATTGTTTCGGCTACCGATAACCAACAATTTTGGGGCGAACTTGTCATTGCTGTGACCTTAATTAGTGTGTTGATGGCAATTATTCGTTGGGTAAAGAAAAAAGAACATGTTGATGATTAGTTTCGTTCTTGCTGGGCATGCGTAGCTAAAATTTCGCTGTAAAACAAATCGATTTTTTCAGCATATTCGCCGATATCGTGTTGTTTGGCGAAAATGATCGCATTGTGAGAAAACTGTTCACGCAGAGCTGTATCCCTAATTAAATCTGCAAGTTTCTTAGTCCATACCTCCACATCATCCAATGTTTTATACCCGGTTTTACCATGTTCAATCACATCATCAATACCACTGGAACGAATCGCCACAACCGGTAACCCTGCCGACATGGCTTCCAATATAACCATTCCCTGGGTTTCAGATTTTGATGCGAACACAAAAATATCCGCCATCTGATAGTAAGCAGGAATATTATCAGGATTAATTTCACCTATAAGTTGCACTTTTCCTGACAAGGCTTTGTGTACAATACGATTTTCTAGATACTCTCGATCATCACCTTCTCCAACCAGGATCAATTTGACCTCTTGCTGAATAAATCTTGGTAAGGTTTCCAGTGCATCCAGTAAAAATTTGATATTTTTTTCCCTGCCCAACCTTGACACACTGAGGAGGACAATATCATCGTGCTGTAATCCCAGATTTTTTCGCAAACTCTCAGAACCGATAGCATGTGGTTGATTAAATCTGTCAAAATCCACTCCAGTAGGCTGGACACATATCCTTGATTTCACTCCAATCAGACGTAAATATTCTTCTGTGGAAAAGGTGGGTACAATTACCCCGTCACAACGATTGCAGAAACGTCTGATCATGGCATGGGAGATAACATTTCGAAAAAACACCCCTGGCAAAGGCACATAATGGGCGTACATTTCCAAACGAGTGTGATAAGTGTAGACAGTAGGTAAATTGTGTCGCTTTGCCAACCAATGCCCCACCGATCCCAGCCAGAATGGGTGATGCAAATGCACCAGATCTGGTTTAAATTCTCTAAAACGCTTGCGAATAGAAAACTGTAAAGGATTCGTTAAACGAAATTCACGCTTATGACCGAATGCTAGAAGGGTTTTAACACGTTCACATTCAGGCTGTAATTCAGTAACTGCCTCATAATCCGGGGCAAAAACCTGGACCGTGTGATGCAGCATTGTCAAACCGCGAGCCAGACGTTCGATCGACATCGTGACTCCAGAAATAAACGGAAAATAGTTATTCGTAAACATGACAATACGTTTTGGTTTATCGCGATAGGCACTGTCATCAATATTAAATTGGGTGTAGTAATCACGTTCTTGATAAATAAATTCGCGCAGTTTCAACCCAATCAACACCATCAGGCTTACTACAAACAAAAACCGACCAAAGCTTACATAAATAAATGTATAAATCGCTGACCAAACGCTGTCCAGCGTGTTAAGTATTGAATAGCTACTGATATCCAACCTTACTGGACTTATGCCAATCTCATCACCATTTACAGTCACTTGAACGTAATGATGAAAGCTGTCTTCATCATTTACTATCAAACCGCCTGCCCCCCCTGTTGTGACATAACGCACGCCATTTTTCAGCTGTTGATGAAACAGTGACAAATTGGCTGAAAACACCACATCAACTTTATGTCGCTCGAAAAGTTCTATGAATGCTTTACGGACAATGCTATCACCAAAGTAATTTTCTGATTCAAAAGCTGGAGTTTCCTCCAAAGCCTGATGCAGTGGCAGACCGATAAACACAAATCGGTTAGCTTGTTTAGATGATTCCAGTTCCCGATCCAGCCAATCCAGCTGCCATTGCAAAGGTGAATTTCCGGTGTTATCAACAAATAAGAAATGATTTTCACCAGCAATAAATGAAAAGAAATGTGGCCCTAAATGTTTATAAAACCTGACATCACCAAAATCACTTTCCTCATTTTCTCCGTATGTAAGCAGCCAGGGAATATCCAGTTCATGTAGCAGTTTGAACAATGAACGATAATTTTCTTCTGCCCCACTACTGACGGCATTTCCGGCAGAAATTAGAAAGCGGTTATCAGAAGCATTGATCAAAGGAATGAGTTGTTTTTGAAAAATATGCGTCGAATTATTGATGTTCCCCACCACTGCAAAATTAAACTGCTCCTGTTGAGCAATAGTTTTAATTCTGCTGACTTGCTCGGAATGGAGCGATTTAAAGTCTGTTTCAGATAGATGCAAATAAAACTGATAGCCCACCAGCAGCAGAATCAAAGCCACATTGAGATAATAGATAATTCGTAATTTTGTGCGTCGCTGCATCTTTAGCTCAAACCTTCATGTAATACAGCTATCAAGGAAAATTTGTCTCGCTAAAGCAAAATGAGCAGTCAAAAATCTTATCTGTCCAACTCAAAACAGATTAGCGATGATAAGCCATGCCGTCAGACCAGTCAGAATAAACGAAAATAACGATAGCAACCCATCGCTGGCAATCAGTGCCAGACCAAATGCCACTATTGCAAGACCTCCTGCATTGGCGCTGAAAGGTACGACCTCCATAAACGGTAACATCAATGCGATGAAAATACAGACAATGGCAATGACATATTTGGCTGTTCCATTGACGAAGATCAATAATCTTGGGCGAATCAGTTTATCGATAAAGTGTGCAGGTTTACGTAACCACTCAACCGCTTTGAGTAATTTTTCACTGGGTACAGCGCGTTGTAATAGCCATTTGGGCAACCAGAAATGTTCCTGACCAATAACTAACTGAACAGCAACTAATAAAATAAACAACCCCATAATAGTAGGAACACCCGGAATATCCCCTATCACTGGTGCCAATATAATCAGGCCTGCCAACAGCAATAACGGTCCAAATGAACGGCGGCCAATCATATCCATAATGCTATCGATGGAAACCTTTTCATTGCGTTTTTGCTCAGCAGCTTCCCCAATGCAATCAAACAATTGCTCAAGATTGGTTAGTTGTTGATGCTTAGCCATTGATATTTACCTGTCTAAGGAAAAAGCTGCTTCGGTACCCACCATAAAAACACCATCATGCCAATCAACTCGACCAGTGACTGAAACACAATTACCACCACTGCTAGCTCGTAATTCGCTGGTAAAGCCAAAGCCAATGGCAGCATGACAAATGAATTGCGGGTTCCAAAACTAAATGCCAACACTCTACCCTGTGCAGATGACAGATGTAATAACCTCGATAAAACTCTGGCCATCAGAGCGACAATCAGCAGAAATAATACAAACACCAGCAACAAACCGGGCAGCAGCGCTAACGAACCCAGAACAATTGCCACTTGTGAGCTGGCGATAATAAACATAACCAATGCCAGGACGGTGACGGGGAACCATGCCAGATAGTTTATGAACTGCTCGCCTGATGGATGCTGTTCGGCAAATTTCTGTGTTGCCCAGGCCAATATCAATGGCACGACAATTAAGCCGATAAAAACCCATAGCATCTCACTGTGCGCCAGACTGACAGTGAATTCATTGCCCAGAAAAACATACAGATAAAATGGTAACAATATAACTTGCAACAACAAGCTAATCGGCGCGAAAGTGATGGCCTGCCGGGTATCTCCGCCAGCAAGCTGAGTAAAGGTAATAAACCAGTCGGTACAGGGCACTAATAACACTAGCAAAATTCCCAGCCGTACCGCCGGATCATCTGGAGCCAACATCAACAAACCAGCCACAACAACTGGAATGAACAAAAAATTACCCACTATGGCTGCAATCAAAAACCGGGAATTGAAGGATGTCTCACGCAGATGCGTTAACGATACCTGGGTAAAAGTTGAAAATAACAGCAACCCTAATAATGGCCAGACTAAAACCTCGACATAGCTGCTTAGATGCGGATACATTACACCTGATATCAAGCCCAGTGATATCGCCACCAGATAAATGAACAGCTGATTTTTTTCTAACTGTAGCCGAGTCAAAGCTGAGATTTCCCCAAAGTCGATTAACTGAAGTTAACGCATCATGAAGCTTTATCATTTACTAATAGTGCTAATAAAATAGCAAGCCAGCACGTTAATCAGATCTTTTCCTTCGAACAAGGATCCACTTTATGCAAAATTTTTTTACTAAACCCATTATTGCCATCGTACTTTCGTCAGGTTTTATGACCATGGCGTTGGCTGAGGATGATGGTGAAGGCAAACAAGTCATCATCGACAGTGAAAACGGTAAAGAATCCGTCACTATTGAAGAATCTCAAACCGGCGATCAATCAGGGGCGGGGTCGGCTATCACCGATGATCTTGTCAATGATGAAAGAAGAAATGACGAAGACGACAACACGGATAAACCAAAGTATGAAGAATAGTTGTGTCAGCTATTAGCTGCGATCTGGAGGAAAATTAATTTTCCTCTTTCTCTGCTTCCTCTTCGTCAGTGCTTTTACCTTTACCGGAATAATCTTCCGTAAATACCTCTGAAAGAATCAACTGTTCGATATAACTGCGTTGCGACGCTCTCACCGGAAAACGTACCACCAGATGAATCTCCGCCGCGGTTGGGACTTGAATGGTAACGCGGGGATCCACTGAACTTGCATCCAGTCCCCGTTCATCACTGAGTCTCTGCATATATAACCGGGCATTCTCAAGATAGGGCAGACAGTGCTTGGAAGCAGCTACCAATAAAGCTTGCTGAGCAGCCTGCCACTTATCCGTTCTTTTAAACGGCACCGTGAATACATGCAAAACGTATTGTCGGGTATAGCTTTCATTGATAACGGGTTCTGAGACAAATAAAGCATTGGGAATTACCGCCATACGCCCGGTGCGTTGATGGGTCAATTTACCGGGGCCAACCTCCAGTATAGTCGTGGCCAACAAGGTTTGATCGATAACATCACCACGAAAATCCCTGATTTGAATCCTGTCACCAATATCAAAAGAGCCTGCACCGGTTTTCAGTAGTGATCCTGTCACACAAAGGATCAGTTCTTTAGTCGCCACCACAAATGCCACGGCAATCGCTACAACGGATAACGCCAGGGTTCTGAGCTCTTCTCCCCAGATTAAGATCAATCCCAGAATGAAGATGAGAATAATGCCATTGCGGGTCTGCACCAGCCATTTTCGGCGTAATTCGGATGAATTAACCGTCCGGCGAATAAAGCGCGACGCAAGGGAGTTTAAAGCCAGCACCACCAGCAACAGGATAACAGTGCTGCCAAACAAACTGATGATTGGCAAAAAAAACGCAAAGGTTTCCTGTGAAATTCCAAGTTTTTCGTTCATTCAAATAGCCTGTTTCAGTTGGCGGGATGCGTTATAACTTGATTTGCTGTAATTTACATTATCGATAAAAATTAGACCTCTCAATAATGAGTTTACATTGGGTCGACAACTAATGTCGCCAGACAAATTGTTCATCCCTTGCTGAAGCTCAATCACTTTTAGCAAAATCATTCGCAATACCTCCATTACAAAGCATTATTTACAGTGGTTTCAATAACCTATTTAGTTTCCCTGTAGAAAACCCTCTGGAGCCTCTTTGCAGATGCGTATTCTTCGATCATAATCAAATGCAGGTACGTCACTATAACAAGAGGATCTCTTCCGAATGATTAAACGACCCGACGCGACAAAACGTCTGTTTGTACTTGATACCAATGTGCTGATGCACGACCCCACTGCTCTCTTCCGTTTTGATGAACATGATATTTTTCTGCCAATGGTGGTGCTCGAAGAGCTCGACAGAGGTAAAAAAGGTCTATCCGAGGTATCACGCAATGTACGCCAGGTCAGTCGTTTTCTGGATGATCTACTGGAACAGGCCGCAGACAACGATGCCATAAATCTGGGCATTCCGTTACCCAGTGTAACCAATAGTGATGTGCCTCAGGCCAGTGGCCGCTTGTTTTTCCAGACCCGACAAATGTCCGGCGAGTTACCTAAAGAGTTACCCGGCCAAATCGCTGATAATGCCATTCTGGCTGTTGCAATCAATCTGCAACAGGCTCAGGTTGATACCAACGTTATTCTGGTTTCCAAAGATATTAATCTGCGTATCAAAGCCACGGTATTAGGTATTTGCGCCGAAGATTATTACAACGATAAAGTGCTGGATGATGTGGATCTGTTATATCGCGGGTCCAGCGAACTTAAAGCCGACTTCTGGGAAGACCTGAACCGCCTCGAATCATGGACGGAAGATGGCCGTACTTTCTATCAAGTGGAAGGCGAAGTCGTCAAAGACTGGTACCCCAACCAATTGATTTATTCACCCGGTGAAGAACGAGCGATTGAAGCAGTAGTGCGTAATAACAATGAAACCACCGCCGATATCGAATTAATCCATGATTATCGCCGGGAAAATCATTCGGTCTGGGGCATTACCGCTCGCAACCGCGAACAGAATTTCGCCTTGAATCTGTTAATGGATCCGGAAATCGATTTTGTCACCCTGCTGGGTCAGGCCGGTACCGGTAAAACCCTGCTGACGCTGGCCGCTGCGTTAACCCAATGCATCGAACACAAACGTTATGGTGAGATCATCATGACCCGGGTCACGGTGCCAGTGGGTGAAGATATCGGCTTTCTGCCCGGTACTGAAGAAGAAAAAATGACACCATGGATGGGCGCATTAATGGATAACCTGGAAGTGCTCAACAAAACTGATGGTGGCGACTGGGGTCGTCAGGCAACAAATGATTTACTGCAGCGCTGGATTAAAATTCGCTCATTGAACTTTATGCGTGGCCGTACTTTCCTCAATCGCTTTATCATTATTGATGAAGCGCAGAATCTGACCTCGAAACAAATGAAAACCCTGATTACCAGGGCGGGTCCAGGCACCAAGATTGTCTGCCTGGGTAATATTTCGCAAATTGATACGCCATATTTGAGTGAGACCACTTCGGGCCTGACTTATGTGGTGGATCATTTTAAAAACTGGCCACATAGCGGGCATATCACCCTGTTGAGAGGGGAACGATCACGTCTGGCTGACTTTGCTTCAGAAAACTTGTAATCTGTTTAACAAAAGTGACATGTACGGCACAGAGAAAATATGCTTTCTGTGCCGTACATGTTTTAAACTGATTCGACTTTTAATGGCAGTGATTCATTAAATGAATCATGGGCAGACAGGAAAGCAAATGATGAACGAAACCACCGCTACAGGCGCCGATCGTCGCGCATTTTTCCGCATTAATGATCGACTTGTCCTGTCCCTCATTCCATTAACTGAAGCAGAAGCAGAACACATTGGTCAGTCTATTATTGATGCCACACCTGAGGCCGGACAGTTGACACAGCAACTTTCAACCATCCAGAAAAGTTTTAATCACCTGACCGATCAAATCGGTCATTCTGACAGAGATATCGCCAGAGCCCTGCGGATGCTTGATGATAAGGTGAATCTGCTGGCTCAGAATGTCCAGTTATTACACACACCGCTAAACCCGGAAACCGCCAATGAAGTGAATCTCAGTGCAGGCGGACTGGCTTTGATGACCGATACCGTATTTGAAGCCCGGTCACCACTCGAAATCAGAATGCAACTATTACCTGGTGGTTTGCATATCCGGGCAATTGCCAAAGTCATTGGCTGTGATCAAATGATTGAAAGTACTGGCGGGAAAAGTTTTTATCTGCGGGTAGCCTTTACCCATATGAGTGAAACCGATCGCAACATTCTGGTCAAACATACGTTAAACCGTCAGGCAGAAGAACTGCGGAACAGCAAACAAGCTTAGCGTTACTGTTCACGCAAATATCTTGTACAACGCACCGCCTGCCTGATGACTGCCTAACAGGCAGCCCAATTTAGCAAGAGCGTGATATGTCAATCAAACGCCCAATTCTCTATAGTTTTCGCCGTTGCCCGTACGCAATGCGTGCGCGTCTGGCCATTGCCATTGCCGGTTGTGAAGTAGAAATACGGGAAGTCGTATTAAAAGATAAACCAGCTGAATTGCTGGAAATCTCACCAAAAGCCACGGTGCCGGTACTGTTGGACAGCAATAATAATGTCATAGAGGAAAGTCTCGACATTATGCTTTGGGCTGCTGCACATCATGCCATATGGCAATCTTTGGATGAACAGCAACGTAAGGAAGCGTTAATGTTAATTGAAGAAAATGACGTCAGTTTCAAACAGATGCTGGATCGCTACAAATACGCCGATCGTTATCCAGAACATAGTGAGCGTTACTACCGCGAACAAGGCGAACAGTTTTTAGCCAAACTGGAAAAGCGTCTCCACCAGCAAACCGGCTTAATGACTGATTCTCTTACGTTAGTAGATTTTGCTCTGTTGCCTTTTATCAGACAATTTGCTCTGGTGGATTGGGAATGGTTTAGCCATGCGAATTATCCAAAACTGCAGAACTGGCTGAATGGCTTTCTTCAGTCCGACCTGTTCAAGCTAGTGATGCATAAATATCCGCAATGGCAGACAGGAGATGAAATCACTGTTTTCCCGGTAACGCAGCAACAATAAACGTTATAAAGTCAGATATGCGCTGGCATCTTCATCTTGGGCTAGTCTGGGCACAATCCCCAGACAGGGCGCCGTGATACGTTGCTTCAGACTTTGGATAATCGCGGTTGACTGTGAATCATCAAGAAAATCATTGGCGACCCAACCCACCAGATTGAGACCGGAGTCGGCAATCGCCTGAACCGTCAGCAGAGCATGGTTAATGCAGCCCAGCTTTATCGCCACCACCAGCACTACTGGTAATTTCAATGCTTTCGCCAAATCGGCAATTGTTTGCTGATCATTTAATGGCACCAGCCAGCCACCTGCCCCTTCGACCACGACGGCATCTGCCTGTAACCGCATCGCAGCAAATTGGCTTTCAATAACCGTCAGTGAAATGGTTTCGCCTACCTGTTCCGCTGCAAGATGTGGGGCAATCGCCGGTTCAAAGGCATAAGGATTGACCTGCGAATACGGTAACTTGATATCTGCCTGCTGGCTGAGGGCCAGTGCATCCTCATTTTGCAATTGCCCATCCCGCCACTCACAGCCACTGGCGACCGGTTTCATTGCCGCGACTCTCAGGCCCTGCTGTTGTAAAACTTTGATCAGTCCGACACTGATACGGGTTTTACCGACTTCGGTATCGGTGCCGGTAACAAATATATGCTGAGCCATCAGAGCTTGCTTCTCAATTGGTCGAGACTGACTGCCACACAGCCATCTTCGGTCATCTGCAGTGAATTCTCCCCTGCCCAGGCATGTCCGTATATTACTTCATAAGTGGCTGGAAGTTGCCCATTGATCCGGAATTGTTCACTGGCATGGGTTACTTTTTTCAAAGTGTTTTTACCCGTTAAGCCACGGCGCCGTCCATGATTGACATTGCGCGCTCCCAATTGCTGCAGATCACGCATCATGCTGACCAGATCGGGATATTGCAATGTATGCCGATCACTATCCAAAACCGGATCAGCAAGCCCGGCCGTAAACATGGCTTCCGCCACATCATGCATATCCAGAAATACATTGATATGCGGATAATTATCTACTGCCGCCCAACTTTGACGTAGCTCCTGCAAGGTATCAGGTCCCAGCGTACTGAACATCAGTAAACCACCGGGGCGCAAAACGCGTTGTATCTCTGCGAATACTGATGTCAGATCACACCATTGCAAAGCAAGGTTGGCATACACTAAATCCACGCTATTATCGGCCAAGGGTAATTGCTCAGCATCACCGGCAATAAATAAAGGTGATTTTTGCCCCGGTAACCAGCGACGTAAACCTTGATCTTTAAGATAACGCTGTCTGGCCTGGTTAAGCATCGCCGGTGCAATATCAACTGCCACTTGCCGGGCAGCCGGATACCGCTGCTGCAGCAAATGCAGATTGCGTCCTGTGCCGGTTCCCAAGTCCAGAATATGCTGTGGATTGATTTTGACCAGATCCAGACGCTCCAGCATTTCATCTGCGGTATCGCGCTGCAATATCGCCACATCATCATAACTGACGGCGGCTTTGCCAAAGCTGCGTGCTACACGATTTTTTTCCGGTCCTGATGCCTGGTCAGTCATGCAGAAATCCGTATATGTGGTTCGCACAAAGTTGTGGTTGCGAGATAAAAGGCGCATGACCTGCACCGGCAATACGTTCAATCACGATATTGGAATTTAACTCTGACAAACGTTCAGCCAGTGAAATGGGGACCAGTTGATCACGCTCCCCAAGAATGCACTGTACCGGCTGGCTCAATTGACTGAGCGCCAGACGTAAATCAAGGATTTCCAGTAATTCCAGTCCAGCCTTTAACGCCTCGGGATGCGCCACATTATCCGCAGTTTGTTCAGCCAGTAGCTGAATAGTTTCCCGACTGCCTTCCGCCCCACGGGCCTGTAACATCACAAAGCGTTTCAGGGTTTCCCGTTGATTTTGATCAAGTTGACCAGAAAATACCGAAAACACAGCTTCATCCATCGCCTCTGACCAATCATCCGCCGTCACAAATTTCGGATTTGCCGCCATCAGGATAAGTTTGCTGACCCGCTGGGGAAACCTTGCGGCAAATGCCAGACTTAATTGACCACCCAACGACCAGCCCAGCCAAAAAGCAGTTTCTGGAACATTGCGTTCTAATTCATCCAGGATATTGTTGATCTGCAGTGCGTCGGAATGCCATTCAGAAGTACCATGTCCTGGTAAATCAACAAGGTGTAAGGTGAATTTTTCCGCCAGTAATTCAGCCAGCGGCTGCCAGACGCCACTATGCATGCTCCAGCCATGCAGTAAAACCAAATCAGGTCCCTGGCCCATTTGTTTAATGTCCATAACTGGCCTCCAGAGCACCAAGCAATTTATTTATATGTTCGGCATCGTGAGCTGTAGAAAGCGTAATACGTAATCTGGCGGTATTTTTCGGCACAGTCGGTGGCCGAATAATGCCGACTAGAATGCCGTGCTGTTCCAGATCCTGTCCTAATTTAAGGGCTTTTTTATCATCACCGATCAACAGCGGTTGAATCGCCGTTTGCGATGGCATTAGAGGTAATCCCAGTTGATCCGCCCCATCACGAAACTGTTTGATAAGTTTTTGTAATTTGTCACGCCGCCAGGTTTCCTGTTGCACCAGTTTTAAACTTGCCAGCGTTGCTGCTGCAATCGCCGGGGGCTGGGCAGTGGTGTAGATAAAACTGCGAGCCTGTTGCACCAGAGTTTCAATCACCACTTCATCAGCTGCAACAAATGCCCCTGCAGTGCCAAAGGCTTTGCCAAAGGTACCGACTAAAATCGGTTTTTGCTGTGTTAATTCAAAATGCTCAATCACACCGCCGCCGTTTTGACCAAGCACACCAAGACCGTGTGCATCATCTATTAATACGCCAGCTTTGTGCTGTTCGGCCAATGCCATGATTTCTGTTAATGGCGCAACATCGCCGTCCATACTAAACACACCATCACTGACAATCAGTTTGTTTCGGGAGTTGGCGGCTGTGTGTAGTCGTTGATGCAGTAAAGCCATATCAGCATGGGGATAGCGTAATTGCTGCGCTTCGCTGAGGCGACCGCCATCCAGTAAGGAGGCGTGATTCAATTTATCCTGTACCACCACATCCGTTTTACCCAACAGTCCATCAATTACCCCCATATTGGCCATATAACCGGTGGAAAACAAAAGAACGCGTTGCTGGCCAGTAAATTCTGCCAGGGCTTCTTCAAGCTGATGATGATAACGGCTGTGACCGGTTAGTAAATGCGCTGCGCCACTGCCGACGCCTTCCTGATCCAGCGAGTCGATAAAGGCCTTTTTTAATGCTGGATGTGCAGCAAGTCCCAGGTAATCATTGCTGCTGAAAGACAGCATTTTACGACCATCCAACACGACCTCAACGCCCTGTTCACCATCACGCAACCGTGTTCGACGATACAAGCCGGCGGCTTTACGATCGGTTAATGTTTGTTGGAGTTGTGAATGCCAGGGAAGTTGTGACACTAAAGCGCCTCGAGAAATCAGTTATCTTGAGCGATGGAACCGACAGACTTTATTAACAGAAATGCTCTGTGCGATAGCATCACACAGAGCATTATCTTTAATTTAACCTTCAGGCCGCTGAACAGTGTTTATCTTCCGATTGTTGCTGTCCGACCTGTAACGGTGTAATACCCAGACGATTGAATAGACGCTGATCATGGTCAGTATCCGGA
Source organism: Methylophaga sp. UBA3613 (assembly GCF_002375415.1). Classification (NCBI taxonomy): domain Bacteria; kingdom Pseudomonadati; phylum Pseudomonadota; class Gammaproteobacteria; order Thiotrichales; family Piscirickettsiaceae; genus Methylophaga; species Methylophaga sp. UBA3613. The sequence goes on along the minus strand of NZ_DFLS01000004.1, from coordinate 147,063 downwards.
TTGTCTGTCGTCAGCAGTTTTTCACCATAGAAAATCGAATTGGCACCAGCCAGGAAGCTCATTGCCTGTAATTCATCGGTCATGTTTTCACGGCCGGCTGAAAGTCTGACAAAAGACTGTGGCATCATAATTCGCGCTACCGCGATGGTACGAACAAATTCAAATGGATCCAGGTTGTTGATGCCATCAAGTGGTGTGCCTTCGACTTGAACCAATAGATTAATTGGTACGCTCTCAGGATGGCTTGGCAAATTGGCCAGACTGATTAACAGACCGGCCCGATCCTTACGGCTTTCACCCATGCCGACAATGCCGCCACTGCAGACATGAATACCCGCTTCGCGAACGTGACTTAAGGTATCCAGACGATCCTGATAAGTACGGGTAGAGATGATTTCACCATAGAATTCCGGAGAGGTATCAAGATTATGATTGTAATAATCCAGACCGGCATCTTTCAGACGTTTGGCCTGATGATTTTCCAGCATGCCCAGCGTGACACAGGTTTCCAGCCCCATATCTTTAACGCCTTCAATCATCGCGACGACACGATCTACATCACGATCTTTCAGGTTACGCCAGGCGGCACCCATACAAAAACGGCTGGCCCCAGTGGATTTAGCCTGAGCAGCGGATTCAAGTACTTTATCCAGAGGCATTAACGGTTCAGCTTTTACTGCCGATGGATGATGTGCGCTTTGGGGACAGTAACCACAATCCTCAGCACAGCCACCCGTTTTGATGCTTAACAATGTACTGATTTGCACAGCATTGGCATCAAAATTCTGCCGGTGAATGGTTTGAGCTTTGTACATCAGATCCGCAAATGGCAAATCAAACAAGGCTTCAATTTCCGCCTGCTGCCAGTCATGGCGAAGCGGTGCGGTCTTTTCTGCTATATTTTCAGTCATGGGCTTCTTCATCAGATTTAATGGATTAATAACATGATGGCCAGAAACTTTAGTGCCGTATTGACGCATCGTTTGGCGGAATTATACAGCAAACTGTTACCGATTCCCTGCTTCCTCTGTGGCGAGTTTAGTCAGCAGGATGCACTTTGCAAAGCTTGTATCAACGACCTGCCATGGTTGGGCCATTGTTGTCAGCGATGTGCACTGCCACTGAATGAGGCAGGAATTTGCGGACAATGCCTGCAGCAACCCCCACCTCAGCAATTGAGTCTGGCATTATTTCGTTATGAAACGCCTGTCAATCATTGCATTGCTGCATTCAAATATCATCAGCAACTGGTCTTTACCAAACTATATGCCAGGCTGCTGGCTGATAAAACCAGACAACGGAATAATGCTTTACCCGAAGTGCTGATTCCCATTCCTTTACATCCAAGCCGCATGCGCAGTCGTGGATATAATCAGTCCGCTCAGTTAGCGGACGCTCTGGGACATCAGCTTGATATTGCGGTGGATAAAACCAGTTTTATTCGACAGCGCAATACTTCTCCCCAAACAGGCTTGAGTGGCAAACAACGCAAACGTAATTTGAAACAAGCTTTTGCTATAAGAATGGCAACATCATATAACCATGTGGCATTGATAGATGATGTCTATACCACGGGACATACCGCAGCAGAAGCAACTCGCTGTTTGCAGCAAAATGGTGTCGATACAGTAGAAGTATGGACAATTGCCCGCGCAATGCGCCATTATTAGGGCCACCACACATAATTTCAGTGCTCAAGGCTGTTGCATGCCTCAAAAAGACGTGACGACGCTTCAAGATCGTTTGGATGATCTGATTCGTATTGCCAAAAGTAATGAGCGAAAACAGCTCAACTTTCAGCAATATGAATTAAGCTTGCTCAACAGCAGCGGTTTAGAACCGTTACTGAAACTGATCCTGGAAGAACATAAACATCGTTTTCAACTGACGGCAGTCACTTTGATGCTGCATGATCCGGAATATGAATTCCAACGCCTGCTGGATTCGTTATCGGAAACCGAACATTGGCAGAAAAATTTATTGTTTACTGAGTCTGTACAACGTCTGGAACAGTTTTTCAGTTTACGACGGATACCCCGGCTCACCAGATTTTCTTCTCATCAACACCAACAACTGTTTCCCTCCCATAATGAATTAGGCTCCGTCGCTTTACTCCCTCTGATTCGTCAAAATCAATTGATAGGCAGTCTCAATCTGGGCAGCCGAAACCCTAATCGCTTTCAATCCAACATCGGGACACAGTTTTTGCAACATCTGGCGGCGGTAGTATCAGCCTGTATCGAAAATGCCCGGCTACATGAGGAAGTGAAACTGGTTGGCTTACGAGATCCGCTTACCGGGGTAAATAACCGCCGCTTTTTCGATCAACGCATCATTGAAGAATTCAGCCGCGCTAATCGCAATGCTACCCCCTTGTCCTGTTTGTTTGTCGATCTGGACTACTTTAAACGCATCAACGACAGTCATGGCCATCAGACAGGCGATCAGGTACTCAAACATGTTGCACAGCTGCTCAATGACAGTTTGCGACAAGGGGATGTATTAGCACGCTATGGTGGGGAAGAATTTGTGGTTTTACTGGCTGATGCGACGCGCTCTGTGGCGGCGGATATTGCAGAACGTATGCGAAAAACTGTTGCTGAAACCCATTTCACCTCGCCAACAGGCAAGACATTACAGGTTACCCTGTCGGTGGGTGTATCTACTCTGGAGCCAGGCAGTAAAATGACCGTCAAGCGTCTGTTACAATCAGCCGATCAGGCAGTGTATGGCGCCAAACTATCCGGACGCAATCAGGTAAAAGTCAGCGCTGAGGCCTGAAAATACTGAAGCCCGTAACCTTTAACCGACGATAAAGAGGCCACAGTGAATCAACTGAAAGCTTTTTCAGCTGCATTTTTACACGCGTTGAAAAACCTGCTGCCAATCGTTGTCGTTGTGGTTATTTTTCAAGCTTTTGTATTGCAACGCGTCCCGGAAAACAGTCTGAGCATCAGTCTCGGTCTGTTTGTCGTTGCCATCGGAGTCGCCCTATTTCTGCGGGGCCTTGAATTAAGTATCTTTCCGGTCGGTAAAAGTCTCTCTAATCAGTTTACTCGACGGGGTTCGTTATCGATTTTGCTCGCATTTGGTTTTGCATTAGGCTTTTCGGCGGTGATTGCCGAACCGGCGTTAATTGCCGTGGCCGAACAAGCTCAGAAGATCAGTGAAGGCCGAATCGATGCATTGATCCTACGCTTTCTGGTGGCCGTTTCTGTTGGCTTTGTGGTTGCCCTCGGTGTATTTCGAATCCTGTTTGGTTACCCGCTACACTGGTTCATGATTATTGGTTACCTGATTGTCGTGGTGATCACATTTTTCACACCGGCTGAAATCGTCGGACTGGCTTATGATTCAGGCGGTGTTACCACCAATATTGTGACTGTTCCATTGATAGCAGCCTTAGGTATTGGTTTAGCCTCATCCATTCGTGGCCGTAACCCACTTATTGATGGCTTTGGTATTGTAGCCATGGCAGTGATGGTACCGATGATAACAGTTCAGCTGTATGGGATTGTCGTCTTCAGTGGGTCTGAAACTGCTCCCGCAGCAGATCTCAGTATCGACACTGCGCAGAAAGAAGCAATCTCTGGCCCGATGGCCATGCTGATGGATTTGTTGGGGATGATGGGAGATGTGCTTCCTATCATTATCACTATCCTGTTTTTCCAGTATCTGGTGTTAAAACGACCGTTAACGAACCCACGCAAAGTGATTTTAGGTTTTGCCATGGTGTTATTCGGGTTGTATGCATTTGTTGTAGGCTTAAAAATGGGGTTATTCCCCATCGGTAGCAGCATGGCTGAACAACTGATAAAAAATCAGCATATTGTCTATGTCTATCTGTTCGCTTTTGCGATTGGTTTTGCGACCACCATGGCGGAACCCGCCTTGATTGCTATCGGCCAACAGGCAGAAGAAGCCGCTTCGGGAAGGATAAATGGTAACGTCATCAGGCTTCTGGTGGCAGTGGGTGTGGCAGTAGGCATCACTATCGGCGTCCACCGTATTATATCCGGCGACTCAATTCACCATTATATTATCGGCGGATATTTAATCGTTATCGTACTCACCTTAATCGCCCCCAAATATATTGTGCCGCTGGCATATGACTTAGGTGGTGTGACAACCTCAGAAGTCACAGTGCCTTTGGTGACGGCACTGGGTATCGGCCTTGCAACCCATATTGAAGGTCGAAACATTCTGATGGATGGCTTTGGCTTAATAGCCTTTGCCTCAATCTTTCCAATCATTACCGTCATGCTCTATGCTATTACGATGCATTTCATGACGTCATTGCAAAGGGTAAACCCATGAAGTTTTCTGTTCTTGTTGCAATTGTTCCCGAAGAAAATGAACAGGCTGCGATTGATACCGCCAAAGATCTCGGTGCCGGTGGCATAACCGTCATGTCAGCCCGGGGAATCAGTAATAACGTCAAAAAAACCTTTTTTGGTCTGAGTTACGATGGCAGTCAAAGTGTGTTGCTGATGGTATTGGAAAAAGGCCTGTCATTACAGGTGCTCAAAGCCATTCAAAAAATTCTGATGCCGGATAATCAGGACTCCAAAGGTCTGGTATTTACTCTGCCACTGGAGCATCTGGCAGGTATCGATACCTCTCAGGTTGAACAATTCCAGCAACATTTACGAGATTCTTTCTAACCCTCAAGGATGCCACCAATGCGATTAGTTAAAGATGTCATGATTACTGATGTGGTCACCATTTCACCCTTTGCCAAAATGCGTGAAGCATTAAGCCTGATGAAGCGCCATAAAATAAAATCGCTGGTCGTGGATAAGCAGAATCAACACGATGCTTTTGGGTTAATTACCTACTCGGATATTCTGAAAACGGTTATTGCTGAGGAAGGCGATATTGATTTGCTGAATGTGTATGACATCTGCGCCAAACCGGTTATAGCCGTTGGGGAAGAATTAGCGATTCAACACGTTGCCACGTTGATGACAACGCATCGGGTGAAACGACTCCTGGTAGTTCATAACAATGATTTGGTTGGTATGGTGGCGATGAACGACATCATGGAAAAATTGTTAAGCGAAATAGAATAAAAACTTAATCCAATAACCTGATGGCGCTGGGATGCTGCACAAACAGACTGTATTGATCTCCTCGTTTGGACATCCAGCCACGGACTTCCAGTGACTTATTCAAATACGACTCCAATGGTGGGAACAGATCCTGCTGTTGCTTCGCTATCCTCAGACTCGCTTTGTCATTAACTTTTAATATCCAATAATCCCTGGTCTGTGAGCGTGATTTAGCAGTTAGAAGCCATCGTTGCCAGCCACGGTAAGCTGTTTCAGTGAGACTGGAGACTTTGCGGGGCTGATAATGTTTATCTCCCCAGATACCCTGCTGTTGTTTTATTGCCTGTCGTTGGGCGGCAATCAATTGATCTGCATACTGCAGATTAGGGGGCTTTAGAGTCAGTGCAGCCAATCCCTTTTGTAACAATTTTTCATTGATAAAGTCACCGTCCGGTGTCCATGCATACGCGAGCAACCGATCATAACGATCGCGTTTTTCGGTATCGTACTGCAGATAGACCTGGTTTTCTGATAACTGTTTTTTTAACCAATCCCTCGCTTCAATGCGCCTGGTTCGGCTTCGCGATAACGAGAACTTATTTCCGGGGTATTTATACTGAGTAATCTGACCCGCTGATTATTTTCCAAAACCAAAGTATCGCCGTCATAGACCCGTTTAACATTAAATAAATAGCGATTTGAGTTGGGGGTTAACTCAACGGTTTCCGCTGCTGGATCAGCAGGTTGATCAGAAAATATCTGTCGTCCATGGTCATCTGTCCACTGATAAATTTCTGTGGCGCTTACGGTACCAATTAGCCAAAACAGTAAAAAAACAGAAGATAAATATCTTGCCATGTCAGCTCAGGCTGTAATGCAAAACGATGCTGATAAAAATAACTGCTCCCACCCAATTATTGTTCAGAAAGGCTTTTAAACAGGCATGGCGTTCACGATCTTTACTAAGCCATAACTGGTAAACAAATAACACCGCAGCGATTGCTAACCCAATATAAAACAGCATTCCAAACTGCAACTGCAATCCAATGAACAACAGGATCAACAGATACCCGATTTGTAACATACCTTGTATTAATAAATCTTTCTGTCCAAACAGAATGGCAGTGGATTTCACACCTGCTTGCAGATCATCCTCACGGTCAGCCATGGCATAGAAGGTGTCATACATTGTTGTCCAGATAATATTGGCCACAAACAACCACCAGACAATAGCCGGCAATGCGTTGGTCTGGGCCGCAAATGCCATCGGAATGGCCCAGCCAAATGCCATGCCTAATACCAGCTGCGGCAGGTAGGTAAAACGTTTCATAAACGGATAGACCGCGGCCAGTAATACCGCCACCAGCGATAGCGCTATCGTGAAAGGATTAAGCAACAACACCAGCATAAACGCGAATAAGGCTAATACCACAAACGTCAGTACTGCCTGTTTTGCCGATAATGCACCGGTTGCCAGCGGACGATTCTCAGTACGCCACACCTGACCATCAATATGCCTGTCGGCAAAATCATTAATTGCACAGCCAGCCGCACGCATCAGCACAACACCAGCGATGAAAATCAGCAGGATCTTAATATCCGGCAAGCCGCCAGCTGCAATCCATAATGCTGTCAAGGTGGGCCAGAGCAACAATAAAATGCCAATAGGCCGATTCATTCTGGTTAATTGCCAGTAAGGGCGTAGTTGTGTGGCTAAATTTGTCATCAAGACCAGTCCTGATTCGGTAAAAATATCTCACAGACCAGTAAACTATTCTCAGCAAAATAAAAACATGACCGTCTTGCCCACATTATTGAACTATCGTTGAGTTCATTACTGCTGTGTTTTGCCAATTCAAACAGGCTTTGTCCTGAATGCAGACTGGCCACTTCCAGTGGGCCGCGTTTAATCGCCGGGTCAGTAAACAAGATTTCACCCAGAGAGCGATTACCCAGGTGATGAATATGCAGGTGTGCCTGCAATGCCTGATAACTGGCGCGCGGCACAATGGTGCGGGCAAATACGCGTGGCTGATCACCATCGCGTAATATCACCTCTCGGCAATAGGCATGTTCATATAACGGCTGTTCAAGCTTCAAAGCTTCTTCTGTCAGAGGTTTTTGCCAACCGGTTTGCTGCAGATCCACTTTGAATTGCTGCTGACTGGTCTGTTGCAGACGCAGCGTTAACGATCCTTTGTCCGTTAACCATCCAGCCAGTTCGCCTGGTAGTTTTGCAGTTGGCGCGGGATGCCAGTGTGTTTGGCTTTTTAACATTGATTCTGGTGACTCATACTTGTCCGAAGTTCAGTTTGGTACCAAACCAGCGTTGAATTAAAGGTGTGACGTTTTCCGGATAGTGCTTTATTAAAGTCTCAGCCGCTTTGCTGACCGCTGGCAACAAATCCTGATCAGCCAGTAAATCGGCCACCCGAAACTGGGGCAAACCGGTCTGCCTTGTTCCCAACACTTCGCCAGGACCACGAATTTCCAAATCGCGCTGGGCAATAACAAATCCGTCATTGCTTTCGCGTAAACAGGCCAGCCGTGCCAAACCATTTTCCGACAGCGGAGGATGGTACATCAACACACAATGACTCTGCACCGTGCCACGCCCTACCCGGCCACGTAATTGATGTAATTGTGCCAGCCCCAGACGTTCAGCATTTTCAATCACCATTAAACTGGCATTAGGCACATCAACCCCAACTTCAATCACTGTTGTCGCCACCAGCAAATCAATTTCACCCTGTTTGAACGCCTGCATCACCTGTTCTTTTTCAGCTGACTTCATTCGGCCATGCACCAGTGCAATCCGTAAGTCAGGCAACGCCTGTTGCAATTGTTCAGCAGTATCTTCCGCTGCCTGACATTGTAAATGCTCAGACTCTTCAATCAAGGTGCATACCCAGTAAACCTGACGTTTTTGCTGACAGGCCACATGAATGCGCTCAATTACTTCCTGGCGACGGTTATCGGCCACCACCACGGTGGTTACCGGTTGCCTGCCAGGCGGCAGTTCATCAATTATTGATACATTCAAATCAGCATATGCTGTCATTGCTAATGTTCGGGGAATAGGGGTAGCGGTCATCACCAATTGATGTGGCAGGATATCCACCGCTTTACCTTTATCGCGCAGCGCCATACGCTGATGCACGCCAAACCGGTGCTGCTCATCAATTATCACCAGACCCAACCGATTAAACGTCACTTCATCCTGAAATAACGCATGGGTGCCAACGGCAATATTGATTTCTCCTGCAGCCAGCGCAGCAATAACCTGTCGACGCTGTGCTGTTGTTTGCTTGCCAGCACACCAGCCAACCTCGATGCCTAACGGCTCAAGCCAATTACGAAAGGTCTGATAATGTTGCTCTGCGAGTAATTCGGTGGGCGCCATCATCACTGCCTGATAGCCACTTGATACTGCCATTAATGCTGATAAAGCAGCTACCACTGTTTTACCTGATCCGACATCCCCCTGCACCAGCCGCTGCATCGGAATATTCTGTTGCAGGTCGTTACGGATCTCTGTGATAACCCGTTGCTGAGCACCGGTTAATGGGAATGGTAGCCGTTGTAAAAACGTTTCACTGAAACTATCGGCTTCAAACTTAGGCGCTGTATGTTGCTGAGTGCGATAGCGGATTTGACGCATACTGAGCTGCTGAGCCAGTAATTCTTCAAATGCCAGGCGTTTCTGTGCCGGATGTTCACGAGCGATTAACTGACCGACATCACTATCGGGCGGAGGTAAGTGAACGTATTTCAAGGCTTGCGTCAGATCAAAATGAGCCACTCTGGGATCTAACAATGCTTCTGGTAAATAGGATGGCATTGCTTGCTGTTCCAGCAATTTGATTGCCTGATTCAACAGTTTCCGCCAAGATAATTGATGCAGCCCTTCTGTTGTCGGATACACCGGCGTTAAAACTTCATCCACAGCAAATGGCGCCTCACCCTGAATTATCTGATATTCAGGATGCACCATTTCTAGCGCTGATGGACCACTGCGCACTTCGCCAAAGCAACGAATGCGTTGTCCACGAGCGAGTTGCTGTTGCTGGGTTTTGGAAAAATGAAAGAAGCGTAATACCAGTGCACCGGTGCCATCACTGACATGGCATAGCAATGAACGACGCCGACCGAACTTAACCTGACTGAGCTGAATAACCCCTTCAATCAGTTTTTCCTGTTGTGGTCGCAAACTGCCAATTGGCATTAAACGCGTGCGGTCCTGGTAACGCAGAGGCAGATGAAACAGGAGATCCTGAATATAGCGGATCCCCAGTTTCTCCAGCTTTTCAGCCAGTTTTTCACCGACACCTTTCAGTGAGGTGACCGGATCAGTTATGGCCAGTTCAGTCACCTGCTACGGCCACTAATATAGTCGGGTTTAAGCGCCTAGATGCAAAATAGCATCCATTTCTACCGGCACATCTTTGGGTAAAGAGGCTACGCCAATTGCTGCACGAGCTGGATAGGGCTGCTGGAAGTAATCGGCCATGATTTCATTGACGGTGCCGAAATGGGCTAAATCGGTGAGATAAATATTCAGTTTAACCACATCCTGCAAACTGCCACCTGATGCCGCAGCAACCGCTGACAAGTTATCAAATACCCGGCGAACCTGAGTAGCGAAATCGCCTTCAATCACTGTCATGGTTTCCGGTACCAGTGGGATTTGACCAGAAAGATAAACAACATCTCCAACTTTTACGGCTTGTGAATAGGTACCAATAGCTTCAGGAGCATTGCTGGTATGGATAATTTCTCGGGACATAAAAACTCCGGCTAAGTCGCCCAGTAGACGACAGATTAAACAAATCAGTTATTAATACGGTTAATCCGTTCGACCATTTCCAGTTGGCGTAAACGGCGGATAATGCGAGCAAGATGCTGACGATCAGTGACTTCAATTGTCAGTCGCAGATTGGTATAGCCACCATCGCGCTCATCAACGATAACATTATCAATATTCGATTCAGCTTCAGAAATCACCGAAGCAATTGTCGCCAGTGCACCACGTTGATTACGCAGATGCATCATCAAATCTACAGGGAAATCACGATTGATCTCTTTCGCCCAGGCTACATCCAGCCACTTTTCATTTTGCTCGCGTAAATGGGTGGTATTTTTACAGCTGCGCTGATGAATAATGATACCGCGTCCGGCACTGACAAATCCGTGTATTGGATCTCCCGGAATCGGATGACAGCAGCGGGCAAAATTCACCACCATGCCCTCAGTTCCGGCAATCAGCAGTGCCTGTGGCTCTTTATCAGGGGTTTCTTCCTGTAGCAATTTTTGTGCGACCAGTAAGGCAGATATGTTGCCCAGACCCAGATCGCTCAATAATTCATCAAAGTTTTCCAGCTCATACTCTTTCAAAAGTGCCGTAATTCGCTTGGTTGGAATATTTTCCAATGCTGTTGAAAAGGCTGTCAGATGTTTGTTCAGCAGTCGCAATCCAAGCTGAATTGCCTCTTCGCCTTGCAGATGCTTGAGGTAATTACGAATATTGGTCCGCGCTTTTGGCGTCACGACAAAATTAAGCCAGGCCGGATTGGGATGCGAGGTCGGCGAGGTAATGATTTCAACTGACTGGCCGGTTTCCAGTGGTGAACTTAATGGCACCAGATGGCGGCCAACTCTGGCTGCTACGCAACTGTTACCGACATCAGAATGAACTGCATAGGCAAAATCCACTGCTGAGGATCCTCTCGGTAAGGTGAGGATCTCTCCTTTAGGCGTTGAAACATAAATCTCATCCGGGAATAAATCGATACGTAGATTTTCCAGAAACTCCATCGAGTCACCAGAGCTTTTCTGCATTTCCAGAATGCCATGCAACCATTGCCTGGCTTTACGGTGCGCCAGCGTATTGCCAGCAACTTCACCGGTTTTATAGAGCCAATGAGCGGCCACACCCGCTTCAGCCAATTGATCCATATCGCGAGAACGGATCTGGACTTCTATCGGAACACCATAGGGACCAAATAAAACGGTATGCAATGATTGATAACCATTCGCTTTGGGAATCGCTATATAGTCTTTGAATTTACCCTGCACTGGTTTGTATAAGTTATGCACTACACCCAGCATTCGATAACAGGCATCCACATCGTCGACAATAATCCTGAAGGCATACACATCCATGACTTCAGAAAATGATAGCTGTTTGCTAACCATTTTTTTGTAAATGCTATAGAGATTTTTCTCACGGCCCTGAATATCGGCGCTAAGGCCTTCCTGCTCCATTCTATTGAGGATGGAAGCGGTGATTTGACTGACGATTTCCTTGCGATTGCCCCGCGCTTTACGCACGGCGTCACCCAACACACGATAACGAATAGGGTAAAGAACGTGAAAGCCAAGATCTTCCAGTTCACAGCGCATCAGATTCATTCCCAGACGCTGGGCAATAGGAGCATAGATTTCGAGGGTTTCATGGGCAATGCGGCGGCGTTTTTCCGGTCGCAGGTGACCCAGAGTACGCATATTGTGCAAACGATCAGCAAGCTTGACGATAATAACCCGTATATCACGGGACATCGCCAGCAACATTTTTCGTAGATTTTCAGCCTGGGCGTGTTGTCTGGTTTCAAATGCCGCCTGCGCCAGCTTGGTGACACCTTCTACCAGCTCGGCAACGGGTTCACCAAATTCGGCGATTACGTCACGTTTGGACATTTCCGTGTCTTCGATAACGTCATGCAGCAAACCGGCCATGATGCATTCATAATCCATATGCATCATCGCCAGTACATGCGCTACCGCTAGCGGATGCGTGATATAGCGCTCACCACTGCGTCGGGTCTGCCCTTCATGGCATTGCTCGGCAAAGTGATAAGCTCGCCGAATCGACTCGACCTGATTGTTTTCTAAATAATTTGAAGTGGCAAAACACAGATCATCTATCGTGAGTTTGGGCTCGGACTCCTGGATGAAGTCAAGTTCAGACGCAACAGATGGTTTTGCACTCACGGTAAATTAGATTTCGCTTTGCAGCTCTTCATCGCTGACCATGCTTTCTTCGGCATGTTGACGAGCTGAGGTTTTAGTAAGAATAGTGCGATCAACCAGACCTGCGGCAATTTCACGCAGTGCCAGAACAGTAGGTTTGTCGTTATCGACCGGCACCATTGCATCATCACCCATGGCAATCTGACGAGCGCGTTTTGCCGCAACCAGCACTAATTGAAAACGGTTATCTACATTTTCGAGGCAATCTTCAACGGTAGTACGTGCCATGTTAATTTGTCCTGTGGTTAAAAGATGTAATTTTACGAGAGATACGCAGCTTAAGCCAGTAAGTCCGCTAACAAGGTACTGTAATTTGACTGTTGAACAGCCAGTTTGTGCCGACTCGCGACCACAATCGCAGTCAGGCTGGCGAGCGCATGATCAAAGTCATCATTCACAATCAGATAATCAAATTCAACGTAATGTGACATTTCACTCTCTGCGTCTCGCATTCTGCGCGAAATCGTTGCTTCATCATCCTGTCCGCGGCCTCTCAAACGCTGTTCAAGTGCCTGTTTGGATGGCGGCAAAATAAAAATACTGCTGCTGTCGGGAAAGTTTTTTCTGACCTGCTGAGCCCCCTGCCAGTCAATTTCCAGAATCACATCATTTCCGGCATGTAACTGGTGATGCACCGCTGCAGCTGAAGTACCATAACTGTTATCAAATACTGTTGCGGATTCAAGAAAATCTCCTGCATCACGCATCTTGCTGAAGATATCCTGACTGACAAAAAAGTAATCTTCGCCGTCAGCCTCTCCCGCTCTGGCAGCACGGGTTGTATGGGATACCGATAAGCGAACATGCGGGTCCTGTTTGACCAATGCTCGAACCAGACTGGTTTTCCCTGCACCGGAGGGTGCCGCCACAATAAATAAACTTCCAGACATTTTGATACCTTGCAGATTGCGCAGTTTCAGTTTTGAAACCTGAATTTCGTTTGTGAAAACAATACTGGTTTACGCTTTTTTGTGCCAGTTTTTTGCAAAGCTAAAAGCAGGCTCTGTGCGAGCTAACTACCGTCATATTATGATTCTTCCTGTTAATAACCCAAGAAAACTTTAATTCTTCCTATTCCAAACAAAAATAAATCTCATTATCATTGTTAATGTCATCAACCATGGAGTGTTCTATGCGCAAAGCAGGTATTTTTCTGAGTGTTTGTTTGGGTTTAAGTCTGTTGTTTATCTCGGGATGTAGCAATGAATCTGAAAACGAGATAAAAGAAGTCAATCTGTATTCCGCCCGAATTGAATCGCTGATCAAACCTTTACTGGATGAATTCACTGAAGAAACCGGAATTAAAGTCAATCTGGTCACTGGTAACGCAGATGAGCTATTGCAACGTCTGCAGAATGAAGGTCGCAATACTCCCGCCGATATGCTGTTAACCACAGACGCGGGTCGTTTACACCGTGCTATGGAAGAAGACTTGTTACAACCCGTTGACTCTGAAATTCTGCAGCAACGCATCCCCTCTTCCTATCGTCATCCGGAAGGTTACTGGTTTGGTTTGTCGCTGCGTGCTCGTCCTATTATGTATGTGAAAGATCGTGTCGATCCTGCAGAACTTTCAACCTATGAAGCGCTGGTTGAACCACGATGGAACAACCGAATCTGTGTTCGTTCATCAAGTAACATTTATAACCAGTCAATGGTTGCTTCAATGATTGTGGCCAATGGTGAAGCTGCAACGGAAGAATGGGCAAAAGGACTGGTCGCCAATTTCGCCCGTTCGCCACAAGGCGGAGATCGCGATCAGATCAGTGCTGCAGCGGCGGGCCAGTGCGATATTGTTATTGCCAATACGTATTATCTGGCAGGTATGTTGACCAGCAACGATGCTGATGAAAAAGCAGCAGCAGAAAAGTTAGCGGTTTTCTGGCCAAATCAGGATGACCGTGGTGTGCATATTAATGTATCCGGAGCGGGCATTATTAAAGATGCCAAACATCGTGACAATGCTATTGAACTGCTGGAGTTTCTGACCAGCGATACTGCTCAGCAATGGTATGCAGAAACCAATGGTGAATATCCAGTTCGAGACGATATTGAAAGAGGCAAAGTACTTGAACAGTGGGGAGACTTCCGTGCCGATTCACTGGACATGGATAAATTAGGTGAATTTAACGCCGATGCGTTGCGGCTGATGGACCGTGCGGGTTGGCAATAAGCAATTGCATGCGTAAAGTTGGCAGTTTTGCCCTATCAACTGCCAACTTTACAATTACATGTCCTTCATAAACCAATTTCGCCCCTACCCGGCATTCATTTTTGTACTGGCAGTGGCCCTGTCAATGCCTGTGGCAGTGGTTTTGGCGCATGTTTTTGTTCCCAGTGGTGATATCTGGCAGCACTTAAGCAGTACTGTGCTTCCCGACTATATTCGTAATTCTCTGCTGTTAATGCTTGGCGTCGCTATGGGTACGCTGTTAATCGGTGTCACAACGGCCTGGCTCACCACAATGTGTCAATTTCCAGGTCGCAGTGTGTTCGAGTGGGCCTTGTTGCTGCCGATGGCAATGCCTGCCTATATCATTGCCTATACCTATACCGGAATGCTGGATTTTGCCGGTCCATTACAAACCAGCCTGCGTGAATGGTTTGGCTGGCAATACGGAGATTACTGGTTCCCCCAGATCCGCTCGCTAAACGGCGCAGTTGCTATGCTGACTCTGGTGCTTTATCCCTATGTCTATTTGCTTAGCCGCGCGGCGTTTCTGAATCAATCAATCTGCGTGCTGGATGTCAGTCGTACATTAGGTAATGGGCCATGGAAAACGTTCTGGAAGGTAGCGCTTCCGCTGGCTCGTCCAGCAATCATTGCCGGTTTATCATTAGCATTGATGGAAACCTTAGCCGATTACGGTACCGTTCAATTCTTTGGCGTCAGCACTTTTACCACCGGCATTTTCCGAACCTGGTTCGGTATGGGCAGTGCTGCGGCAGCAGCTCAACTCGCCGCTGGACTGATGGTATTTGTCTTTGCCTTGGTTCTGATCGAACGTTATTCCCGTCGTAAAGCCCGCTATCACCACACCAGTCGTCGTCATCAGGATCTGCGTCGTTTTCCACTGACCGGCGGCCGGGCATTTCTGGCATTCCTGTTTTGCCTGTTTATCCTTGGACTGGGTTTTTTATTACCGGCATTGCAACTGCTTAGCTGGACCATCCATGTAGCCGATACCGTGATTGATGCAGAGTTTCTAAGATTATTGGTCAACAGCCTGTCGCTTGCCGCGTTTGCTGCCGTACTCGCTTTGTTACTGGCGCTTGTTATGGCTTATGCCCAGCGACTTTATCCAGGCAAACTGGTGAGCGGAGCTGTTCAAGTGGCAGGAATGGGGTATGCCGTACCTGGCGCTGTTATTGCCGTTGGTGTGATGATCCCTTTTGCCTGGATTGATAACACCATTGATGATTTGGCGCGGAGTCAGTTTAATTATTCCACTGGACTATTATTGAGTGGCACATTGGTCGCAGTCACATTTGCCTATCTGACCCGTTTTCTTGCTGTGTCATTACAAACCGTAGACAGTGGCTTAACACGCATCACCCATTCGATGGATGAAGCAGGTCGTTCGTTTGGATTTCGACCATTACAGATACTGAGACAGATCCATATACCGATGTTAAGTGCATCATTGATGACGGCATTGTTACTGGTATTTGTCGATGTATTAAAAGAGCTCCCCGCGACACTTATTTTACGTCCTTTTAATTTTAATACCTTAGCCGTAAAAGCCTACGAACTGGCATCTGATGAACGTTTGGCCGAAGCCGCTCCGGCAGCATTGGCTATTGTGATTGCCGGCATTATTCCGGTTATTCTGTTAAGTAAAACCATTACCCGATCCCGCAAGTTAAAATTGGCGATTGATGAAAACTGATAGCACTATGCAACTTCCACAATTACTCGTCGACAATATCAGCATTGGTTATGCTGGCAGGCCGGTCGTTGAAGGTATTTCCTTTCACTTAAAAGAGGGTGAAATTGCCTGCTTACTTGGCCCGTCAGGATGCGGGAAAACCTCGGTCTTGCGTGCTATTGCCGGATTTGAACCATTAATGCAGGGCAGCATCGTGTTGCACGGTAAAACTGTCAGCGCTGCTGAGTTTTCCCTGCCCCCGGAAAAACGCCATATCGGTATGGTATTTCAGGACTTTGCCTTGTTCCCACATCTGACAGTTGCCAAAAATATTGGTTTTGGTTTACAAAAACTGCCGCGGAAACAACAGCAGCAACGAATAGAGGAATTACTTGAATTAGTTGAATTAACGGGGGCCCAAAACCAGTATCCTCATCAACTTTCCGGGGGACAACAGCAGCGTGTTGCCCTGGCACGAGCGATGGCACCACGTCCCGATATTCTGTTGTTGGACGAGCCATTTTCCAGTATGGATTCCGACTTGCGCGAACAACTTGCCCGAGAAGTACGTCATTTACTGCGTCGCGATGGGGTAACAGCGATTATGGTGACCCATGATCAACATGAAGCCTTTGCCATGGCCGATCAAATTGGTGTGTTAGGTCAAGGAAAATTGCTGCAGTGGGGTAATGGTTATGATTTATATCACCGACCAAGCAGTCGATTTGTTGCTGATTTCATCGGACAAGGTGTGCTGATACCTGGAGAAATTATTGCGGATAATAAAATCAGTACAGAACTGGGCATTGTCAGTGGCAAGATGACTTCAGATGCGAGTACTGGCCAACAGGTAAATTTATTACTGCGCCCGGATGATATTATTCATGACGATAATAGCCCGCTGAAAGCCGAAATTGTGGGCAGAGCGTTTCGCGGCGCGGTGTATCTCTACACGTTGAAATTGCAAAGCGGTCAGCAGATATTGTGTTTGGTACAGAGTCACCACCAGCACGATGTTGGCGAATTTCTGGGAATCCGACTGGAAGCTGACCATTTAGCCGTATTTGCAGATCAGAGCTAAGGAATTTTTCACATAAAAAGCCGGGAAGTAGTACCAAGGTACAATAGGAATGTTTTATACAGCCGCCTATATTGTGAGCTACCACAAAAATAATTCTAAAAATCTCTGGGGGGCATTTATGAATAATTATATTAAAACGATTTTAGTCGCAGCTCTAACAACTTTTTCATTAACGATTAATGCAGCCACTTTATCTCTGACAGGTACAACGTCGTATAACGCTAATGGCTTTAAAGGCGAAATATCTCAGGTACTAAACATCAATGATTTTCTGCCAGGCGCATCAGAAGGCTTTCATGTTGAAAAACCCAATCCAACAGCCATGAGTGCTGCTCATGTACAAACCGCTTTAGCAGCAGCGGGGTCAAGCTTTATAGTAACGGATTTTTTCAAAACTAATGATCCTGCTACTAATACGGTAAATACCTCATCTCTGGGTTTGGCATTTTCCGGATTTTTAATGAAATACGGAACAACCACTTTGATTGGTCTATTCGATACCCCCATATCAAGTCTGGATTTTCTGACACATAATGGTAAAGACGTTTCACATTTTGCCTATTTCACTACCTCGGTGTCAGAAGTGCCGTTACCAGCAGCATTGTGGTTATTTGCTCCAGCACTGATGGGATTAATGGCTTTTAGACGCCGTATTAACAAATAATACTAAGTTCAATATTCTTTAAAGCCGTGCCATGCACGGCTTTTTTTTTGCCTGCAATTTATTAAAACAAGTCTTCCGGTTAATTACAAACACATTATCCGAGCCTGCTGATTGTTAACGCGATAAAACCCGGTTAATTCAAGTTAAGGCTTATCCGTTTTGCCAAATGTTAATGTGCTGGAAAATCAACAAAACTGCCTTTCAAAGATAACCTGTTTTCCTGCTATCCGATGATCAGCAGCGCCAAATTACGGAAACAATATCGGCAGTTCTATCGGAGTCATTCATGCTTAAAAGTGTTAGTCGGAAACCACTTTATGTGGGTTTAGCGGCTTCAGCGGGCGGATTGGAAGCACTAACCAGTTTATTAAAAAACCTGCCTAAACATGACAGTATCTGTATTGTCATTGCGCAACACCTTTCCCCTGATCATGAAAGCCTGTTGGCCAATTTGCTCTCGCGCGAAAGTAACTTACCCGTCATTAACGCCAAACATGGTATGGCGTTAACGTTAGGCACTGCCATTGTCATTCCGCCGGGTTATAACGGCACCGTCAGTGACGATAAAATATTTCTGCAATCCACTCGCAAACCGGGTGTGCCTAAACCCTCGGCTAATGATCTTTTTATTTCCCTGGCTGAGGCCTATCAGGACCGAGCTGTTGGTGTCGTTTTGTCGGGTACTGGAAGTGATGGCGCTCGAGGATGTCGGGAAATCAAAGCGCGCGAGGGTTTTGTGTTTGCTCAACAGCCCAATGAAGCCAAATATGAGGGTATGCCCAAAACCGCGATTGAAACAGGATGCATTGACCGTGTATTGAATGTGGCCAAAATCGCTGAGGAATTGATTCGTTTAGCGAATTATGAAGCCATTAGCAAGCTACCCAAAAATACCGATAATCAATTAGATTCTTTCGATACTATTTTGCAAGCGTTAGCCAGGCATACTGGCGTCAGCTTTTTTAATTACAAAGATAATACCCTGCGCCGACGCATTCATCGGCGATTAGTGGCGACCGATACGGCCAGCTGGATTGAATATGAACAATATGTACAGGAGTATCCACAAGAACTGGATTATCTGTATCAGGATTTACTAATTTCGGTAACTGCATTTTTTCGTGATGCAGACGCTTTTGATGAACTCGAACGACTACTCAGAAAAATCCTGCGAGGAAAAAGTAAAGGTGATGAAATCCGTATTTGGGTCGCTGGCTGTGCAACAGGTGAAGAAGCCTACAGCATCGCCATTTTACTCTGTGAAATTCTGGGAAATGACCTTGTCGATTATCGTGCACAGATCTTTGCCACGGATATTGATACCAAAGCGTTAACCATTGCCCGTAAAGGGAAATATGAACTTGCAGCCATAAAAGGATTATCCCAACAACGGCTGGATAGGCATTTTTCGCACATGAGCGATGGTTATGAAGTCAACAAATCAATACGCGATATGGTGTTATTTGCTAAACATAATCTGGTCGAGGATCCGGCTTTTCTGCGGCTTGATCTGGTGACATGTCGCAATGTCCTGATCTATATGAAAGCCCAATTGCAAAAACAGATTCAGGCCACTTTCCATTATGCTTTGAATCAGGATGGCTTCCTGTTTTTAGGACAATCAGAATCATTAACCAATAATGAGTTGTTTGATATTGATTCTAATGCCGGTCGAACCTTTTCCCGTCGAAATGTAAACAGTTTGGAGTTTTACCGAAGAAACAAGGTGAAACAGCAATCTTTAAGCAAGCCATCCGCCCCGATAAAACCGCCCGTTATGAAGGATGTGGAAACCATGGACGAACGGGTGTTTAAAGCAGTTACCCAACACATCATTAGCAATGCGTTTGTCGTCGATAGCAGTATGGAAATACGGTTTATTTATGGTGATATCTCACCCATCACTCAAATAGGTCGTGGCCGTGCCAGCCTGAATATCCAGAGCATGATTCGCAGCGAATTTCAGCTGGAAATCAAAGGTCTGGTCTATAAGGCCAGAAATGAAACGCAAGCTTACCGCAGTCATAATATTCGCCTGGGCGATATTGCGTATATGTTTGAAGTCATCCCGTTGCAGATCAAAGATATCAATGATGCGTTATATCTAGTCAGGTTCGAACAGACGACGCTCGATGACAATTTTGA
The DNA here is from genome assembly GCF_002375415.1 of Methylophaga sp. UBA3613. NCBI lineage: Bacteria > Pseudomonadati > Pseudomonadota > Gammaproteobacteria > Thiotrichales > Piscirickettsiaceae > Methylophaga > Methylophaga sp. UBA3613. Next base: position 127,224 of record NZ_DFLS01000004.1, on the reverse strand, counting down.
AGAAGAAACCGATTCGGCAAATTATGAACGTATCGTGCAATTGCAACAGGAGTTGTCCTCCACCAAGGAACACTTGCAGACAGTGATTGAAGAATTGGAAACCTCAAACGAAGAGCTGCAATCAGTTAATGAAGAAATGCAGTCGGCCAATGAGGAGTTGCAATCGACTAACGAAGAACTGGAAACGGCTAATGAAGAATTGCAATCAACTAATGAAGAACTGACAACCGTCAATGAAGAATTACAGGTAAAAAGCAGTGAAATTATTACGCTTAATGCCGACTTGCAGAACATGCAAAATAGTCTGTCCCACCCGTTGATTGTGATAGATGACAATTTATTACTAACGCACTTTAATCCCGCTGCAGAGCAACTGTTCAGTTTGACCACAGACAATGTGGGTTTACGAGTCACTCAATTACGCAGCGACCATAACCTGCCGGATCTGGTCAAACTGATTGAAAAAGCACAAGAAACAGGAAAAACCGTAAATTTTCAAATTGCTGGCGAACGGCAGTATTTGTTATCGGTTAATTCGTATCTGGATAATCAGGGAAACATTAATGGTGCCGTTTTATTATTCTGGGATAACACCGAATTAATTCATACCTATGATCGTCTGAAACAATCCTTAATTGATAATAATCTGCAAGCGCGGGCAATGGAAGCCGCTCAGCAAAGCATCGTTATTGTGGATGCATTGGCTGAGAATATGCCGATTCTATATACCAACCGTGCTTTTACTGAAATGACAGGTTATCAAAGTGAGGAAGTAATCGGGCAGAGCTGTCTGATATTACAGGGTGAAGCCACGCCTAAAGTAGCAATTCAATCCATAAAGAAGGCGCTCAAAGAAGGCAGGCCTTATGAAACTACGATGTTGAATTATCGTAAGGATGGAACAACTTTTTGGAATCAGCTCAACATCGCACCGGTTTATGACAATAATACAGTGACTCACTTTATTGGCCTGCAATCTGACATTACTCAGACAATAAAAAATAATCGACAAATGTCACTGGCACAATCGGTATTTGATAACACGCAGGACAATATTCTGGTCATTAATGACCGGCAAAATATTCTGTATGCCAATCAGGCAATGCTGACTACGCTCAATATTGAAAATGATGAAATCCTGGCGACCAATGTGAATGACTTTCTGCGATGTGATGAAGAAAGTGAATTATCTTTAAAACAGCTATGGAAGACGTTAGCAGACCAAGGCTCTTGGCGTGGCGAACTCAGCTTTTATATCCATGACAAATTAAAACCCCAGATTGTCTCCATCAGTCGTGTAGAAGATCAGCATGACGGTGATGCCTGCTACGTGCTATTGGCCAGCGATATTGCTGAATTAAAAAGACGTGAACAGCAATTACATCAACTGGCCTTATTTGATGAACTGACTGGCTTGCCAAACCGAATGCATCTTAATCAGATCCTGAAAGACACCGTTGCCAGAAGTCATCGCAAAGAAAGTAAGTTCGCCGTGTTATTTCTGGATCTGGATAATTTCAAACGCATTAATGATTCGTTAGGGCATGCTGTTGGTGATGATGTATTGCAGTATTTCACTCATATTGTTTCGAGACTGGTCCGTGAGAGTGATACTTTTGCTCGAATAAGTGGTGATGAATTTGTCATTCTACTTGAGGAGATTGAATCTGAAGTTGATGCACAACTATTTGCACAACGAATCATCGAAAGTCTGAAACAACCCTTTCATACCCATAATCAGAATCTATTTATTTCCTCCAGTATCGGTATTGCCATCTACCCTGAAGATGGCGATTTACCCGATATTCTGCTGCGAAATGCGGATATTGCGATGTACCGTGCCAAAGAAAATGGCAAAGGCTATTTTGGCTTCGTTGACCCGGATCGTTCAGATGAACTTAGAAAGCAATTACAGATTGAAGCCGAGTTACAAAGAGGTTTGGTTGAGGGGGAAGATATCGGTTTACATTTAGTTTATCAGCCGATATTCCATTGCAGCGAGCCAGATATTAATGCATCGTTGGAAGCACTGATTCGTTGGCATCACCCCGAATTGGGGCACATTATGCCTCATGAACTTATCCCAATTGTGCAGATATCACAACTCACCGCAGAACTGGATGAGTGGGTCATCGAGCAGGTCGTTCAGCAACGCAAAAAATGGTTACAGGAGCATCCGGAAAAAGCTGAAAAACTCAGCATTTCCATCAATATGCACCCGACACATTTAAATCGTTTGCATGACGCTGAAAAAAGTGAACTTTTGCAAAAGCTGCAAACACTTTCTCCACTTGACTGGCTGACCATTGAGGTCACAGAAGTGGCGCTATTATCCCATTTTGAAAATGCCAAACTGGCATTGAAAAACCTCACCGATCTGGGTGTCTCCATCGCCATTGATGACTTTGGTTCAGGTTATTCAAACTTTGGTTATATTACGGAACTCAGTGAAGTCAAAGTAGTAAAACTGGATCGCTCGGTTATTTATCAATTCGAGAATGACCCGCAAAAACGTCGAAAAGTAAAAGCCTTACTGACCATGTTGCACGAAATGGGTTATGAAACCGTCATTGAAGGGATTGAAAATCAGCATGCTATGCAAACGGTGAGTGATATTGGCTGCCAGGGCGTCCAGGGCTTTTACCTCAGCAAACCACTTTCCGTTTCTCAGCTGGCTGATAAAGCAATGGATATTCAAAAAAACTAGTTTTCTTACTAAAACAGACAATGAAAAAAAGAGCATAAAAGCATTTCATTGATTGGTCAGGAAGCTATTTCGATCCCAATAATTACTTCAAAATATTGTTAGGCAGTCAACTTAATTCCCTGCGTCCTTTTACAGAAAGTCTACCTGGAAGGTGTTGTTACCCCCCACCCCACACCTGATACTTGCGCTATCTTATTGTTACAATCACAAGGTAAATATGCTAAATTCCCTGCTAATTGCCAATAATAATAAAGATACGTAATCATATGAAAATAATGGAGCTTTTCAGTATGGAAATTAACTGAACATGCTGCGGCTTCAACAATTTGGGGCGGATCGATCGTTGTATCTGCTCAGATATGCATTATGTTTTGTTCTTTTTCTTCTTCCCATTACCAGTTTTGCACAAAAATCATTTGTTGGTCAGTGGTATGAAGTCAGTGCCAACTGGATCTTTCCAGATCCGCCTGAAACCACTGTCAATGCTCCGTCTTTAACTGGCGGGCATTACGTCTTTCAATCCGTATTTGATATCACTGATGCTGATGAAACAATCGTTATTGATTTTAAAAATGGCAGCGTATTAGGACATTTTCATCACTATATAACTGACATTTCCGGTAATTTCATTGCAGAAGCCCGGGGTGGAATCGAATCAGAGGTCAAAAACACTTTTTTTATGCGTCATGGACGCGAGTTCAGATTGCCTCCGGGTCAGTATCAGCTCACCACCCAACTGGTTTCACCCTATTTTATTGCCCAGCCTCAGCCTTATTGGGACAGCTTGCCGCATTATCGTGAAGCCATAAAATGGGGCACTGTTATTACCCTGGTCAGTATGGGCATTCTGATAAGTCTTGGCGTGTATTACACCATTCTGGCTTTGGTCAGACGGCGTACCACCGAAATCATGTACACCTTTTTTATCATGATGAATGTGCTCTACAACGGTACGGCGCTGTTAATTACCCCGGATCTGTTCAATATCCACTGGTTTTACTTTGTCGGCGGTCCCATTCTGCTGAGTAACTTTGCCTACATTCTGTTTGCCAAGCATTTATTACAGATCCACCCCGAAACGCATCCCAGGCTGGATAAGCTGGCAAAACTATTTTTAATGATGCTGGCAGTATTATTCGTTGTGGCCATTTTCAATAAAAATCTGATCATAGAATGCGCCCGTTATGGTGTTGGTCTGATGATGCTCTATGCATTGATTGCGGCTCTGGTAAGAGCATTTGAAAGCTATAAAATTGCCTATTTTTATCTGGTGGCAATCGCTGCTTTTTTTGTGATTGGCTCGATAGCAATTTCCAGCAAGGATCTGGATGGTGTATACACCATCTATATCGAGCATATCGGCTTGTTAGCCGTCACGGTTGAAGTATTACTTATCGGTCTGGTTCTGGGATATCAGTTTGCCGAGGTTTACCGGGAAAAAGAACATAATCTGGTGCTGGTCCAGCAGAGTTTGCAAATTGCCCATCATGATGCACTTACAGGCCTGCCCAATCGTTATGCCCTGGATATTTCCATGGAAGAGTTACCGGCTGACGGTATGTTAACGCTGTTGGATATGGATAACCTCAAGCTTTATAACGACACCTATGGGCACCAAAAAGGTGATGAAATGCTGCAGATGTTTGCCAGAGTCCTGTCAGCGAAACTTGGGGATCTCGGCGTACTTCACCGGATGGGAGGTGATGAATTTGCCATCACCAGCGACAGTATTACCTACGCAGAAAATATCAGAGAAGTCATCTCACAAACCATACAATACATGCGACAGAACGGATTTGAAAAAGCCGGTGTCAGTCATGGTTCAGCTAATATGGTCGAAACCATCAATATAAATGAATTGAGAATTTTGGCTGACGAACGTATGTATCACCAAAAACGCACCAACGATAACCGTCAATGGGCTTAAAGACATCATAAGCATTTTGGCTGCTATCACCCTGAGCAGAATTAACGCTGCAGAATGGTGAATAACCAGCGAAAAATTACCATTGTCGGCTGACCATCATATGCAGCCATACGGCTTCATTACGCAATTGTGAATCGTTACCAAACGGCAGCTCGCTATTGGTGTAATCCACTTTTTTACGGAAATCGTATTCAATACCACCATAAATAATCCATTCTGAATTGTATTGATAACTGCCGCCAAAAGTGAGGTGATGATCAAAGATCCCCGCCACAACAGGATTGGTATGTTCTTTTGGGATCGGGTTTTTCCCATAGTTATAGCCGCTATATAACGTCAGTTTGTCGTTATAGCGATAGGCCATGCCCGTGGCAAACACCAGTTGGTTATTCCAGTTCATAGTTGAGGTACTGTTAATATCCGGTAAACCGGCAACAGAGGGATCGGTCGCTCGTAACTCGGTTTTTTTCATCGCGTCAGACCAGTTCAACCAGTTAACTTTTAACGAAAGTAACAGTTTTTCATTCATCTGATAGGCAGCGCCCACCCCGATTTCTTCAGGCAAGGCCAGACCTTTCAACGAAACATCATCGTACTTGACTACCCCCAGACCAGCACCTGTCATATTAAGTTTAAGTTCACCATCGGTTAACGGCAGCTCTGTTTTACCGGTATAACTGGCTGCCAGCGTAAGCTTGGGAGTTGCCCGATACTGAATACCCAATTTAAAGCTGGTGCGTAAACTGGTCGCGTCGTCTATCTCAATTCCCGCAAATGCAGGCGGTGCTGAGGTATCAGGGAAGATCTTCTGTTCAGCCTGCGCATAGACCAGGCCAAAACTGCCGCCGACTGACCATTTATCATTGACTTCACACCCTACGCCACCGGTAAGTTTGCCCACAGCAAACAAACCCGAGTATTCATCCTCTGTTGCAAAAGCGGTTTGCATATTTTCAAATACGCCACCAGAACCGCCTTGTGCAAACAGTCCGCCCCCCACCGTACATGCCACATTTTCCAGTTTTTGTGCATACCCCATGCCGCCTAATCCGGTATAGAGGTTACTTGCATGTCTATCATTACCAAACTGATCTTCATGCGACAAATCAGTAATCCGCAGTAATGAACCATACGCATCAAAACGTTTGGTTTTAATTTGAGTCAGTCCGGCCGGATTGGTATTGAGCGCAGTGGTATCACGTGCCACAGCAATATCTGCCCCAGCCATTAATGTAGATTCGGCGCCAAATCCAATCAGATTGATACCATTCGTAGCATGGCTGGTGCCAGCAAAAAGACCCAGGAAGCAAACAGTTATTTTTTTCATTCGATGCTCATAGAACAGGTGCTCGTTTCATTCATCCCTTTGAGCCCTTTTGCAGGCAAAACCTCATCATGAGCGTTCTGAAGATACACGTCCGTAACGGCCGAAAGCATGGTTTCTTTAGGGGGGGATAATGCTATTAATCCAACAATGACAAAAACCCTGGCGGCCAGTTAACACTGCCAGGAGAGTTCGTTCACATTGTGAATCATTCAATATTCTGGATTTGTTCTCGCATCTGTTCTATTAGTACTTTCAGATCAACTGAATAACGTGTGGTGTCGGTATCAATGGATTTCGAACCGAGGGTATTGGCTTCTCGATTAAGCTCCTGCATCAGAAAGTCGAGTCGACGGCCGACTGGCTCATCACGTTGCAGGACACGTTTGACCTCATCTACATGACTTTGTAAGCGATCCAGCTCTTCAGCCACATCGCTTTTCTGGGCGATCAACACAATTTCCTGTTCCAGTCGTTCCGGTTCCAGAGTCACTTCCAGTTCAGCAGCTTTTTGTAACAGACGTTGCCGTTGTTGTTCGAGAATCTCGGGCATACGAAGTTTCACCGCTTCAGCAATTTGCAATATTTCTTCACAACGCTGCAGGATCATATCAGCCAAGGCCTGCCCTTCTCTTTCTCTGCCACTGATAAAGTCTGCAAGCGTCATATCAAGAGCATCCATGGCCTGTTGCTTCAGTGCGGTTAAATCGACCTGTTCACTATCTGCCACACCAGGCCATTGCAACAGTCGCAAAGGATCAATCGGCAAAGCTTGTTTGGCCATTTGGGTTAATTGCTCACAGGCATCTATCACTGATTGCGCCAGGTTCTCATCGATATGTAATGCGTTTTGCTGTTGGGAAGGATGATATCGCAGGCTAGCTTCGATCTTGCCACGTGCCATACGCTCGGCAAAAATTTTGCGGATGTCCATTTCCAGAGGTCGAAATGATTCTTCCAGTCGCAAAGCGAGTTCTAAATAACGATGATTAACCGATCTGACTTCCCAGATCAGAGTGCCGAGTTCAGTTACTTGCTCATGGCGGGCAAAGGCGGTCATGCTTCGTATCACAATGGTTTTCCTATAGCTATTAAGCCCCCATATTAACGAAAACCACAGGTAAAAAGCACGCGGGAATTGAGATGCATCAGTATAATCATCGTATTTTTAGTAAAGGATAGAACAGATGCGTCCAAGTGGCCGACAACCTGATCAACTTCGTGAGATCACCATCACCCGCAATTACACAAAACATGCGGAAGGCTCCGTACTGGTCGAGTTTGGTGACACAAAAGTGCTATGTACTGCTTCTGTTGAAGAGCGTATTCCACCCTTTTTACGGGGGATGGGCGAAGGCTGGATCACGGCCGAATATGGCATGCTGCCACGCTCTACCGGCTCACGTATGCAACGTGAATCCAGCCGCGGTAAACAAGGTGGCCGTACCATGGAAATCCAGCGTTTGATAGGTCGTTCTTTACGGGCAGCAATTGATCTAAAGGCGCTGGGTGAACGCACGATTACCATTGATTGTGATGTTATTCAGGCCGATGGCGGCACTCGCACGGCCTCCATCACCGGCGCCTTTGTAGCGCTGCAGGATGCGATCGATTATCTGATTAAAAAACGTAAAATCAAAAAAAGCCCGTTACATGGTCAGGTCGCTTCTGTTTCCGTTGGGATTCACAATGGTACAGCCGTACTGGATCTGGATTATGCTGAAGATTCAACGGCTGAAACCGATATGAATGTTGTCATGAATGATGCAGGCGCATATATTGAACTACAGGGGACTGCGGAAGGCCATGCCTTCAGAGCAGATGAATTACAATCCATGTTGGATTTGGCTGCTATTGGGATTGAACAATTGATGATCAAACAACGCGAGGCATTGGCAGACTGATGTCTAAAATCGTTCTGGCCAGCGGTAATATCGGAAAACTGCGTGAATTATCGCAGATCCTCAGTCCACTTGGTCTGGAGCTTATTGCGCAATCTGATCTGAATGTTGCTGAGGCTGAGGAAACCGGTCTCAGCTTCGTGGAAAATGCCATTATCAAAGCCCGCAATGCCGCTTTATTCACTGGTTTACCGGCAATAGCAGATGATTCAGGGATTGAAGTCGATGCTTTGCATGGTGCACCGGGAATTTATTCTTCACGTTATGCCGGACCGGATGCCTCCGATACTGACAATATTGAGGCCCTGCTGGAAGCGATGAAAGACGTTCCGGAAACAGAACGTACAGCCCGATTTCAATGTGTAGTGGTATTTATGCGTCATGCAGAAGATCCGACCCCACTGATTTGTCAGGGCAGCTGGCAGGGACAAATCCTGCAATCACCGCTCGGCGATGAAGGATTTGGTTATGATCCAGTGTTTTGGGTGTCTGAAACAGACTGTACAGCGGCCGAGCTCTCGCCTGAACAAAAGCATGCAATCAGCCATCGCGGCAAAGCCATGCGTCAATTTATGGAAGAATTTAAATATACCCGCCATCAACCCTGACGGTTGTTGATATTTAACCCCTTCCAAACTGGTACAACCATGTTTAATTTTACTGCTCTGCCACCATTAAGCCTGTATATCCATGTGCCATGGTGCGTACGCAAATGCCCCTATTGTGACTTTAATTCACATCAGGCCGGAGACGAGATTCCTGAGCAGGCCTATATCGATGCGCTTATCCGGGATCTTGAGCAGGATCTGCCGTTGGTCTGGGGACGCACTATCCAGACTATCTTTATCGGTGGTGGCACTCCAAGTCTGTTCAGTGCAGAAGCATATGACCGTTTATTTTCCGCTTTACGTGCGTTACTGCCTATCCGGACGGATGCAGAAATCACTCTGGAAGCCAATCCAGGTACTTTTGAAGCGGCACGTTTTACAGACTATCGTGCTATTGGCATTAATCGTTTATCGATTGGCATACAAAGTTTTGATGGTGATTCATTAACCGCTTTAGGCCGGATTCATGACGGAAGACAAGCCATACGAGCAGCCGAAATTGCCCATCAGGCGGGGTTTGATAATTTCAACCTGGATCTGATGTTTGGTTTGCCCGGGCAAACGGCAGAACTCGCCAGAAAAGATGTAGAAACAGCCATCGCTCTCGAACCCACTCATATTTCGTATTACCAGCTCACCATTGAGCCTAATACGTTTTTTCATCAGTCCCCGCCACAATTACCTGATGACGAACCTATTGATAACTGGCAGATTGCTAACCAGCATCGTCTGGCTGAAGCCGGTTATCTGCAGTATGAAGTCTCTGCCTATGCAAAAAATGGTCGTCAGAGCCGCCATAATCTCAATTACTGGCAGTTTGGTGATTATCTGGGTATTGGGGCCGGGGCTCATAGTAAATTAACCAGTGCAGCCACGCAGTCGATTGAGCGGCTGGTTAAACAAAAACAGCCTCAAGCTTACCTGGACAAGGTCAATAATCCACAACGTGTTATGAAACAGGAACCGGTTGGCATTAATGAAATCGGTTTTGAGTTTATGCTTAATGCCTTACGTTTAACGGACGGTTTTGCAACATCGTTATTTATGCAGCAGTGTGGTGTGCCGCTGGCGACCATTAAAAAACCATTAGCTGAAGCCGAGGAACGCGGATTGATTGATTATTCGGTTAAGTGGATTAGACCTACCGAGTTGGGTCAACGGTATTTAAACAGTTTAATTGAATTATTTTTGCCGCAATAATATGCTGGCGCAGGTCGTTAAGGGAGCTACCATCATGTTGAAACGCCATCTCCTGGCAACTGGATTGTCTTTATTTATGGTCTTGCCAATACAGGCGGATACTTTATCAATTGCCGAACCGACTTATAAAACGCCTAACAGTGAATCAGGTATCTTGCGTCCTACTCAGGGCATGACAATGCAACAGGTTGAACAGAAATATGGGATAGCAGAGCAGAAATACGCGCCAAAAGGCACACCGGCAATTACTCGCTGGCAATATCCACAGTTTGATGTGTATTTTGAAAATCAGCTGGTGATCCACTCGGTGGTTCAGCGGAAATCCGAGTAACACAAGGATAGCTTAAACTCCTTGAAATCGCCGTTTTGCCCACTCTGGTAAGGTGCCCACTCTGGCATGATGCAGTGATTCCATTTCAATCACGATCAATATCAAAACACTGACCAGGGTCGGTAAAAAGCTTAGTCCACCTACCAAGGCAAAAGCGGCTTCTTTCATCAGTCCTAAGTAGGTGTAACTTAACCAGCCTAATATTGCCACAGTCACCACGACGGATAACACTATGGCAAAGAAGAAACTCCAGCGGCGGGCGATTTGCCAGTGAATATAGACAAACTCACTGTCTTCACGTTTGATTCTGCTGGAGCGAATAAAGGTATACCCAACAAACGAAAATGATAACAACGGCACCAATACGATAAACTCAAAATAACTCTTCCCTGTTGCAGCAATCGCCGTGAACAACAGAATATGATTCGCAATCAGGTTCGTTAAAAAGATATCGTGCGGCATTCTGGCTGCCGCTCTTTCATGATCCTGTGGTGCCATCATTTCAGTCATATTTATCTGGCCAAGTTGTTGATAATCGCCTCGCGTACTGAGTCTAATGTAGCATTTACAGTAATGACTGGTGAACTACTTTGTTTGATAGCAATGTCAGGGTCTTTCAGACCGTGACCTGTCAACGTACAAACAACGGTACTGCCTTCTGGAATCTTGCCAGATTGAATATCACGCAACGCGCCGGCGACTGAAGTTGCGGAAGCGGGTTCGCAGAAAATCCCTTCCTTTTCGGCCAATAATTTCTGGGCAGCCAATATTTCGTCATCAGAGCACTCATCAAACCAGCCCTGTGACTCTTCTTTCACTTTCCAGGCCATATCCCAGCTTTGCGGATGACCAATACGGATCGCGGTAGCGACTGTTTCAGGATCATCTACCATCGCACCACGCATAAACGGTGCACTGCCATTCGCCTGATAACCCACCATTTTCGGACGGTTACCAACAATCGCGCCACCTGCATATTTACAATTGCCATGACAGTAAGCGCAGGCTTCAGTGACATGATCGCCACTGGCTGATGAATACTCACAGTAGCCAATCCAATGGGCGGTGATATTACCGGCGTTACCGACTGGCAGGCAGTGATAATCCGGAGCACGACCTAACTCTTCAATGATCTCAAACGCAGCAGTTTTCTGACCTTGCAAACGATAAGGATTAATTGAATTTACAATGGTGACCGGAGCATGCTCTGCAACGTCTTTAACCAGTTGCATCCCCTCATCAAAGTTACCTTTGATTTGGATAACCACTGCGTTATGCATCATAGCCTGAGCGAGTTTACCCTGGGCAATTTTGCCATCAGGAATAATAACAAAAGCAGTGATACCAGCACGTGCAGCATAAGCAGCCGCTGCTGCTGACGTATTACCGGTAGAAGCACAAATAATGGCTTTACTACCCTCTTCAACAGCTTTGGTCACGGCCATGGTCATACCGCGATCTTTGAAAGACCCCGTCGGATTCAATCCCTCATATTTGACGTAGATATCAACATCTTTGCCAATTAACTTAGGGATATTGTTCAATTTCAATAATGGTGTATTACCTTCACCAAGGCTGATCAGTCTGGTGTCATCATTGACCGGCAAACGGTCACGATAACGGTCAATCAGGCCGGTATAACGTGGACGAAATGGCATAAGTAGTTCCTCTTTAATTCTTTAACGGGCGTTTTTTCAGCCCAGCGATTCCATGCGGATACGCATGATCGCGTGTTTGACAGTATCCAATGCTTCGATTTGGGCAATCGCTTCATCCATATTTTTTTCAACCACCGGCTGGGTCAGCATAATGATGGGCACTGTGCCCTCTTCTTCTTCCGGTTGTTTTTGCAGGATCGCTTCAATATTGATGTCCTGCTCACTGAAAATACGAGTAATGTCGGCTAACACACCCGGCTTATCTTCTGTGTTAATCCGCAAATAATAAGAGGTAATGACCTCAGACATCGGTAAAATCGGTGTATCTTTCAATGAATCAGGCTGGAAGGCCAGATGTGGCACCCGATTTTCCGGGTCAGTAGTCAGCGCACGAACAATATCAACAATATCGGCTACTACCGCAGAAGCAGTCGGTTCAGCTCCTGCTCCAGCACCATAATACAAGGTTGGCCCAACTGCATCGCCTTTCACGACGATGGCATTCATTACCCCATTGACGTTGGCAATCAGACGACGTTTTGGAATTAATGTCGGATGAACTCGTAGTTCAACACCTTGAGGTGTTTTCCGGGCAATCCCCAGATGTTTGATGTGGTATCCCAATTCTTCTGCGTACTGCACATCTTCCTGGGAAATTTTGCTGATGCCTTCGGTATAGGCTTTATAAAACTGTAAAGGAATACCAAATGCAATCGACGCCATGATGGTCAGCTTGTGTGCTGCATCAATGCCTTCCACATCAAATGTCGGATCGGCTTCGGCATAGCCCAAAGCCTGAGCTTCAGCCAGAACATCGGCAAAGTTACGGCCTTTATCACGCATTTCCGTCAGGATAAAGTTACCGGTTCCGTTAATAATGCCTGCCAGCCACTCAATACGGTTAGCGGCCAGACCTTCACGGATAGCCTTGATAATCGGGATGCCACCAGCAACGGCGGCTTCAAAAGCAATCGTGACGCCTTTTTCCTGCGCCTTGGCAAATAACTCGTTGCCATGCATTGCGATTAAGGCTTTGTTGGCAGTGACGACGTGTTTACCGTTTTCAATTGCCTGCATCACTAAATCTCGGGCGATACCGGTACCACCAATTAACTCAACAATGATTTGAATTTCCGGGTCATTGACCACTGAAAACGCATCATCCGTTAAATCAATGCCGTTCAAATCACAGCTTTTAGCTGAATCCAGATTTTTATCCGCGGCGCGCAAAATTTCAATTCCACGGCCTGCACGGCGGCTTATTTCTTTTGAGTTTCGCTTTAAAACACTGACAGTACCACTACCAACAGTGCCTAAGCCAAGAATACCAATTTTGACTGATTGCACTTTTGCCCCCTACCCTTTTTTCATCATGTCACGGATACCACGGATTGCCTGCCGGGTACGGTGCTGATTCTCAATCAGTCCGAAACGCACATAGTCATCGCCATATTCACCAAAACCAATGCCTGGCGATACAGCTACTTTAGCTTCTTTAAGCAATTTCTTACTGAACTCCAGCGAACCCATTTCACGGAATTGCTCAGGAATTCTGGCCCAGACGAACATGGTCGCTTTGGGTTTTTCCACTGGCCAGCCAATCGCATTTAGCCCGTCACACAACACGTCACGACGTTGTTTATAGGTTTCGACAATTTCTGCCACACATTCCTGTGGACCATCCAGAGCCGTAATGGCGGCTACCTGAATCGGGGTAAACATGCCGTAATCCAGATAGGATTTCATACGGGCCAATGCCGCAACTAATGTTGGATTGCCTGACATAAAGCCTACGCGCCAGCCTGGCATATTGTAGGTTTTGGATAAGGTATAAAACTCAACCGCAACATCTTTTGCGCCAGGGATTTGCAAAATTGACGGTGCTTTATAACCATCAAAGGTGATCTCACCATACGCCAAATCATGAATAACCCAAATCTGATGCTCTTTGGCAAAATCAACAACCCGCTGGAAGAAATCCAGATCAACGCACTGGGTGGTTGGATTGCCTGGGAAATTCAACACCAGCATTTTGGGTTTTGGCCATGAATCTTTAACCGACTTTTCCAGCTCGGCAAAAAAATCAACATCCGGGGTTAGCGGTACATGACGAATATCCGCACCGGCAATCACAAAACCATAAGGATGAATCGGATAAGCCGGGTTTGGCACTAAAACCGCATCGCCCGGGCCCACCGTTGCCAGCGCCAAATGCGCCAGGCCCTCTTTTGAACCAATAGTGACTATCGTTTCTGAGTCAGGATCCAATGTCACATCATATTTACGCTGATACCAGTCACAAATCGCTTTTCGCAGACGTGGAATACCTCTGGAAACAGAATATCGGTGGGTATCAGGACGCTGTGCCGCTTCGACGAGTTTTTCCACAATGTGCGCTGGTGCCGGTTTATCCGGATTCCCCATGCCAAAGTCGATAATATCTTCGCCGCGCGCACGCGCTTTTGCCTTCAAATCATTTACAATGTTGAAAACGTATGGCGGAAGACGCTTGATTCTGGGAAATTCGTCGTTCAACTGAGCACCTGCTATTAGCTAAAACGGTTGGCAAACCAAGCAAAATAACTGAAAATCATTCACACTTCAAATTGATTTAATATAGTGGATTAATATGAGTCAACAAGACCAATTGTACACGACGATCATTAATGATCTCCAAAAAGGAAAACTGGTACTGCCCACATTGCCTGAGGTTGCCCTCAAGGTTCGTGAAGTTGCCAACAATCCGGATGTCTCTGCAGCGCAGCTTGCTGAGGTCATTACGACCGATGCGGCCTTATCAACACGTTTGATAAAAGTCGCCAACAGTCCTCTATATAGAGGCAGGGTTGAGGTCGAATCGGTGCAGACGGCGGTCTCTCGACTGGGTATTCCGATGGTTCGTAACCTGGTGACCAGTCTGGTGATGGAACAGATGTTCCGTCCGACCAATAAAAAGTTGGAAAAACGTATGCGAGACCTCTGGCAGCATAGTATCGAGGTCGCTGCCGCAAGTCAGGTCATTGCTTCCAAGCAGCCTAATATTGCGAATGATGAAGCAATGCTGGCGGGGTTAATACATGAGATAGGTGCGCTGCCTATTCTGATGAAAGCCGCCGACACTCCTGAGTTGTTGGAAGATACCCGTCGTCTGGACACACTCATTGACAACCTTTATCCAAAAATCGGCGAAGCTATTTTGCGCAGCTGGGATTTTCCGGAAAATCTGATAACCGTCGCCGCTGAACATGCAAACCTTAATCGTAATAGTCAAAACGGCCCCGATCTGACTGACGTAGTTCAGGTAGCCAATTTACAAAGCTACTTTAATACCAGCAAAGCTTTGGATCCCAACACGCGCGACAAGGTTCTCGCTTTCCGTAAACTGAATATTGATACGGGTATCAGTGTGGTTGAACTGGATGAAAACAGTGAAGAATATGCCGCTGCTCTGGCACTTTTCCAGAATATGTAAAAACAAATCTGCAGCAGATTATTAAAAAGGCTATCTTCGGATAGCTTTTTTTAAGGCAAAAAATCTGGATTCCATACAATTTCCCATAAATGGCTATCCGGATCCTGAAAATAACCGGCATAACCACCCCAAAATGTTTTTTGTGGGGACTTTACTATCGTGGCACCTGCCATAGATGCCTGCTGCATGATGGCATCCACATCAGTTTCATTAAGAACATTGTGAGCAAGACTCATCGCTGTCGCTGTTGCAGTTAACGGTAATCCGGCATCTGCCGCCAGACTTTGTCGCGGCCATAAAGCAAGTTTCAAACCTGGCTGCAAATCAAAAAATGCCACCGTACCCTGGGCAAACTCTTCCCCAATAATGCCTTCGGTATGCAGCCCCATGCCGTCCTGGTAAAACCTGATGGATCGGTGTAAATCATCAACTCCCAGTGTAATCATTGAAATATAGGGCTTCATCTATCTGCTCCTTTGGCGCTTAATCATTTCCAACCATAAACCGATAATCTGATTCGTTTTCCCTGAAACTGAACACCTTCATATTGCAGTAAAGCTTTCTGCTGCTGATAAGCTTCGCTGTTCGGCGGAAAAGAAATTTCCCCTTGCGCATTGATTACCCGGTGCCATGGTAAAGAGGAATCTTCTGGTAATTTTTTTAAGCTACTGCCCACATAGCGCGCATAACCAGGATAACCACATTGTTTGGCTATCTGTCCATAGGTCATCACTTTGCCTATGGGGATGGCAGCAACCACTTGCCAAATTATTTCATCCAGTTCAGACATGCATTTTCTACATAGCCATCTTCACAACCATCGGCTTTTCAAGCCGATGAATGTGAAAATGTTGTTATCGCGATAATAATGGATGTTAAGGGTTACGCTTGACGAGATTATCAACACTCCATGCACCGCCACCCGCAACAAACAGATATAAAAAGATAAAGCTGAACAAAGCGGCTAATTCACCATTATTTAATAAAGGCCAAAATCCCTGAGGGGAATGAGCGATAAAATACGCTACCGCCATCTGGCCTGACAAAATAAAGGCTACCGGTCTGGTGAACAAGCCAATAAGGATTAAAAAACCACCGACAAGTTCAAGCACGCCGGCCACACCAGACAGGGTAAATAAATCAAACTCATTCCGCTGGGGGGCTGGGTAACCAAATAACTTTTGACCACCATGCTGCATAAACATAAAAGCTGTGACGATGCGTAAGATGCTCAACACACGTGGTTGCCACGCTATAAAAAAGTTTTCCATTGCTCTCTCTCCTTAGACTGAATTAATAGTTAAATTATTGATTATAGGTATAAAACGTTTAATAGTTCTTCGACAGAACTCAGAGGATGTTAGCAGTAATTCTGACAAAATACACAGCGAGCCGAAGTCTATAAACATCCTTTTAATCGACTGGCTTAGCGGTTTTAATGTTTAATCAACACTGTTAATAGCTTCATCGTGGCTTTTTCATCCAGGCTGAGATATTTGCCTCGATAGCGTTTGAACTGACGGCGAAAATAATCCAGTGTACGACCACTTTCATACTGCAAAATCACTTGCGGATGGATGTAATTACTGCGACATACGGCGGGTGTATTGCCAAGCCTGTCAGCAACGTTTTTCACTGCTTCGACAATATTACTTTTGCTGAGCTTTTCATTTTCAGCTGGCCCCAATTTATCCAGAGCTACCGCCATCAAAACTGTTCCTGCCCAGGTACGAAAATCCTTAGCACTAAAATCCTCCCCCATCACATCGGAGATGTACTGGTTCAAATCCTGTGCCGTTATTTTTTTACGGCTTTTATCGGGTAGGGTAATATCAAATAATTCATAACCGGACATATTCTCCAGCGCTATCAGCACCTCACGTACCTGTTCATCAGTCACTGTGCGAAACTGCTGCTGATGACTTTTACCTTCATAGTCGAACTCCACACGATCATCCTTAATGGTCATATGCTTGGCCCGTAACGTCGTCAAACCGTATGTCTGATTCTGTCGGGTATAGCTGGCACTGCCGGGACGAAAAAAAGCGTCATCCAACATACGTGTCATGCAGGCTAAAACAGAGGTCTGATCAATTGGTCTTCGTTGAATATGTTGGCCGGTTACCCGCCGCATGGTTTCCAGCTGTTCAGCAAAACGTAAAATGCGTTTGAATTTTTGCTCACTGGCAGTTTCAACCCAGTCCGGGTTGTAGATATATTGTTTGCGACCTTCTTTATCCCGGCCGGTCACCAGTACCTTGGCATCACGATCCTGCTGGATTTCCACTTCCCGCCATGCCGGCGGAATGGCCAGACTTTTTATCCAGCGTTTTAAAGCAGCATTTTTAACAGTTTTGCCATTGGCATAACAATAACTGAACGTTTTGCCATGGGGTTTTCTGTAAATGACCGGATTGCTCATAATAACTCCACATCCGTAAGACGAAATTCGGCGCTATCATGGCATGAGATGATGACTTATGACTTTAATGCAGATTATGTCAGTCTGGTCAGCGGCTATAACTTATTGGGCTACCAATACTTCACTTTTATAAAAAGCCCCACTATCAACCGCTAATGCATTAACCAATTTAGGCAGTAACTGGCTCATGGTATCGATTAGTTGCCAGGGCGGATTAATGACTATCATGCCCGATGAAGTCATACCGCGTTCAGCTGAATCCGCGGTAATGGCCAGCTCGAAACGTTGAATATTTTTGATGCCACTCTTGATAAAGTGTTTTTCCAATCGGCTAATTCGGCTACGTTCCACTACCGGATACCAGATTGCATAAGTACCGGTAGGGAATTTTGCATAAGCTTTTTCAATGGTCTGAAATACTAAATCGTAATCCGATTTGATTTCGTAAGATGGATCAATCAACACCAGTCCACGTCTTGATACAGGCGGTAATAAAGACAATAGGCCTTTTAAACCATCCTCACGCATAACCCGAACCCGCTTAACCTTCTGGGTATTTTGCAGTAACAGACCCGCATCATCCGGATGTAACTCATATAACCAGGCTCGATCCTGACGCCGCATACAGTGCATGGCGATAAATGGGGAACCCGGATAATATTCCAGCGGTTTTCCAGTATTAACTGCGTCAATTACAGCAAAATATGCAGCCAGTTCCGGCCAGTCAGAACGGGTTAATTTAGCAATACCATTTTGATATTCCTGCAGTTTTTCTGCATGAGCCGAAGCCAGATGATAAAGTCCCGCACCAGCATGGGTATCTATGTAATCAAAGGCTTTATCTTTTTTTCCAAGGTGCTGCAAAATTTCAATCAGCACGATATGTTTAAGCACATCGGCAAAATTGCCGGCATGAAATGAGTGGCGGTAGCTTAACAAGATAAATCCTGATTACATATGGAGGGATTTGATAAATAAGTAGCAGCAAATTACGCCTACTTAGCTGATTTAGCAAAACAAACTTTGAGTGACGTGTAGAGTCGTTGTTAACTCAATTTACAGAACGGGATTGGTTTACTCTAAAGCGGCTCGATCCGATGGATGATTAATACCATCATTCACCCTTACCTCTCCCAACTCGAAAGGATTCACACCATCCAAACAGGCCAGATTAAAGCCATAGAGTTCAGGATTCGCTCTGGTTTGATGATGCGTATAAATCCCACAAACTGAACAAAAATAATGCTTAGCAGTGATGGTATTGAACTGATAGAGAGTAAGCTTATCGGCGCCTTTGGTGATTTTCAGGTTAGCAAGCGGAACATAAGCCGCAATGGCGCCCTTTCTCCAGCACATGGAACAATCACAGCGACGAGGATCATTTATTCCGTTTGGCAAATGCACAACAAACTCAACCTCCCCACAATGGCAACTGCCTTTATGGTGAGGCTGAATTTGGGTGTTTCCTATTTTAGTGATCATTGCATTGCTGGCGCTTGTTTAATGTTTAACTATCTGGAGCATGATAACGCGATAACCAATGTGCATAAGGTGCAGGTAACACCCAGGCTGGATCTTCAATTTTTAAGGTTTTAGCTGCATGGTACGGCCAGTGAGGATTAGCTAAATGCGCACGTCCCACCATGACCAAATCCATTTGTTTATCCGTAATTACCTGGTTCACCGTGTTAGGTTCATCAATTCCCCAGGCAGAAGCAACTGGAATGTCAGCTTCACGACGCACACGTTCAGCAATCGGTGCTAACAAAGCTGGTCCCCACGGAATATCCGCATCAGGAGTTGAAAACCCTATACTAACGCTAAGCATATCCAGACCGGATTGTTTGAATTGCCGGGTTAGATGAATTGACTCACTTAATGTTTCTTCATCACGACCATCATATTCAATCACGCCAAAGCGGGCAGTTAAGGGCAGATTTTCCGGCCAGACTTCACGCACGGCTTGTAAAGTTTCCAGTAAAAATCGGCTACGACCAGCCAAATCGCCACCGTATTGATCATCGCGTTTATTAGAGTGGATTGAAAAAAAGCTTTGTGCCAGATAGCCATGAGCAAAATGCAGTTCCAGCCATTCAAATCCGGCTTTTTTGGCACGTTTGGCAGCAGCGACAAAGTCAGCTTTAACCCGTTCTATATCTTCCAGCGTCATTGCCTGAGGTACTTTCGGCAAATTAGCACCAAATGCCACAGCAGAAGGCGCTATGGTTTGCCAACTTTGTGGATCACTGTCAGCAAGATGATCATCGCCTTCCCAAGGACGATTGGCGCTAGCTTTACGACCAGCATGTGCAATCTGAATACCAGCACAAGCACCGGCTTTTTTAATAGCCGAAGCAATTTTTGCCATGCCTTCCGCTTGGGCATCATTCCATATGCCAGTGCATCCTGGAGTAATTCTTCCTTCGGGGCTGACTGCGGTGGCTTCAACAATCACCAGACCCGCACCACCGCGTGCTAATTGAGTGTAATGCGCCAGATGCCAATCATTGGTATGGCCGTCATCGGCACTGTATTGGCACATCGGTGGAACCGCAATACGATTGCGTAACGTTATATCTTTCAGTGAAAACTCAGTAAACAATGCTGTCATAAAAATCTCTTGTTAAAGAATAAAATTCAAAAATATTTCTAGGGCTGGATTTTGAAACTGTGAGAAATCGGATAAATTTTTAAAAAGCGCTTTTGATAACCCCGCCATCCACTCTAACTGCCGCACCGGTTGTGGCTGAAGCCAATGGGCTGGAGAGATAACAGACCATTGAGGCCACTTCTTCAGTGGTCGCAAAACGTTTAATCAAAGAAGTTGGTCTGACGTGTTCAAAAAAGTCTTTTTCAAACGCTTCGATGCTTTGGCCTTCTTTTTCTGCCAGATCACTGACGAAAGTTTCAACACCTCTTGAGCTGGTTGGGCCTGGCAAGACTGAATTGACCGTAATATTGGTACCGGCAACCTGTTCAGCCAAACCACGAGCAATAGCAATCTGAGCCGCCTTGGTCATGCCGTAATGAATCATCTCATGGGGGATCTGCACCCCGCTTTCACTGGAGATGAAA
Organism: Methylophaga sp. UBA3613; assembly: GCF_002375415.1. NCBI lineage: Bacteria > Pseudomonadati > Pseudomonadota > Gammaproteobacteria > Thiotrichales > Piscirickettsiaceae > Methylophaga > Methylophaga sp. UBA3613. The sequence goes on along the minus strand of NZ_DFLS01000004.1, from coordinate 106,599 downwards.
ATCACCCGACCCCAGTTTTGTTGTTTCATCGCTGGCAGATAGGCTCGCGTCAAACGCACGCCACTGAGCACATTTACATCAAAAAAACGTCGCCAGTCTTCATCCGCTATCTCTTCAAACGGCACTGGCTCGAAGATACCCAGATTATTAATCAGAATATCGACTTCGGGGAACTGCTTTGTCAGTTTCTCGGCTTCAGCCGCTATCGAAAGATCCCCTGCAAATCCATCTACGTTGCCTTTACCTGTCGATTTAAGGGATTCAATAGCCTGTTTAACTGAAGCTTCAGAACGCCCATTGACGATAACATTCGCTCCTTCATCGGCCAGTGATTTGGCAATGGAAAAACCAATGCCCGCCGTGCTGCCACTTATAAAAGCCGTTTTATTTTTCAGTTGCAGATCCATAAAAACTCCCCTAAGACCGTTAATTAAACAAGATATTCATTGCTTGCTGATTACTGTGAAAGCCGTTCTAATGTAGCGCTTAACGATGCCGCGGAGACTTCTCCCATATGGCTCTCAACCAAGGAGCCCTGTTGATCAAAATACAGCGTCACCGGCAACCCATAGGCATCAAATTTATCGGCAACTTTGCCGGTTTTATCAAGCAGCACGTGTTCAAATGTCAGCTTATTCTCAGCCAGAAAGTCATTCACTTTTACAGCTGACTCTTGTTGATTGAGCATGACAAAACGAATATCAGGATACTGTTGTGCTGACTTTTCAAAGGCAGGCATTTCACGTTGACAAGGTGGGCACCAACTTGCCCATAAATTCACCACGGTAATGTTATTCTCAGCCAATTGAACCAGTGAAATCTGCTCGCCGTCCAATTGCTCTAAGGCAATATCGGGTATTGAAACCTGTTCCCGACCTGCATTCATTAATAAGGACGTTAGCGAAAAAAACAGCAAAATCGATAAGGCTCCACCGAACAAGGCAACACGTTGCTGTGGCAGGCGTTTGATTTGCCATAACAGAAACAGTGCCATTGCTATCGTGCCGGACACCCAGTCCACCCCACGATCGCGAAAATCGAGCATCTGCCAGAAAGAGTCGTATTGATCGGCAAATTTAATGACAAACACGATGCGTCCGATAACCAGACCGAATAACAGCATCATCAATAATGGATCGGTGACCGAGCCTGCTTTTTTTCTGGCCAGAACAGATGCCACCAATATCCCCAAAAGAGCACAGCCAAATAACAATAACGGCTCGAGAGGTAAAGCGAAGGGTCCGAGATTAATCGACATCACTGTTCAAACAGCTTGTCGATATCATCACGCATCGGCATACCTTCAATCAGCCGCACATGACCTTTTTCATCCTTGTAAATGCTGGTCGGTGTTGCCATAAACCCAAGCTGTTCCATCAGCAGGTTATTTTCCTCTACCAGCAATGATCCGTTTGCTAACGCCTCTTCATTTATATTTTCTGTAGGGTTATCGGCAGGTTGGATATGTTGTTGCAAAGCCTTTTCAGGTGAATCAGCCCCTAAAATAGCAGCCGCTTTTTTGATACTGTCCTCCTGCAGAATTCCCACCATAATGTGGCGCAACTGCACCTCACCCTTGGCAATGTAAGGATCAGCGATTTCACGTAATTTCTGGCAATACGGGCAATAGGGATCGGTAAAGGTATAAATAATTCGTTTTGCATCTTTATCACCATCCAATACCCACTTAGCCGTGTCGAGTTGCTGCCAAATCTTTTCATTCTGAGGAGCACTGACTAGTTCATAAAGTGCTTCCTGACCCAAATCGTCTCCTTGAGCGTTAATCAGGTTTCCAATCACCGCATATTTTTTATCTTCTGTCAGATAAATACTCAGCGGCTGCCCTTCTACACTGGCGGCATACCCAGTCAATCCTGCAGGGGTTTCAAAACTGTCAATGATGGTCACTCCCTGCTGTTTGATGTAGCTGATGACCTCGGGTTCCTGTTGTTCTGCCAGGGCAAAATAACTGCCAAATCCGATAACCAATAAGACTACAGGGACGATAATTTTCTTCATTCATAACTCCGGAAGGCATTTGCGTTGAAACTGTAACTCAGAAGGATTAAGTGGGGATTAATAGTGCAGATGACAATCTTTCAATTAAAAATGCTCTGTATTTATTTATACATCGCTATTTGAAATTATCACGACAACACATCCAATAAAGACTTATGGTAAAAGGTAGGGCATTAACTTACCGCAGGTAATATTCTGGTTATGAGCACAAATCGATTTCCACTCTCCCCCCGACATCAGGTCATTCTGGCTGGGATCTGTGCTTTGATTTTAACCGTCGGCATTGCCCGTTTTGCCTACACGCCTTTTTTGCCTATCATGTTAAATGAAACCTCACTGGACACATTAAGCGGAGGTTGGCTGGCCACATTTAATTACATTGGTTACCTGTCAGGCGTGGTGTTGATCTCATTTTTAACCAGCCTCAAAATCAAGTTCCTGTTCTACCGAATCAACCTGATTCTGGCGGTGTTAAGCACGGTCTTAATGGCTGTTACCACGGATATTGTTTTATGGAGTATTTTGCGCTTTATTGGTGGCCTGACCAGTACTGCGGGAATAATTCTGGCAGCAGGATTTGTGATGGGCTGGCTCAAACAAAATGGTTACAAATCAGCATTAGGTATTCATTTTTCCGGTTTAGGGTTCGGTATTGCGATACCTGGGATCGTTATTGTTCTGATAACGCCCTATTTCAATTGGGCTGAGCAATGGCTGATCATGGGGCTTTTCGGTATTTTATTTTTCCTGCCCGCCTGGTTTCTGATGCCGTCACCTGCAACGCAACAGGCTCCCACTGCTGATTTTGCAGCGCCCAACAATAAATGGATGCGATTAATGATCGCAGCTTATGCCTGTGCTGGCGTGGGGTATGTTATAAGTGCGACATTTATTGTTGCGATTCTGGAAGAGATGCCCAGTTTGTCGGGACACGGCAATCTTATCTGGGTAATGCTGGGGGTAGCCGCCATTCCATCCTGCATAATCTGGGACAAAGTGGCTGAGCGCATTGGTGAGACAAGTGCCATCATCGCCGCTTATTCGATTATATTGCTTTCTATCCTGATTCCCTTATTCAGTGAATCGCTGCTATTCAATGTGATTGGCGCGTTGTTATTTGGTGCCACCTTTGCTGGAATTGTCAGCCTGATGCTGGTCTATGTCGGGCATAAATTTCCACATAACCCCGCTAAAGCCATGGCCAAACTGACGATAAGTTATGGCATCGCTCAACTTATCGCCCCCGCTTTGGCGGGGTATTTATCTACGCTGACCGGTAATTATCTTTCAGCATTATGGATGGCAGCAGCGGTCATGGTCACTGGTATTTTCTTCGTCTGGCGGATCCAACGATTTGAAGAAAAAACCCAGCTCAAATCAGCAAACCTGTGATTTGAATAACAGCTTCCATACTGACCTCCATGAGACCTAATCTTCTTTTAGGATTAGCCGGGTGCCATCAGGTCGTTCCAGGGTTTTATCATCAATGCGTTTAAAGGTGAGATTGATATCACCAGACGTTACTACTTCATCGCTATCCACTTTATAAGTAAAGCTATATGAGCCCGGAACGCCACCAATCAACTGGCCCTGACCTTCCGCATTAAATTCATAGCCTGTGCCATATTGTGGATCAACATAGGCGCCTTCTTGAAAATCAGAACCACAGGCCGTGAGTGTTATCGCCAATAGCAAAGGGATTAGACGTGTGGAATTGAATGGTTGCAATACGCTTTTTAAAGTTTTCATAAAGCTACCTCGAATACTCGATCATTAAAAACGACAAAATTAGCCTTTCTCCCTAGAGGAAAAACGCTCGCGTATCGGTTTAAATGCAAGGATGGCTTCATCTTTAATGTTATTAGCATTGATAATGTGGCCAAGCCGATAACTGTTAAAACCGATGTAATACAAAATAAGTTGAGCGAGTGCGATCAGAATAAATAAAGCACTGCCAATAGTCAGCAAAAGCAACAGGGTCGATGCGAGATACACCACACTTAGCGCGGCTAGATGATTTTTATCCAAACTGGTTAACTGTTGTGGATAGAGAAAATAACCTAACACTGCCAATACAAAGCCCAGCAGTGCCGCTATGGCCAGAGGCGGTAATAACAATCCACCACCGGCCCCAACCAGAAAAAGAATATAAGTGTAGTAGGTGTATTTTTCTCTCGCGATAAATCCCAAGAGTTTGTCACTGGTAATGTTTTGCCCAGTTTTAGGATCAAAAGACGTTTGGTTTATCTGTTTATTCAACGCAAAAAATACAATCACACCAGCAATAAACAAAAGCAGACCCAACCAAAACAACATAGGACTATAAGATGGACCATCACCTAAAGATGCTGCTCCCTGACAAATCGGCGGTGTGGAATAGATGCAAGCCATCAACTGTAAAGTGACATCCCTATCACCATAACGGCTCATGGTATCCAAAGTGGAAGCATAGGCTACAAAAAACCACACCAGCGATAACAACAGCAATGCCATACCCGCCAGCATCAGAATCACGCAGAGCTTTCTAGGATTCATTTATAGAACTCCTTTTCAAAGAACAGGGAAAAACCGCAAGAGATGAATTGTCCTGACAGACAATCGGGGGAAATGGGTATGTAAAGGCATAGCCAATGCGTTGAAAGCAGGCTGTTCAGCCAAAATGATGTGTTATGAACCATCAGGGTCCAGCAACATCTGAAAGGAAAAGTTCGATACGCATCAGTCGCATCCTTAAAACTTTTTTTGTGAAATATTTCACAGTTTTAAGCGTATCGCAAGCCTTAATTTATCTTTGTCGTACTCTAAATTATCAATCGGAACAGAATCTTATCTAAGGCCACCCATCATTATCCAGACAAAACAGCCTTGCTTGTTTTAGGTGAAAATAAATCAGCTTCCTGAAGCTTTCTGCGTAAGCAAATAGAATTATGCAGAAAAAGAGAGCGACCACATTAAAAATTAATATTATTCAGAACAGTTGAAATAACATGCTTAATTTTTCTAGCTAATTTTAATCGTTTTCACTCCCCCAGGCCCGCGCCATAATAAGATAGCTGAAAGATGCTGACCAGGTAATCATCATAAAGCCCACTAAGGCTTCTGTACCGGCGAGAAATCGAATATGACCGGTAGCGGCCAAATCGCCCCAACCAACCGTGGTATAGGTGGCGGCAGAGAAATACACGCTATCTAACAGGCTAATATGCTCATAGCCACTGATGTACCCATACCCCGTTTGACTCAGTAAACCCCAAAAGGCCACGCCAAATAACCAGATTTCAATGATATGTGCAAATAACAAAACAAACATAGTAGCCAATATAATCGGCCGGTGACGGTGCTTTGCAGTCCTGGAAGGATGATTCGGACACCAACGATTCAATTGCTGAATCACTTCATAATGAAAAACCACAACCAGTCCCACCACCAGTGCGGTCACTAACACGGTAACAACCTGAGCGTCTGTCAGAAATTCCAGCAATGGTGCTCTCCTGCAATTGAATAAGTGTGATAGTGATAAACGATTTCAATCACTGTTGAAAGCAACTTTTCGTTATAGAACATTAACTTTTTTTAGATAGGGTCTCAAACTTCTGACAATATTCTTCAGACAAACTGTCCAGCGGCATAGCCTGAAGCCCAGGCCCATTGAAAATTGTGCCCTCCCAAATGACCGGTAACATCGACCACTTCCCCAATAAAATATAGTCCCGGATGATTACGGCACTCCATCGTTTTGGAAGATAATGCATCAGTATCAATACCGCCCAATGTCACTTCAGCCGTTCGATAACCTTCTGTACCGGATGGCTTCAATGTCCAGGGCTGGCACTGTGATACAACATGTTCGATATCTGCATCGGAAAGCTGACCGACCGGTTTATCTTCAAGCCACTGATCACACCAAAGCTGGGCTACCCGGCGGGTCAGTTTTTCGGCAAGAATGGTTTTCAGGGCTGTTTTGGATTTTTCAACACGCATTTCAGCTAAATAACCGGCCAATTCAATTCCAGGAAACATATCGATTTTCAGTGTCTCGCCAGGCTGCCAATAGCTTGATGCCTGTAATATGGCAGGACCGCTCAAACCACGATGAGTAAACAGAATATTCTCGTGAAATGAATTTTGATTAGCCTCTGTGATGGTATCCAATGAAATACCACTAAGCTCCGCAAGCGGTTTGAGTTTATGATCATCCAACACCACTGGTACCAGCCCTGCTCGTGTGGGCAACACCGGGATATCAAGTTTTCTGGCTAATTCAAAACCGAAACCGGTTGCTCCCATTTTGGGAATCGACAATCCTCCGGTTGCAATCACCAGCGATACACACTGTAATTTACCCTGAGGGGTTTCTAGCAATTTTTGACCACCGGTTTCAACCACCTTAACCGGCGTATCAGTCATAATTTTCACCCCAGCCGATGCACACTCTGCCAGCAACATCTGTACGATTTCTTTCGATGACTCATCACAAAATAACTGCCCCAGTTTTTTCTCGTGATAGGCAATCTGATGTTTCTCGACCAATTCAATAAAATGCCAGGGTGTATACCGACTCAATGCCGATTTAACGAAGTGAGGGTTGCGGCAAATAAAGTTTTCCGGAGCGGAGTACATATTGGTGAAGTTACAGCGTCCGCCACCAGACATCAGGATCTTCTTGCCGACTTTATTGGCATGATCAATTACCAGCACACGCCGGCCACGCTGACCAGCAGCAATAGCGCACATCAATCCAGCCGCACCGGCACCGATGATGATTACATCATATTCATTGGAAGCTTTATTTAGGATCGTCATGTGTGGGCATTTTACGCAAAAATGCCCTATCTGACCGATAAGTTGGTTAGGACTAAAAATCAGATAGAAATAAGTTTACCAATAATTCGTTCTAACCAATTCAGCTCGCGCAAAGGCAGATCGGCAGAATGCCGATAGCCCTTGATAAGCGCTTGGATCAAGTCTCCATGATTTTCCCACTCATGGGGATAGCGGAAAAAATGTCGCCAGTTTCGACGTCTCGCCCAGCGACTTAAAGACCACCAATGGACACGCATATCAAGAATATCGATAAGCCCAAAATCCATCCCGTTTACAATAATATTTCCCGGATGAATTGAACGAAAATATATCCCTTGACGCTGTACCCTCGCCAAAAACACTCCCAGGCGATACATCAAATTTGCATCCGCTTCATTGGAGTTAACAATGTCTCGTAAGGTACGTCCGGGTAAGGGAGAGTATATAGCTACAGTGTGGGCTTCGCCGATAATGCGATGCAAAGCCTTTACTTGCAATGTAGGAATGTCGAGTTGTGTCAGATGATAAGCATTGCGGGCAAACTTAACTGCTGCTGGTGCAAGTAGCTCTCTACTTAGAAAGCGTTTGCGGTAAAAAAATTTTAAGTATTGCCCATCAGGCAAAACTGCCACTTTAATACCTTTTTTGTCCGCTTCAATGACAGCCGCATTTTCCATCAGCGAAGCTAAACGCTCCCTAGAGAGCGGACGAATATTAAGCATTACTGTTTTCCATAACAGTTTTTAAATTCATTCGTTTCTATAGCCATCCAGGCTGAAGAAAATATTATCCCAACTTTAGTGTTTAAAAGGGAGCCGTGGCCAGATATCTCCCGTTTGCGACATATATTCAAGATAATGATGTCCATATTTCTCAAGCCCATCTTCTTCTTGACGTGGCACTCTTAAGCAATAAACCAAAGCGAATGTGATTAAACCGGCCACACCGGCCAGCCAATTCTGTGTTAACAGAAGCTGGGCAAGAACCAAGGCTAAAAGCGCAGAATAAAACGGATAGCGTATAAATCGATAAATTCCTTTAGCCACAAATTTTTTCTGCGGTTCGCCTATATCACTGTAATCACGAACAGCTCTATGTAGAAGCCATAATCCTAAAATGCCCTTTATAAGGCCTAGCCATGCTATTTCATTATAATATCGCAGATCTGCAAATTCCAGCCAGGGCAACGTGGCATCAATCAGTGGAAAACTCACCATACTGATCAGCGTAATAATTGTCAGTGCAACAATTTCACCATTCCAATGATTATCATTTAAAAAAGATCGCTTACTCATGTTGGAAAATAAGGCAAGAGCTGCTCCAACTATGAGGATTAGCAGCGTTAATTCAGCAAATTTATCCGTCATTCAATTACCTTTTTCAAGTCACTAAATATAAACAGATTTGTCTGTGCAGCAAATAGAGTGTTGGTAGTTAAAACCTACTGATAGTTCATGGCAAAATTATGACAGCGCTAAAATTTCTGCCTAAACATAGTCAAATTTGTCTTGTGAAGCCGACACAACAGCCATTCATTTTGAGAGATTAACATTGTGTTAGAAGAGAATTAATCATATTTTCAATAGACATCCTCCCCCTTTTTCCGTTATTTAGCCAAAAAACATGAAAATATCCTGTAAATATAGAACTATATGGTTTTTAATCTATGTGAATAGTTAAGAATTTGAAGCCATACACTTAATGATCAGAATACATTACAAATTTTTTATGACGTTACATTGGCGATTTTGCATAGTTTTTTTGCCAATGTTTGTCATGCTTTCGGGCTGTGGAACGGCCCCCAAATTTTCGAGCAAATCACCAGACAGAGCTTACATTTTTCAAACTGAGACTGATGCTCAATATTATGATGAAATTCAGGCGATGTTGCTGCTATATCAACAGCATAACGAATGGCATGGCACACCATATCGCATGGGAGGCATAAGTCGCTCAGGGATCGATTGTTCTGCCTTTGTACAAATCACTTTTCGTGATCTGTTTGGTATCGATTTACCCAGAAGTACCGACCAGCAAATTCGTAGCGGGCGAAAGATACCCAGGGCTGAACTACGTTCTGGTGATCTGGTATTTTTCCGTAATGGTCGTCATGTCGGTATTTATCTGGAAGACCATAAATTCTTACATGCATCGACCACCCGGGGCGTAATGATTTCCAGCCTTAAAAATACCTATTGGTCACGGCATTATTGGCAAGCTTTAAGCATTCGACATTAATACCGTAAAGTTATTTGTTACCGTTTTCCTGCCACGGCCATTTTCCCGTAAGCTCAACTTCTAACGTAAAGCTTAAAAATGTCCGAATAACGACGATAATGGCTAAAACTCCTACTGTTTTAAAGGTTAGCTCAACCGCCACGGTATGAATAATATCGGCAGCTACTAGAAACTCGAGTCCCAGCAGAATACCTCGTCCAAGACGCTGTCGTGTTTGACGGTAGATGAATTCAATTTCATTTTTTTTCCGTGTCAGCTGATAAATGGCTGATGTCAGAGCATAAACAGCGAGAACGAGTATTATGCTCACGCCCAACAATTCGATAATCGCTGCTATCCATTCAGCTGCGGGTTTAACAAACTCACTCATTGCCCCCTCCATTAATTGGTTTTTTTAGAACCTGAATCCCTACAATTGCAAACGGGTACTCCTGTAAAGGTGGCCTGTCTGTAAGTCGTCGTCTACATGAAGCAATGCACTGGCACCTTGGCTCCACCCCGGTCTGTCAGTATGAGCAGATGTTTTATAAACCGAAAGGATAGGTATCAGGCATACCCTGCATCGCTTCATAATCCAGTGGAGTAACGGCCTCAGTCTGATCAAACCAAATATATTCGTCAAACTGTTTTCTGAGACGTGCTTGAAAATAATGGCTGGTTAATTCGGTTTGTGGGCGGTAAATCACTCCAATAGCCCGCTCTGGTCGCTCTTCAAGCAGGTGTTTTTTCAATTCCTTGGATTCAGGTTTACGCAGACCGAGCATAAAGGCTGGAATGTCGGTGTCATGGCAAACACGTTCCCAACTGCCTTCCATTGATGGACGAATGGTTTTTACTTGCATTGATTCACCCCAGTTATCAGCAGCCGCCACAGTTCCCCCGTGCGTACCAAAACCGATCAGGTAAGCGTCGTCGCCAAATTTACTGCGGCATAACTGCCCCACATTATGCTCGCCTCTCGCTGACATTGAGGTAGCACGGGCATCGCCAATATGAGAATTATGTTCCCAGATCACTATTTTCGCCGGCTTCTCATCATGTTGCTGTTTGAAATCCAACAGGGAGCAGATGGTGTCAAACATGTGGCTGTCGCGCATATTCCAGGAAGAGGTATAACCTTTATACATGCTGCGATAATAAGCTTCGGCATTGGCCACCAATCGGGCATTCTGCATCGCATCCAGAAAGCTCTCCCCATCGTTTGCCACATATTCGGCCTGTTTTTCCATTATGCTCACCAGCATATCCACCACGAAATCTTCACACTTGTTATATTCTCCCGAAGCAGCTGCTCGGCCATAAGTGGCTGGATCCGATTGCCATGGTGTTAAACAACCATAACGTTCACGAGCAATTTCTGCAGCCTCGGGATCCACTGCTTCAAGATAGTTAATCACCTCATCAATGGATGAAAACATGCTGTACAGATCGAGTCCGTAAAAACCCACTTTTAAATTTGGTTTAGCTTGCATGGCATTATGTCGACGCAGCCATTCGACAAATTCCTGCATATCCGTATTGCGCCACATCCACGTCGGAAAACGCGCAAATGCCCGCCATTCTGAAGGAGGTGTCGAATGTTCACGAACATAATGATCGATACGGGCAGCATCTGGCCAATCGGCCTCAACTGCCACCATATTAAAGCCTTTTTGCTCTATCAATTGTTGGGTAAGGCGGGCACGGAACCGATAGAATTCAGATGTCCCATGGGTGGCTTCCCCTAATAACACCAGACGAGACTCACCAATTCGATCGAGTAGTGGACTGAGATCCACCGTTTCGATTGTATCGATTGGTTGTGCTGCCTCAGCAATTAAGGCTTCAATTGTTTGCGTTTTATGACGAACAGCATTTTCCGACTGATCCTTGCCCGCAGACAGACTAGCGCTGGAGCTGCGCTTTGTTGAGGAAGTGTTCAGATCATCACTCCAGCCTTCACGGCCGATCAGCGGCACAAAGTGAACCTGACTAATCACCTCTTCATCAAACTGGTTTTCATCAATACGTGTCACTCGCAATAACCGCTGATACAGACGGTTTCCTATCGGAATGACCAGTCGACCACCTATTTTTAATTGTTTTTTTAATGTTGTGGGGATTTCCGGCCCGCCAGCAGAGACCAGAATCGCATCATAAGGAGCTGCTTCAACATAGCCGATAGTGCCGTTCGCATTGATAATCTTAATATTGTTATAACCCAACTGCTTAAGCACTGTTTTGGCCTGGTCAGACAAGGTTGGTATTCGCTCAATGCCGATAACCTGATCGGCAATTTCAGCGAGGACGGCCGAAGCATAGCCACTGCCGACACCTATCTCCAGCACCCGTTCACCACCTTGCAAATTGAGTGCGTCTATCATTAGCGCCACGATATACGGTTGGGAAATAGTCTGACCTTCAGCGATAGGTAAAGGGGAATCCTCGTAGGCAAATCCCCGCATTTCAAGTGGTAAAAATTGCTCGCGGGGTACAGCGCTCATGGCCTCAAGAACTTTTGAAGAACTTATATCTCGATTAATTAATTGCTTGCGAACCATTTCATCACGTAAATGTTGAAAATCAGTTAAAACATATTTCGAAGACATAATAATTATCTCCCTTCTGTGTTTTAGATCATCATGCAATCATACGAGAACAAATCCTGAGCAATGTAAAATCGAATCGATATTAGCGACGCTTGTTTTTAGCTTTAGTCATTATCAAGCTGGAAGACTTATTTTCAATGACGTCAGCATATTCGAAAGTATAAAAAAGCGTATACACATAATTAAAAAATACACCAACACTACTTTCAGTAAAACGCATAATTTTCACTCTAGCAGCATTATTCTACTGATTCCAATAGACGGATAAGTATCTGGATCCTGTTAAGGCTATTGCGCTCTCCCTCACTCACAGGCAAGATTCTTTAATATCGGCATAGTTTATGACGACCACCATAGCAAAACATCAGGGGAACACCACTGTGCGTTATTTCATTTATTTTTCAACCTTATGTATCACTGCAGCCCTGGCTTTGCCCGCTTTGGCTGAAACCCCAAATTTAAAACCCGGTTTATGGTCATACAAAAGTATTTCGACAATGGAAGGACCAATGAATGTCCCGCCTCAAACCAGTAACAATCAGGAGTGTTTAACCCAATCACAGTTAGATAAAGGTATTAGTGTACTGAATATTCCGAAGAGCTGTGATGTGACGCAAACAGATATCACCCGGGAGAGAGTGGATTTCGCCGCAAATTGTAATGTTGAAGGCATGACGACAGTATTTAAAGGTTACGCTACGTTTCATGGCACCCACCTGGAAGGCAAGATGACCAGTGAAATGAATACGCCGATAGGTCCGATGATCATGAAAACAGATTATAAAGCGGAACGGGTCGGCGATTGTCAGGGAAAATAAATTCCAACTGAAGCCGATAATCTCAAAACTAACTTACGAGGCAAAGAATGACTATGGGGGTTATTTATTATCTGACTTTTCTTGGCTTGTTTATCATTTTGCTCACGTTGCTGATTCAATGGTTTGTCGCCAGTAAAACCAAAGCTTCCCAAGCTGGTGCTATTCCAGGCAAAATTCCGGAAAACCTCAGCCATGAATCCTTTGTGTTCAGAGCACATCGCACGTTTATGAACTCACTGGAAAATCTTCCACTGATGCTCGGTACGACTTTTATGGCGGTTCTTATCGGAGCCAATAGCTTTTGGACGGGTATTTTCGTCTGGGTATTTGCCATCGCCCGTATTCTTCACATGGTCCTTTATTACGCAATTGCCACAGAACAAAACCCCAGCCCCAGAACCTGGTTTTTCATGATTGGCCTGTTGGCGAATGTCGCGTTACTGGTGTTATGCGGTATAACCCTGCTGAGTTAGTCTGATGGTCATCAAAGCGTTTCGAGGCAACAGTCCCAAACTGGGTCAACGAGTCTGGATTGATGATACGGCCTCACTGATTGGCGATATTGAAATCGGCGATGACAGCTCAGTCTGGCCGCTTGTGTCGATTCGTGGCGATATGCATCGTATCAGAATAGGTGCTCGCACCAGTATTCAGGATAATTCCTGTCTGCATATTACGCATGCCAGTGAGTTTAATCCCGAAGGCCATCCGCTTATTATTGGCAATGATGTCACCATCGGTCATCTGGTGATGCTGCATGGCTGCACAATCGGTGATCAGGTATTGGTGGGTATGTCGTCGACCATTTTGGATGGTGTTGTCGTGGAAGACAAAGTGGTTATCGGTGCCGGCTCCTTAGTGCCACCGGGGAAAAAACTTGAATCCGGATATCTTTATCTGGGCTCGCCAGTTAAACAAATTCGACCGCTAACTGAAGACGAACTGAACTATTTTCACTATGCTTGCCAGAATTATGTGGCGTTAAAAAACGAATACCGAAATCACCATGATTAAGCCATCAGCTGTGTGAGTCGTTCGCTGATCTGTTCCTTCTTGGTTAATAATTTCTGAATATCTGCTGACTCAAATTCAACAATATCGATGGCTGCCTGAGGAAAATTATCCGCCAACTCATCATTCAGCATAGCATCAGCAGCATATCTTGCCATGTTTACAACTGCTGCCAATTGACCTGCCTCTTTGTCAGTCGATGGTGTTTCAATATGCTGAATTGTCTCAATGACCAAAGCCGGCATACGCCAGCGAATAACGATCATCTGCGAAACTATCAGCCAATAGTTATCTTCCAGCTGATGAACAATTTCATCGTTCAAAGGCAAATTGCGTTGCTCGGCAAGATCAATCAGCGTTTGGAGTACGGCTGGGCGACCAATTGAATGAATCAATCCCGCAAGAAAAGCCACTTCAACATTCACGTTGCAATGGCTGGCAACCTCCTTAGCCCACAGTGATGTCGCCAGTGACTGTTGCCAAATGAGGTCTGCATAGTCCTCATACCCCGGAGTATTAAATAATTTTGCATTGATGACGGCGCTAATGGCGATTTCACTGATAGTTGTCATGCCCAGTCGGGCAATGGCCTGTTGCAGCGAAGTCAGATTGGCCATCGGCGTATAAGCTGCGGAATTGGCAATACGCATCACATGACCGGCCAGTGAGGGATCACTTTGAATTAACTGGGCCATCTGACTAGCATCTGACTCTTTATTATTGGCCAGCATAAAAGCTTTATTCGCAATTTCCGGCAGGATAGGAACCTCTACAAATCCTTCCGCGATTGACTGCTTTAAGAGATTTTCCAATTCCGTTTCGCTGTGTTGACTATCTTTTTGCATCTCTCTATCCATCGGTAATTAATATCTATTGTTATGTTTTTATTAATACAACTTTTCATCATTCAGACTGCTTAGCAATAAATATTTGCCAGAGTCCTGGCAACATAGATAAAACCTGCCTTGTATTGCATTCCCAAAGTAGCACCATCATTTCTCTGCGTCTATTCTAACGTTGTAAACTGCTGAATTCAGTCTTACAACGACAGCATCTCAAATAGTCATTCAGAATGCTCTCACAAAACGTTCAGAGAGATACCACTCCCCCACTGATGATCATCCTTGATCCAGGATACCGAATCATGGTGCCAGGGATTTTCCTGAAATTACCGCTAAAACAAAAATATTGGTGATAAAACACATTTTTTTCACATATAAGCTATATATAATGCGCTCAAAAATGAACACAAGAAAGGTATTAAACTTTGATTAGACGCATTGCCTCAACTGATCTCCGACTGGGCATGTATATACAAAAACTGGGTGGTTCATGGTTAAAGCATCCGTTTTTTCGCGGCAGTTTTTTATTAACCAATCCCGAAGATATTAAAAGCATTCTTGAAGCAGGCATTACAGATGTCTGGATCGATGAGGAAAAAGGTGACGCTTTACAAAATACAGGCACCTTAACGCCATCACCTCCGCAAGAATCCTCAGAGAATGCTTTAGAAACATCCCAAGCCACTGAAAATAAAAGCGTTGTTGAATCATCAATGGAAGACGATATCAATCGCGCACGTCGACTCTTTAATGATGCTAAACCACAGGTTATGGCAATGTATAAAGATGCCCGGCTAGGCAAAGCAATTGATCCGCAGACAACTTTACCGCTAGTGAATGAAATTGATTTGATGGTACAAAAAAATTCAGCGGCCATACTCAGTGTCGCTCGCCTGAAAACCCACGATGACTATACCTACATGCATTCATTAGCTGTTTGTGCATTGATGATATCGTTGTCTCGCCAACTCAACTTGGAGGAAAATCAGGTTAAGCTGGCTGGTGTAGGCGGCTTAATGCACGATCTGGGTAAATCCCTGATGCCATTGGAAATACTGAACAAACCTGGAAAGCTTTCTGACGCAGAATACAACATCATGAAAAAGCATCCAGCTGCCGGAGCCAAGCTATTAGAAAACTCAGGTGCCGCACCAGAGGTCATCGATATCGCTTTACATCATCACGAGAAAATCAACGGTATGGGCTACCCGAATAGACTGTTAGGTGAGGAAATTTCATTGTTTTCCCGAATGGCAGCCATTTGTGATGTCTATGATGCGGTTACGTCTGAACGCGCTTATAAACAAGCCTGGGATCCTGCTGGAACCATTCGGGAAATGGCAAAATGGGAAGGTCATTTTGATAAACAAATTTTCAATATTTTTGTAAAGATGGTGGGCATTTATCCTGTTGGATCATTAGTACGTCTCGCCTCCCAGAGGTTGGCCGTGGTGATTGAACCTGGCGTGACATCACTGGTAAAACCCAAAGTGAAAGTCTTTTTTTCATTACGTTCAAAAGCGCCCATTCAAATACAGGTCATCGATCTCGCTTTGCCCAGTTGTAAGGAAACCATTGAGGGTCCAGAAGATCCCTCAAAATGGCATTTCAAACATCTGGACCAGCTATGGCAGTGAAGGTTAAGGCGCTATAAACTAATTCAACTAGCTATAAAGAAATGAATTTAAACCATTTATCAGACTTTTACCTTATAACCGGTTTTAAATATCCACCAGATAAACACCATAAACATAATCAGAAAAGTGGAAATCATCACCAGGCTCAATGTCATGCTGACATCTGCCGTGCCATAAAAACTCCAGCGAAATCCGCTTACCAGATAAACCACAGGATTAAACAGGGTCACTTTCTGCCAGAACTCCGGCAACATACTGATTGAATAAAATGTACCGCCCAAAAATGCCAGCGGGGTAACGACCATCAATGGAATGACCTGTAATTTTTCAAAACCATCCGCCACCACACCCAGGATAAAGCCCAGCATACTGAAGGTAATGCAGGTCAATACCAGAAACAGCAGCATCCATAACGGATGCAGAATCGAGTAATCCACAAATAATTTGGCGGTGAGCAAAATCAACATTGCCAGAATAATCGATTTGGTGGCTGCCGCACCGACATATCCCACTACAATCTCAAAAGCTGACACCGGGGCGGACAAAACTTCATAGATAGCACCAGACCACTTGGGCATATAAATACCAAATGAAGCATTGGAAGTGGATTCAGTTAATATCATCAGCATGATTAAACCCGGAATAATAAAGGCGCCATAACTGACGCCACCAATTTCAGTCATCGCCGAACCTATTGCTGAACCAAACACAATAAAATAAAGCGAGGTAGATAAAACCGGTGAGGCAATACTTTGTAAAGGGGTACGCCAGCTGCGATGAAGCTCGGATAAATAAATGGCTTTAATGGCATACCAGTTCATTTTGAATCCTCCACCAAGCTGACAAAAATCTGTTCCAGTGTACTTTGTTTGGTTTGCACATCACTTAGCTCGATGCCTGAGCGATGGATCGCCGCCAGCACCTCCGTCACATGATTGGTCGGTTGATTATCGACATAGTCATAAGTGAGCGTTTTTCCATTCTCACCGAGTTGCAGAACAAACCCGTTAAGCTCATCTGGGAGCTGTGTAATCGGGTGCTGTAATTGCAGGATAAGTTGCTTGCGTCCCAGTTTTTTCATTAAATCCTGCTTGTTTTCCACCAGCAGAATTTCACCATGATTAATAATGCCAATCCGATCAGCAATTTCTTCGGCTTCTTCAATGTAATGGGTAGTAAGGATAATAGTGGTGCCTCGCTGGCGTAGCTTTTCCACCAAACGCCACATATCACGGCGTAACTCCACATCGACACCAGCGGTCGGTTCATCGAGAAATAAAACTTCCGGCTCATGTGCCAAGGCCTTGGCAATTAACACACGACGTTTCATTCCACCGGACAGAAATTGAATTTTGGCATGGCGTTTATCCCATAACGACAATGCCTTTAAAATTTCTTCCAGATAGGCGTCATCACGCGGCTTACCAAACACACCACGGCTGAACACCATGGTATTCCAGACAAAGGCAAACACATCAATCGCTAATTCCTGTGGCACCAGACCAATTTGTTTACGCGCCTGCCGATATTGTTTAACCACATCAAAGCCACCTACCACTACCTGTCCTTCGTCCACATTGACCAGGCCACAGATAATACTAATCAGCGTGGTTTTACCTGCGCCATTAGGACCTAACAGGGCAAATATTTCACCACGTTTGATTTGCAGATTGACCTGCTTTAAAGCGTGAAATCCGGAAGGATATTTTTTACTCAGATTGCGCACATCAATGATGTGATTTTCCATCACTTGCGTTTCCTTCACTACGTTTTGTAAAGACATAGTCGTTATAGAGTGTCATTTTTCGACAAGGTTTGAAACCGAATGCATTTAAACATAAAACGACAGCGAAATAACTGAATCGCCCAATATGTCAAAATAGTCTCATCTTGACAGTGCCACGTTAAAAAAGTGTTAACAGCAGGAAGATTCAGGGTTACGGCTGCTCAGCAGGAGACGCTGTTGCAGGGGCAGGTTGCATCGCTGCCTCATCAAGTTTGTTACCAATATTGAAAGTCACCGTACTGATTTTATCCAACACATTTCCAGCCGGATCCTGCTGCAGAACAATCGATCTGAATAAGGCATAGTGATGCGTATCTGAAACCGACTCGATACCATCTGATTCCGGTTCAAAGCCCCATGCAACACCTCCAGTCCATGTACATGTTATCGCTTCTTCATAATCGGCAATAGTGGATTCAACACATGGCTGACCAGCGACTTCTCTCAGTTGACCAGTCGATATTTTGTCTTGTCGCGCTGGAGAACGTAACAACAAACTGGCATCCATATTGGTTAGTGGCGCAATCTCATAAGGCTGATTATCATTCAGATTGATCCCTGTCAGTCCCTCCGCATCTATCATGACATGACGACCACTACTGATCAGCTGAAAGTGGCAATGCGGTTGCTGTTGTGGTTCTTCCAGCTGATAATCCCATGATTCCAGACGATAGGCTGTTCTGTTTTCATCTATCCAGCGTTGCAAACGAATCGTACCCAGTTGTGACATTTCAGTATCCGTCAGTGCCTTGATTGAAACGCCCTCTTCCTGGCAGATAGTCAGTAAATCGACATACAATTCCTTGCGGTTTTCAGCGTTAGCAGGCGCAATAATCTGATCGATGTAAATATTCGGCATCGATCTTGAATGCTCAATTACCTCTGTGGTGCTGGTATCAGCAACAGATGGTGCTGAATCCGGCACATCTTCGATCTTCGTCAGCATTACGATACCTGCCACCAGTAACAGCAGTATCAATAAAAGATAAAATATAGGTGTAATTCGGTTTGGCATCGATTTACTTTTTAGTTGCTGACAAAAACTGTTAACGAATTTGCAGTGGGCCTTTATTCATCTTCACAATCCACGAATTCATAGCCAGTACCTGCGTCGAGATCTACCAGTTCAGATACTTCCTGAAAGCCAATATTTCTCGCCGTAACCAGTTCTGCCTCAGCTATCTGATGAATCAGGATAGTGCCTGTTCCCATCCCACAAGCTGCTGGATAGACAACACCGGTTCTCCGTCCACAATATGTTTCAGTCACCTCAATGTTTTCGGCTGCTAATTTCGCGACACTGTCGGCGGGTGAGATTCCTGTGGTTTCACATTGCAGCGCATTGCGACTCTCATAAACCATTACCGGCTCAGCAGCATCACAACCACTAAGTAAAACCAATGCAGTGCAAAAAGATAAATATATTCTCATGGTCAGACCTTACGTTATTCGCCCAAAACAAGGTAAATCATCTATGAAATGATCGCGTGGATGAAACTGAATACTACAACGATTTGGTCGATGATGAGAATTCATCTGAAAAGTATGAGGCGATGAACTCAAGGTTTTAAATTAACCGAACTCTGCCCGGTTTTCCCGAACACGGTATATCGCTGATTAACGCATAAAAATAACGAGCTGGAGTAAAACTCAGTTATGAGTGCAGACCGTAAAGGGCGGTCAAAGCCATGGTGAAAACTGACCTCAGCTGGGTCATAATAAAAAGGGTAAGCGAACACTTACCCTTTGTTTTGCAATTGTTCAGAGGCCTGAACGTAATTGTTGAAATTCTGAATATAATCATCCATATTCAATTCCAACATCCGCCGATATTCATTCACAAAAAAATCGACGGTTTCATCTCGTGCATCGGCCATATCCCTGGCATTGGTCCAGCCAGATGCGCTAAACCACGCACTGTACCGGGCCAATCCATACATAAACGATGCACTTACTTCACCGGCCTCTACGCTTTTCTCCATTTGTTCATTAGCCAGTTTAATAAAAGCATCCGCTCTATCAAAAAAGGCCTTATCTCTCTCACTCATAAAGGTTTCGCTTTTTTATTTCAAGTTGGGCAATCAGCCAGTAAAGGTCTTGCAGAATAAACCTCCATCACTACATATGAATACGGAATAAAACATAATAAATACCAGGAAAATATCATTTATTGCTTTTTAGCCATTTTGCTAACCGGTTTTACTCATGATAGGTTCTTGAACATCCATAAACGCTTAGCTGAGATCTGCCTATCCCCCCCAGACTCAACTCATTTCTTGTTGGAAAACTATTAGATGAACAAAACTACTGATGCAGAATTAAAGCGAAACGTCCCCGCACCGCTTCTTGCTTTATATGGTCTGGGAACCATATTGGGCGCTGGAATTTATGTATTGATAGGCGAGATTGCTGGTAAAGCCGGAATCTATGCCCCGCTCACTTTTTTAGTTGCATCCATAGTGGCGGCGTTTACTGCCTTTTCTTTTGCTGAACTGGCTGTTCGAGTGCCCAGAAGTGGTGGTCCGGTTGCCTATGTAAGTACCGCTTTTGGCTCTAGATGGCTTTCAATAACCACGGGTTGGATGATTGCCGCTACCGGCATTGTTTCAGCGGCCACTATCACTACAGGTTTTGCGGGATATTTCCAGATTTTTCTATCATGGCCGGAGCTTCCATTGATGATTGGCCTGGTTCTGTTACTCGGTGCTATTGCCGCTGTTGGCATGAAGGGGACGGCATGGTTTATGGGGATCACCACTGTTGCAGGCCTGTCGGGGTTAATCATCATACTCGTGGTAACCGCTGGTAATTTTTCGGAATTGCCGGGTCGACTTTCTGAAGCACAACCTTTATCCAGCACCACTGCTTTGAGTGGTATTGTTCTGGGGGCTTTTCTCGCTTTTTATGCCTATATTGGTTTTGAAGATATTGTTCACGTCTCCGAAGAAGCTAAAAATGTCAGTAAAGCCATGCCTTTGGCCATTTTGTTTGCTTTGATTGTCTCTTTATTCTTTTATATTACTGTCTCGATGGGCGCAGTACTGACCTTATCTGCTGAAGCACTTGCTGACTCTAAAGCACCATTGGTTGATGTCATGAAAGCAGAAGGTTATTCAGGAAATATTTTGGGCGCACTTTCGTTATTTATTATTGTTAATGGTGCACTGGCTCAGATTGTGATGGCTTCAAGAGTGTTTCATGATATGGGCAGGCATCTCAATGGGGTTCCAAAGTGGCTGTCACGCATCAACCATCATACCCATACACCATTAATGGCCACATTACTCATTGTTTTTATTATCATTTTACTAGTAACGTTTCTGCCAACCGAAAAATTAGCACAAGCCACATCATTCATTATCCTGATAGTATTTGCCTTATCAAATTTCGCGCTGATTCGCCTTAAAAAGCAGCGACCAACCCATAACGGTTTCAGTGTTCCATTATGGGTACCTTATGTTGGTGCCACGCTTTGTATTCTAATGATCACAGGTCAGTTTTTTGTTGCTAATGCCTCGCATTAGATAAGGGCATTTATTGTGCGAGTGATCTTCGTAAATAACAGCTATTGCCGCAGCGGTGAATGTACGAAATCACTGACGAATATGGTACCTTTCAGCCATCAACAATGAGTACCAGTCATGTCACGAAAAAAAGCTGCCCGCCATAAATCAATTATTGATGAACTGACAATTCATCCATCAATGCGCGTTAGTGAATTAGCTTCGGCATTACACGTGACCACAGAAACCATTCGGCGTGACCTCGAAGAATTGGCCGAACAAAATCTGATCAGCCGCACTTATGGTGGAGCCTTATTGCGTCAGGCGGTTGAGCCGGTACTCAATGAACGGCATAAAACCAACCTGGCTGAACGGGCAGCGATTGGAAAAAAAGCGGCTCCACTCTTAAAAGATGCCAAAGTACTCATGATAGGTTCAGGGGTAACCACGGTTGAAGTTGCCAAACGTATCGCTTATGAAATGAGCAATATTACGGTTATTACCCATTCTTTTGGCGTCGCCACGGTGTTGTCATTTAATCCGACCATTAAGGTGATCATGGCGCCAGGTGTTTATCATGCAGAAGAAGGCGCTACCCATGGTTCGGTGACTTGTCAGTTTCTGGCAAATTACACTGCTGACTGGGCGATTTTGGGGGCTAGTGGTCTAGCACCTACCGGCCCAACAGATGCGATAGTTGATGCGGCAGATGTCTATCAACAGATGATTCGGCAAAGCAGTCACAACATGGTTGTCGCTGATCACAGCAAATTCGATCGCATGGCAACGGCAAGGTATGCAAAGTGGAATGAAATTGACCATTTAATCACTGATCAAAAACCCAGTGGGCCATTGAAAAAAGCATTATCCAGCGAACAGGTTAAAATTATTGAGGCGCCGCTCCAATAATGCTTGTTGCCGATGCATATTAAACCTGCTGGGAAAACGCCTCCAAAAAGAAATCGGCTTCTGATTGCCTCAGGGTTAACAATGGTCTTAATTTCAAGGTTGCACCAAATCGTCCTGCCGCTCCAATCAAAACACCTGCCGCTTTTAAATCATTAATTACCTGTTTGGTTTTAACAGGATCGGGAACGTGTTTATTATCTCGTTTGCCGATATCGATTCCCAGAAACAGTCCCTGCCCTCTCACTTCATTAACGTAAGCGGATTGTTTAATGATAGAGCTCAACTGCGTTTTTAAATAAAGCCCCATTTTCCGGGCATTTTCCTGCAGGTTCTCTTGTTTGATTGTATCGAGAACAGCCTGTCCGGCAGCAGCGGCAACCGGATTCCCCCCAAAGGTATTAAAGTAACCGACATCAGCACAAAAACTATCAAGATATTCTGATCTACTGGCAACCGCCGCCATTGGAAAACCATTACCCATCGGCTTTCCCATCGTCACAATATCCGGTGTTACCCCGTGGAATTCAAAGCCCCAGAAGGTCTCACCTAATCTGGCAAAGCCAGGCTGCACTTCATCGGCGATAAATACGCCACCAGCGTTATGCACCACATCCACAGCTTTTTTTAAAAAACCTCTGGGCTCGGTATAGATACCGTCTGATGAAAAAATGGTATCGACTAATAAAGCCGCGACTCTATATCCTCGTTCCCATAAAAGCTCAATGGCTTCAGTGACTTTTGCAGCAAAGCCGGCTTCAATATCGTCACCATATAGCTCAACAGATGGGGCCGGTATTACCACAACATGATCCGGCAACTTACCCTGTTTGATAATTGACGGTGACACCTCGGTGACCAAACTGGTATTACCGTGATAGGCATCTTCAGTGACAATAAAACCTTCACCACCTGAAGCCTGTTTTGCCAGACGCATAGCCAGATCATTGGCCTCACTGCCCGAGCAGGTCATTACAATATTGGTAATAGAGTCAGGCAAAGTGGCCTTTAACGATTCAAGATAATCATCCACTACCGAAATCAGGTAGCGGGTATGCACATTTAGCGTAGCAATTTGCTTTGAGACCGCCTCAACCACCCTGGGATGACAATGGCCCAGACATGGCACATTATTGTAAAAATCGAGGTAATTTTTGCCATCAGAAGCCTGCATCCAGGCTCCCTGAGCCGAAACCATTTCAATAGGCTCCTGGTAAAACAACACTGAAGCAGCACCCAGATTATTCAAACGCCGCGTCACATTTTGCTGATGTTTTCCCTGATTGGCTTCAAAGGCATTCATATCCAGAATACGTTTTTCAGTTAATCCATTACGATCTTCAGTCTGTTGCTGCAGATAATTTTTTGCCAGTTCAATGGTGCCGAAGGTGAATTGTTCAAAACCGGCTTCAGCAGCAGTTTCTGTTTCAGGGTGACTTGCCACCCAGGCGGTCAGCAACAATCTCCGAAACATCACAAAGGTTGAAATCATCGCTTCATCTTCGGCAGATAAAGGCGCTATCGATTTATAACCACGTACCCAGGCACGTTCCAACTCAGGCAATAAAGGTGAGGTTTCCAGAAAAGAAACGGCTGAAGCATAATCATAAATAAACCAGCTAAACCCGCAATCATCAAAATCAATCACACTTAGCTGTTTATCATCGACCAGCAAATTCGCTAATCGTAGATCGGCGTGCACCAGACCAAAGCGATCCGGGCTTTCACCATAGTGCTGTAATTTTGCTTCCAGCACTTCGCATAACTGTTCTAATATCGCTTGCCCTTCTTTGTTTAGCCCCGGTGCATTGCGCCAGTCTCCCCATAAAGGATTTGCTCCGAAAGCGCTGTCAAAATTCCATTTTTTACGGGTAAAACCTTCCGGTAAAGACCATTGTCTTGCCTGTTGATGCAATCTGGCCGAGGTCGCCCCCAATATCTCGAAACCCTCGATCAGTGATTCATCCTCATTCGGCTGTTTACCGGGCATAAACTCGAAAGCCACCACGTAACGTTCCACTCCATCATCACTGAATGAAGCCACCATTGAACCATCACGACGGGTTAACGGTTCTGGGGTGTTGAGCAATGCTTGCTCGCGTAGCGATTGAATCCAGCGTAATTCGGAAAGAATTTCATTTTTGGAATGATATTCAGGGCGATGTACACGAATAATAAAACGTTGATCGTTTTTCTCATCGGTCACCATAAAGGTGGCATTTTCAGAAACCGTCAGCAGCGAGATATTAGCAGTTTCATTGATATTCCAATGCCCCAGTAATTTTTCGACCTCCCCAGTCAATTGCTGCAGATAATCGTTGTTATATAAACCGGTCATAACTCAAACCCAGATAAACAGTGGTGAAATTATTTATAACGCCAAAATGTCCGACTTGCAATATTTTTGTTGCAAAGAAAAAGATTTATGCTAAAAATACCTTTAATTGATTCAATCAACTTCTGGAGGTATTACATGCTCACATCCATTCAAGACAAGACGGTTATTGTTACTGGTGGCTCAAAAGGGATTGGTAAAGGGATTGCCAGTGTATTTGCTAAGCAAGGAGCCAACGTGATGATTGCTGCCCGTGGCGAGAGCGCAGCAAAAGAGGCCGTCGAAGAAATCAAAGCAGCGGGTGGCAGCGCTGAATATTATTTATGTGATGTCTCAAACTGGGATCAGGTTCAGGCACTGGTTGAACACACAGCAAACACGTTTGGACTTGTCGATATTCTCTGCGCCAATGCCGGCACCTTCCCGCAAAAGAAAATTGTCGACCTCTCCCCCGAAGAGTGGGATGACATCATGTCGACCAATCTGAAAAGCACCTTTCTGTGTGTCAAAGCCTGTATCTCACACTTTGAAAAACTGGGTAAAGGTCGCGTTGTGGTCACCTCATCGATAACAGGCCCCATTACCGGTTACCCGGGTTGGGCACATTATGGCGCGACCAAAGCGGGTCAACTAGGCTTTATGAAAACTGCAGCGATGGAACTGGCCCGTTACAACACCACCATTAATGCAGTTATGCCCGGCAATATTGTTACTGAAGGTTTAGCCAGTCTGGGAGAAGATTATCTCAACAGCATGGCCGCAGCGATTCCATTAAAACGACTTGGTGCCGTAGAAGATATCGCCAATGCGGCATTGTTTTTTGCTTCCGATGAAGCGGCCTATATCACTGGCCAGCAAATGGTAGTGGATGGTGGACAAACCTTACCGGAGTGTGTCGAAGCTGTAGACGAAATATAGTATGACTAAAACAAAATGCAATATCAGTGGAAAAGCTGGATGAGTATTTTACAAACGTCAGAACAACCGGTTGTTTAATAAAAGCAGAGGATTTATTGCTCAGTCACTTGCCACTGAATTGAGCAATAATCTCTGCTTCGGTGAAGTTTCTGGTCTTTTCGGCAAACGAGTAATAACCGGGTTTATTATCAATAAAAACTTGTTCAGCCAATTGCCATTTTTCCTTTTCATCAAACAATCCTACTGGAATGGCATAAAAACCACCTTGCTTGAAGCGGTAAAACAAGTGTGTGCCACATTGCTGACAAAAGCCCCGCTCGGCCCAATCGGATGAACTGTAAACACCGATATCCCTGTCACTTTCAAAATGCACATCGTCTTCACATTCAACCACTAAAAATGGTCCGCCGCCCCACTTCCGGCACATATCACAATGACAGGCCCCCACATGATTACTTTTTGGTTTTGCACTGACTTTTACAGAACCGCAAAGACAACTGCCGCTATTTTCAGGTAAGGGATCCATGGTTTTCTCCTAGCAAATCTATTTTGATAATCAATTGAATTACTATTTTTATCGGAAATTGCCTGAACTCAGATCCAGGCTACACTTGATGGGTTACAGTAAAAACTTTATTGGACACATTTTTAAAGCTCAAACCAAGTGGGTTGAATTTTGATTTTTTCGAAGCGTTTGTAGCAGAAGTAGATAATTATCCCGCCGGTCCAGCCATTTAAACCATTGACGAGAGAGTTCCTGATCCTGCCAGCCGGATAGAGCAATTATTGATTCGCGAGCATTCGCAAAAACCTTTGTAATAGCTCTGCTCTGTTTTCCAGATGATAAAGTAACTTCTACCAACTCATGGTCGATGACCCATCGAGCAAAATCCGGCAGGTGGCTTCGAAAAACCTGCAAATCGTGAAAATCACCCAATATTTCTTGTACCTCTTTGCACCAGCTTACCAGCTCTTTTGAGTTTTTAACGCTACTACTGAAGGGTTCGAGCAGATAGCGTAAATATTTGATTTCAATTCGCGCGAGGTGAGCGTCCCCCATCCCCGTATGTAAAAGTTGATCAATCAACTTAATACGCTGCTCCACGGTTTTTTCAAGCCATTGCTCTAAACCGACACTGATTTTTTGTTTGGGTTGTGGTGCAAGTGACTGCTTAGTAGAAAAAATCAGTTGCGTTGACTGTTGTTTATAAGCCTGTTTGCCATATTCAATCAGGTTATCGAGGGCGGACACCCCTCCAATCTGATTTTTTGCCAAAGCTAACCAACTAAGCATCACTTCATGATCTCGTAAGGGGTTACTCGCCTTTGCCAGGGCCTTGAGCTGTTTATTAGCTTTTTGATTGGTTTTAACTTCATCGCGTGTCAGTTTTACCCACACCCGTAATCGTCGCAGATCAACACGCATATTATGTAATGCATCCAGATCATTTTCTGCCGTTTTAAAATGCATCCAGGAAGCAAGAAACGCCGCTTCTTTTTCCAGAATCAGCTCTGCCAGCACCTTTCCCGCTGGTTTTAGCAAGACATTATCGCTATCGACTATCGATTCATTTTTTATTTTCTTGCGTTTTTTACTCATACAAAATCAGCAGTGGTCGCCATATAAGCTCAACAAATCTAGTCCAATTATATGTCTGTTTAATCTAATTATTCGTGAAAATAAATACGGTTTGAACCGGATTTTTTGGCTTTATACATGGCATGGTCGGCGGCTTCCAGCATAGCAATCGAAGAAATCGTCGTATCAGTAAATGTTGAGATCCCTATGCTGGCAGAAATCTGAACGGGCATTTGCACAAGACTAAACGGCACAGCAATCGCGTCAATTATCGATTGCGCCACCAGCTCAATATCTTTTTGCTGCTGAGCACCGGTGAGAATGACGGTAAATTCATCTCCACCCAGCCGGGCCACGGTATCTTCCTCTCGGACACATTTAATCAGCCGCTCTGCAACAAGCTCTAATACGCGGTCTCCCGCTTCGTGACCAAGTGTGTCGTTTACCTCTTTAAAGCCATCAAGATCCATAAACAGTACAGCTAAGGGAATTTTGCTACGCTTTGCATGTTTGACCTCTTGTTCCAGACGATCCAGAAAAAGACGTCGATTGGGCAACCCGGTTAGTAAGTCATGATGAGCGTTGTGCCATATTTTTTCTTCAGCCAGCGCTTGTTCGGTGATATCCCGGGCAATGCATACAGTGGCTTCAGTATTTTGTTGTTCATCCAGTACGGGTGCCAGAAGATACTCAAATCTTTCACCATGACCAGAGCTAAACCTATGCACAAACTTTCCACGATAGGTTGACTGATCCGCTATCACCTTTTCCAAATTGTGCTGAAAATCAGATGCAAACGGAAACCCAAGATCAAAAGTAGATTTGCCAATGATCTCCTTTGGTGCCAACGCGAAAAGATCCGCGGTGGCTTTGTTTGCATAGATAAATTTGCCTCCGAGATCGAGCACATAAATCGGATCAGGCGATGCTAACAGAATGGCACCAAATAATCGGGTTTCCATCTCTTTTGCAGTAGCATAATGTTCGAGGGACTCAGCAACGGCCTGGTCAATCGCTTCATGAAACCGGGTGAGATCTTCGAGATCATGGTTTTGAGTAGTTTTATATGCTTTAGTCCACTGTGAAACCACACTGGCCCGAAGCGCCCTGAACTCTGAAACCGTCTCCATCACGCTGAAACCGCTGATATGGCGGTCACCACCATGCACTTCTGCCCAAGATTCTCCTTCATCTTCAGGTTCATGCCCTTTCGATTTGGCAGTCTGTTCTGTTTCGCTCTGTGGGGTATCAAGATCGTCTGCAATCGCCAACAGCATATCTCTGGCATGATCACGCAGCCCAGATTTGCTCATATGTTTGCCACTCAGCAGTGTTTTGGCAAACGCTTCCCAATCCTGCAGAATCGGCTCTATTTCTGCTCGGATAAAATCAGCTAATCGCATTATTCATCTGCATATTTGGGCTCACGTTCGGGTAGGAAAAAAGGGAGGAAGATGCCAACAATTTACTTCGGGCAATAAAAGGAGTTTCTCACATTTTGTGCCATAGCATCCGATATTTACAGTTTGAATCCGACGCATTCCTGTAAATAACTAACCGAAATAATGGGCTTAGCGCTTGTTAAAGAGTCCTCAAGGCATTCTATGCTGTCAAAGGCTGAGCTACCAAACCATCAGAAACGATAAGA
The DNA here is from genome assembly GCF_002375415.1 of Methylophaga sp. UBA3613. Taxonomy (NCBI): domain Bacteria; kingdom Pseudomonadati; phylum Pseudomonadota; class Gammaproteobacteria; order Thiotrichales; family Piscirickettsiaceae; genus Methylophaga; species Methylophaga sp. UBA3613. The sequence continues at coordinate 77,968 of NZ_DFLS01000004.1, read as the reverse complement.
AACACCCACTGAAAGAATCTGGGTTTTAAGTTCGACAGAGCTTTTCAAGTCATTCGCAAGCGTCGGAAAAGCTGGATTGGTTACCAATGCTGTTGTATCAGCTTTTCCATAATCCGCGTAGAGATACTCTCCTCGAATTGTCCAACTTTCGCTAAGAGCATATTCCCCACCCAGACCGATAACCCATCCTAGTTTGGTTTCATTATCTGAATCACGACCAAAAGCGCCTGTCCCGGACAAGTCATCAGAAAATGTTGCATCCATTCTGATTTTAGTCGCTGCTACACCACCGGTAAGGTAGGCAAGCCAGCGTTTCTCGGCCCAACCTACACGAGCACGAAGTGATGCTTGCCAGTCAGCCTTCACGGAGATTTTATTGTTATAGGTCGCTATTGGAGCTGACTCATAAATGCCGCCTGATGAAGAGGAGTCATCAAAGCTTAAACTGTTCACGCCAGCCTCCACCCCGAGATATAAACGATCAAATTGCTGACCATAGCCCCCGAACAAACCCGCACTTAGCTCGGATTGCGAAGCACTTTTATCAGCCGCTTCGGCAATTTGCTCAGGATCGGGCGTCGTAAAATAAGACCCCGGAAAACCATCAGAAGTTGAAGCATCAAATGAGGCACGACTATGAGCCGCCCCAAGACTTCCACCTATATATGTTCCAGACCAATCATAGTCCTGTGGCTGAGCATGTGCAGCAGTCATTGTACCTAAGGCCACCATAAGGCCAACAGCGGCAAGCGAATAATTAGAGCGATTCTTCAACACTTTTGAATTTCCTTATAGCGTAAAGCTAAACGTTTTAATGTTTATGTTGTTTTCTGATTATATAAAAACAATTTAATAAATAGGCTGTTTTTATTTTCAACCATACTAAAACCGTCTTTTATTGTCGACGATACCACCGCCAACCAATAGTGAATATAAGCAATGTCCACAAGCTTGCCACCACATCATCAAGCACTATCCCCACGCCTCCAGGTATGGATTCAGCCGCCCGAGCCGGTGGGGGCTTGGTCCAGTCAACAATGCGGTTAGTCATAAAAATACCGGCCAGCATTACTGGATGTTGATGAACGGGAAGACCAATAGTTGCCAGTGGAAAGGTAAGCAGTTCATCCGCTACGATAACTGAAGCATCTTTGCTAGCAAAAAATCTTTCACCATGTTCACTTATTGGAATAGCGACAAGAATCAGCAAAGCGATGACCACCAACTGTTTTATAGTGCTAAGTCGACTAATCAATAAACTGAGTATAACGCCCCCAAGAGCACCTGCTGTACCGGGAATAAACGGCACACACCCCAGCCCCAAACCAATGGAAAGCATCACCATAGCGTCTTCAGTGCTGGCACCGCACAAGCTTTGATTGGATAAAGCTAAATACCAACCAATACTTGCTACAGCAATACACAATAGGACCAGCGAAATAATCGCTTTTTTGCCAAGCTGTCGATTCATTTTTCACCCAAAAGACGTGTAGTGTTAGTATCAGATTACAACAATCTATCCCTTTAACGTTTTGGGATAGCTAGTATCTCTCATTCAGAACGCCCCAATGCAAAACTAATATCCCTATTAAATTCCAGAGAGCAAACCATTCCCCAACCGAAGGTGAAGCATGGAAAGTAGAGATGTTCTGACGGCGATTGCTGGTAACGGCCTGGTGTTATCACCGCTAATTTCAAAGGCCCAGGCAAATTCAAAGTCCTTAATAAACCCACCATCTCTTTTCTGTTTTAACGTAAATGTGAGTTTAAATTAAGTTGGCTACTCGTCTGTTTCAGAAGGCTCATTCTGCGAGCTTGTATATCTGCTCAGCACTGTAACAGTCACAATTATCAGTCCCATACCGAAAAACTGCAGTGCCGATAAGTTTTCATCTAACACCACTATCCCGAATAGAGATGCTGTTACCGGTTCGACCATTGCCACAATAGCGACCAACGTTGGCGCGGTGTATTTCAGTCCGACGATATAGAGAATGAATGAGATCCCTGCGCCAAGCACTCCCAACAGCACAAACAGAAACCAATTTGGTGAGCTCAATACTGACACTGTCTGTTCAATATCTACAAACCCGATGAGTATACTGACCAGAACCCCAAAGGCTATAAACAGAATTGCCTGCGGACTACCGTGTGGAACTGCATATTTGAAACCAAAAATGAATATCGCATAGGAAAGGCCGGAGAGCAGGCCGGCTCCAGCGGCGACAGGTGTGACATCATCGGTATCAATATCATATAGCCCCGTTAGTAACATCACCCCCATAATGACCATTGCCATGGCGCACCATTTAAATAAAGAAGCTCTTTCAAGTTTGAGTGCAAAAGAAATTAGAAAAACGAACACAGGTGCGCAATACATCAGCGTTACAGCAACTGCAACGCTTCCCTCGGCAATACTCCTGAAATAAAAAGCGAAGTTACCAGCGACGCCCGCCCCAGCAATAACCGACCAAAACCATAATCGCCAATTTGCCAATCCGCTGTTGTTCGGACGTAATATCAGCCATAAGAAAACGAACAGAAGTCCTATAATGCCTCGATAGAAAGACACCACTAATGAGCTCCAGCCTTCTGCCGTGAGGATGCCACCAATCCCACCTGCAAGTCCCCAACACATTGCCGCCAGCACCACAAATAACGTGCCCGGACTTACATGTTTGTTGGATGACATTAGCGATTTGTGCAACATTCTAAATAGCCTTTAGAGAGTTGTTCAGGTGATCCGCAGGTCAGTTACGTTCCTCTTCCCTGAGCGTAAGCACTTCGTAACCATTCGAAGTAACCGCAATGGTGTGTTCCCATTGTGCAGATAACTTTTTATCACTGGTTACCACGGTCCAGCCATCTTTCTTTTGTTTCACCTTGGCCTTTCCCTGATTGATCATCGGCTCGATGGTGAAGGTCATTCCTTCCTGTAATACCAGTCCATTTCCTGGTTGACCAAAATGTAAAACTGCAGGTTCTTCGTGCATTTCTCGACCAATGCCGTGACCACAGTATTCACGAACCACAGAATATCCATGTTTCTCAGCATAATGTTGAATCGCGTAACCAATATCGCCCAGGGTCGCTCCTGGCTTCACGGCCCGAATCCCCTGCCACATCGCTTCGTAGGTTTTATCGACTAAACGTATTGCCAGTGGTGTGACTTCACCGATCAGATACATTTTGCTGGAATCAGCGATATAGCCACCTTTCTCCAGCGTGATATCTACATTGATGATATCACCCGACTTCAGTTTCTGATTGTCTGCAGGAACACCATGACAAACCACATGATTGACTGAGGTATTGAGCACATACTGGTAACCATATTGCCCTTTACTTGCAGGGTGGGCACCCAGTTGATCAACAATATATCGTTCAACCAGATTGTTGATATCCATCGTGGATATGCCAACTGTTACATACTTATCAAGATAGCTGAAAACGGATGCGAGCAGTCTTCCGGCTTCACGCATCACCTGCAATTCGTCCGTGGTTTTGAGTGTTACCCTAGCCACCGACAATTTTCTTTATTTCAACGTCGGCATGTTTCATCTGGGCACTGATAATTTCCGAAAAAGACATACTCGGGTTGGCCTCGGCCAGCATACCTATTTTTATCCAATACTCAGCCTGAGCATTGATCGAACGAACCATAACCGAGCTGGACTTTCGAATTTCCTCATGCAAATCATCATTTATTTTCACAATACCCATAACAGATCCTAATATACGAAACGTATACAGATCATATATTCTGACTATTAATGTAGCAACCACGAAATTGAAGGGGTTTCTAAAATTAGGATCGCCTTTGAATGGTCAATCTTTGGCAGGATCGAACCATTACTCAATAATCTGAAGCTGATGCATATCAGCATTCGACAGCACAAAAGACGAGCTTTTATTTTCAGCATCGTAGGCTGCTTTAATCATCGCCGCTGCCACGCATTTTGTTGAAATTGGACGCACAGCTTTGGGAATAAATGAGGATATGGGGGCGAGCAAACTTTCACCCAGTTTCTCGGCAAAACGACCATCATCCGGTCGGCCTAACAGTAGTGAAGGACGGGCAAAAAACACACTAGGTAAACCCAGTAATTTAATATCCCGCTCAACCTCACCTTTGACATGATTATAAAAACTAGCAGAATCCACATTGGCCCCATGTGCAGTGACAACACCGAGTCTGCAAACATCAGCAGATTTACATGCTCGTGCAAACGCGATCACCAAATCATGATCAATATGACGAAAGGCCGCCTTACTACCCGCCTGTTTTTGCGTTGTTCCCAATGCAATAAAAGCAACAGATTTTGGCGGAATCAGGGGAGTTACCTGTTGTTCCAACTGTTCAAAGTCCACAACCTGATTGTTTATTTTTGAAGCAATCGCATCGGGAAAATCTCTCAATATGTCTAATTCGCGACGCGAAATCAAAATGATATTAACGACATCTTCTCGTCGGCTTAATTGATTGACTAACTGCTTACCCACAGCGCCTGTCGCCCCTAAAACAATTGCAGTTGCATGCTTCATCATCTATCCCCACAGATTTTGGTATGACTGACTACGATAGCTATCAAATCTGCTGTTACTGAACTTTTCAAGAACGTCTTAAGGCTACTCTTTCATTCACTATTCTTGCCTTTATCGATGGCCTCCTCAGCTTCTTGTTCATCATCCGCATCAGACTGGGGCTCTTCGTTTTCAATGGACGCATCAGGATCGTAATCGAGCACAACAAATAGGGGAAAGTGATCAGATCCGATATCGGGAAGACGTCGTAGCTCAACGAGAAGGAAATGTTCTGAGGCGAAAGCATGATCCAGTGGATAGCGTAACAGGCGACTTCTGGTATCAAAAGTATTCATTAAGCCACGCCCTACACGCGGATCGAGTAAACCACCCGTTCGCTGAAAAAGATGTGTGGTATGTGACCAAGCCACATCATTAAAATCGCCAGCCACGATGACCGGAACCTCTCCTAACTCTTTAACCTCTTTGGCAACCAACATCAATTCGGCATCCCGCATATCGGAGTCTGCGCGTTCATCTCCATCCGCTTCAGCCTCCTCTTCTTCAGAAAGATCAAGACCCGGAGGTCGTGGATGCACACCATAAAGGGTTACAAGTTTTCCCGATGGAAGCCGAACCTGGGTGCGAATTGATGGAATTTCTGACTCAATTAAAAAGCGGATCTCTGGATTCACCAGCTCTTGTCGGGAGAAAAGCAACATACCGTAATGATTATCTTGCGGCTGGAATAATGTAAAAGGATAGTCGTCTTCCAGACCCTCCAGTTGTTCTAACCACCATTTGGTCGTTTCGCTTAATAAAATTATATCGGGATCGTTATCACGTATCAGTTTCAGCAGCGCTTTCACTTCACGATTATCGTAACGCACGTTATAAATCAGTAACGATATCCGATTGGAATCATTATCCTGTCGGCTTTCAGACATTTCCTTGGGATAAAACGCGGTGTATGGAGCAATGGCTATAAGCTGCCAGATCAATGACAGGACGACCATCGCAGCAAGCGCATATTCCCATATCCGCATCCGACGCCAAAAACTCAGAGCCACATAGGCGGCTAAAGCCAAACCCATCAATACGGAAATTTGTACGCGAGGAAAATCGAATATTCGTATCCACCATTGATCGGTATGTATTAAAGGAATTGCGGTACTACAAACCAAGGCTAACGAAAACAAGGCTAGCGCAATGCGGCAAATGCGATTCAGTACTCTTTCTGAAGGTTTTATTGTCATGATAAGAACTGAGTATGTGGCAATAAGATAAGTGGTATCAAGTAAATAAACTTTTAATATTTATATTCAGTTTTCGTCTCAATATTATTTCCGACGGAAATAATATTGAACGTCTGGGCAGATTGAGAGAGCTGCTCATTTATCGGTTAACTTTCTGAGTTATCATTTACCACTACTCTGTTTCTACCGGACTCTTTGGCGCTATACAACATGCGATCAACGCTTTGAAGCAAGCTGGTTTGGGTTTGGTTAACTCGAAACTCTGTAACGCCAATACTGCATGTCAGAGAGATATCGACGCCATCATCCTGGCAAAAACGATGCTGTTCAATGGCGGCCCTGATACGTTCTGCAAGCTGACTGGCTTCTTCAGTACCGGTTTCGGGAAGTAACAAAAGAAACTCTTCCCCACCATAGCGGCCCAGAAAGTCACTGGTTCTGCAGGTATCAGACAAAATATTGGCCACTTCTATTAAAACGGCATCGCCAGAAAGGTGACCAAATTTATCATTCACGTCTTTAAAGTGATCCATGTCGACCATTAATAAACTTAAGTGGTGATGGTAACGCTCTGCCCGATCAGTTTCTGCTGTCAAATTGTCTATAAGCCCACGACGATTCATCACACCCGTGAGCGGATCCGTTGTCGTTAAGCGTTCAAGCTCTTTGGTACGTTCTAACACTCGTCGTTCGAGTAACTGGTTGGATTCCAATAACTCTCGTTGAGCTTGCTGTAAGGCTGCATTTTTATTTCGAAATTCATCATTGCTTGGAATAGCCAAGGCTTTTGGTATTAATCGCCAAATCATAACTGCGGTCAGGATAGAGACTAAACCTGTTGCAAACTTAGCAAGCCCCTCAATGTAATAAAAACCCTGCCAGATATTTATTAAACCAGTGAGATGGGTAACACCACACAGAAAAATAAAGGCGGCAAACATAATAAATATCCAGTTAAAAGCGAGATCAGTTCTTTTTTTAACTAAATAGACAAGGGCAATAGGAATAACAAAATAAGCAATAGAGGTTAATAGATCACCACTGACGTGAAGGAACAGGAGATCCGGTAGCCATTGCAAACAATGGCCATGGGGCATAAAGCTGCCATTAAACAATTTATCGACTGTATCCATCCAAATCTCCGATTACAAAGCACTTTGAGCTATTAATAGCAAAATGAGGAACAACAGTTAATCAACAGAACAGAATGAATTTCATAACGAACTAGTATTAAATAAAAATTTATGACACCAGAGCATACTAGCTCTCAAAATGGAATAAAGCACGTGGCAACTGGAGACAAACCTTTTAATCCATAAATAATCTGTGCTTTTTGCTTAAATTTTCAATTGACTCCGCCCCTTTTACTTTTTTTAGCCCTAGGACAGAATTTTGTAAACCGTATCTTTGATCTGGCTCAATGTAAGTTTATTTCCAAGCCATATACTAAATATCCAGTAAACAGGAAGTTAACTGTCATACATATTCCATCTTTATGAGGTATGAAGTCATGAAAAAGTTAATTTTAATTCTATCCCTGATGACCTTAACAGCTTTCTCGACAACTAACTTTGCCGGTGGGCAAGGGCAAGGTGACGGTAAAGGCAAAAAGCAGCAAGAACAGATGCAGCAATATGGCGGCGAAGGTGAACAAACACGTGAACGCAAGCGGGAACACGATCCGGAAGACATGGATCGGCAACGTACAATGGAACAAGAACGGAAGCAGCAAGGCAAAGGTTCGGAGCAGGGCCAGAAATCACAAGAAGAGCATCGGAGAAGGTGGTGGAAATTCTGGGGAAATGACGAATAGATTCGACACCTACCCGGTAACTCCTACATTGCAGTTTTAAAACAAAAGCAGTCGTTTGCTGAAACGAACGACTGCTTTCCTGAGGTTTTCGGCCAAAGGCTGCATCAAGATACCAGCTACTGAAGCTTGGTTTTTCACAGGATTAAACTCAATCCATTTTCTGGTCGAATTTATTCAACGATCGCTCAATAATTCAACTTGATCGTCAAATCCAGTTTTTGGCCATCGTAAGTAAAACTGGCAGCCTCAAATGAAGGCGCACTCATTGAGGCTTTTGCATCGTTTGAAAAACCGTAGCCTTCTTTGGGCACCCCCAGCCAGTTAGTACGAAGCTCGCCGTCCATATTTTCATCATGAATAACAGCCAAGGCATACGTTCCAGGCGGAATATCTAAAAAGTCACAACGTGCCTTTGTATCCCGAATTTTTATCATCATAATATTGGTTGCATAGCGCAGAAACTCAGTAGGGAAACCATTTGGCGCCTCGAAAAGCGCGCACGCGACAGCTCCTTTGCTATTTCTGATATCGAGAATCTTCACATGAATTCCAGGACATGGAGTTTAAGCAAAAGCAACGGTGGGAAGGTACGAAAATATCAGCAGCGCACACCAAATTAAACCTCGGAGGTCCATAAGGATCTGCGTCAACAAATATTTGATCGATGAAAGAGAAACGGTCTTACGATTAGTTGATTCATTCATAATCTTCCTCACAGTTTTGATCTGCGTAGATTAATCGAATCTGACTGCCATCAAAGGCCTAACGGCTTACTGAGGGGCAGGCACCGTATATCGTCCGTGAAGTTTGTTATAGGTTAATCCTGAGTTTAAACAATTATCCTCTGCTTAGAAAAGCAGCTATTTTGTAATGGAGAGCCCAACTTACCGTCAAACCCTAAAAAGTCATAGCGACCTACCCTCGCAGGCAGGTCGCTATGCATATGAAATTAGACGTAGAAGTCCAACTCCTCCTGCGCTTTTAGCAAATCGCGCATTTTGATGGGATCATCACCAAAGAAGAAGATCAGGCCCCAATGCGTACCAAAAGCCGCCCGGTCAGGAACGGTTTCTTCTGCCGGTGCCACCAGTTCATGTGACTCAAAATAAGGATGCTCAATGGTTTCTTTGGGCATTTCCAGCTTGCTGACCACACGACGGCGTGGGTAGACGCCGAAGCAGCCAGCGTACCCCTTGGCATCGACCACTTCTTTGGGGAAGAATGCAGCCACTTCCTCTTTGGTGCTTTTCGGATCGAATACCAGCATCGAAGCCTGATAAGCATTGAATCCGTAGGCTCTCTCGATCAGCTCAAAAGCTTTAAAGCCGGGCGGACGATAGGCAACTTCGCCAAAGTACATTTCGCCATCAGCCGTAACGAAGTACTCAGGGTGAATCAGGCCAAACTGGATGTCGAAGGTTTTGATCAGCAATTCGATCTGTTTGGTGATCGCATTCCGCCAGCTTTCAAGTTCCGCGGTAGCCGGTACAAATACAGAGTAACCCAAGGTGACATATTCAGAAATATTGAGGAATTGGATTTTGCCATCGTGGATCCAGGCCTCAACCGCAAACTCCCAGCCATCCAGGTGACTTTCCATCAGCAACGGGTACTCTTCGGCCGGAATGTTATCGATTTCATCTATCGTGCGGATCATTCGGTGACCGAGGCAACCGGCCTTGTCGAATGCCTTAACGTGAATCGGATCATCCGGATCACCATCAAGTTTGAGCAGCGTCTGATTAACGCGTTTCATAAAGCGAACAATATCTTCTTTCTCATGCGCTTCTTCGAAAATCCCCACGCGAATACCACCAAGCTGAGCACGACGCTTCATCAACGCCTTGTCACGGAACAGAATAGACTGACCGTACATGCGCGGATTATTCAGCAGAACAGAATTGATGGCACCGGACCATTCAACGGTTTCCTCGAATAACGGTATAGCTACATCGACTCCTTCCGCCTTCAGTTTTTCGGCAATTTCCAGGGACCTATCATTGAGACGGATAAAATCCCATGAGATGAAAGGTATGTTGTTAGCGGTACAAAAATCTGCAGCCCATTCAGGCGCAACAACGATATAGCGACGGTCAAACTGCTGCGCAGCTTTTATTGCATTGACACTCCAGCCAAGCAGTGCGATGTAGCCTTTGTTCGGATCTTTGGGGGTTTCTGTTCCGCGAACGGAGTCCATATTGGGATCGCGCCAGGATAATACTTCTTCAGATAATTCAGTTTCACTGGTAATCGACATAGAACATTCTCCTGTTGAGCCTCCTCAGAGAAGCCTTACTGGAAAAAGCACACAAAATGAACTGAGCTTGTCAGTATTGTTTAGAGGAGATTGAATAAATCATTGATAGGGAGGCTTTATCAGCTTCCTAATTTCAGAATGAGCTAGTCGGCTTCATTACAACTGACCACTAACTGTCAGTTCAAACATAACACAAAAAGACAAAAGGGTTTGGTGGTATCCCTGCTATTCGTGACAAAAAAGCAGCAGATCAGCGCCCCTGAGCCCCGCGTCGCAACCAGTCGTGTACGAATGCAAGCTTGCGCCGGCCAGTTTCCGATAGAACAAAGGGATAGACGTCTGATAACCCCATTGAGCGGTTAATGTGATTGACGCGTGTCGCGAGGGCGGTAGCAACGTTGATTAGCAAAACAGAGTCAGGCTCTGAATAGGGATCCCAGCTATGGTGAGGCAGTTCTGGAGAACTTAGGCCAGTTGCCACAAAACTGTCGGTAATATCTGTCAGATGTAACAAATGTGCCGTCGTTTCAGCCCAGTCTTCGTGAGGATGCGCCGAGGCGTAGCTGGTCAGGTAAAACAGCTCCCAGTCTTGTGGTGCACCTTGCTGGTAATGTCGCTGAAGTGCCGCTGTGTAGTCCTCTCGCTCATCACCAAACATCACCCGAAACGCCTGCAGAAAGTCTTCACGCAGGCTCAGTCGCCACCAAAGCATGTGTGCAATTTCATGGCGCATGTGGCCGATCATCGTTCGGTAAGGCTCGTCCAGGGCTTCTCTGCGGGTAACCCGCACTACTGGATCGGCCTCGGATACGCTAATGGTTACGACGCCATTGCCATGCCCCATAGCAGCAAGCGTATGTCCATCAGCAAGCATATGAAAAACCGGCCGCGTTCCGGGATCTTCCGGCCGGAACCAGTGCCAGCGGCCAAGGTTATCGAGTACCCAGCGTTTTGCTGCTTCGGTTTCTGCCCAATTTGAGATAGCGTTGGGAATTTCCGGATCCGGCGCCAACGCAGTCATCGCACATGACCGGCAAAAAGCACCTTCTTCGGGTGCTATCCAGTTGCAACCAATAATCTCACGGTTTGCACAGAATGGCGGCATGGGCAGGAATGCCCGCGCCTGGGGATCATAGGCTACGGGTGTACCTTCGGCAGTGGTCAGATTGTGGAACCAAAGGGTTCCTGAGCCAACCGGATTTGAGAATGCCAACATATAAAATAAAGCTCCTGGCTAACGACCAAATACGCAAATAGTATTCTTGTGTAAAAGTTAACCTATACCCTTTTGAAACAATAACCAACTATCCTGAAACAGATATCCGTTAATCCCTCCAGTGAATATCGCTAATAAAATCAGAGCCGACAGGATGGTATTAATTTGAAAAAACAATCAAAGAAGTCTTACCGTATAGTAAAGGGCAAGTAGCGAAAGGAACTTCTTCGCTCTGCAAGCCCCCCAAAAGATAAAGCCATTTATAAAAACAAGGAGAAGAATTCGATGTCATCTGATCCAACAAAACAAGCAACGCTCTATCGTATGGTCATGGACAAGCATGTTTGTCCGTTTGGCCTGAAATCCCTGGATCTGCTTAAACGTGAAGGTTATGAAGTGGAAGATAAATGGCTGACTTCACGCGAACAAACCGATGCGTTCAAAGAGCAGCATGATGTGGAAACGACACCCCAGACATTTATCAACGAAACCCGTATTGGTGGATATGACGCGTTGCGGCAGCACTTCGGCAAGAAGGTAAAAGCCAAGGACGAAACCAGTTATCAGCCTGTATTGGCAGTATTCGGCGTTGCCGCCCTGTTGGCTCTGGCGATAAGCTGGATGTTGGGCGAAGGTCTGCTGAGCATCCGTACTGCCGAGCTGTTTATCGCCATTAGCATGAGCATTCTGGCGCTGCTCAAATTACAGGATGTTGAAAGCTTCTCAACCATGTTTCTCAACTATGACCTGTTGGCACGTCGGGTGGTGCCCTACTCCTATGTGTATCCTTTTGGTGAATTGCTGGCAGGCGTTCTCATGGTGGCAGGAGCAATGCTGTGGTTGGCTATCCCTGTCGCATTATTTATCGGCACGGTCGGCGCGGTATCAGTGCTCAAGGCAGTGTATATAGACAAACGCGAACTCAAATGCGCCTGCGTAGGTGGTGGCAGCAATGTACCACTGGGATTTGTATCGCTCACCGAAAACCTGATGATGATCGCGATGGGGCTGTGGATGTTCAGATACTTCTAGGACAATAAAATCCTAATGCAAAACGTAGCTTAAATCGGGTGTAAAAACAGCTGAATCAAAAGGGTCAGTGTCAGACTCTGACCCTTTTGATCCAAAAGACATTGGCTCGACGCAATGAGGGTTGCCCCTACGTCGATGATTATTTCAAAAGACGTGCTCGGCCAGCCCAAAGTCCGAAAAGGCCGAAAGCGAAAAGCGGTAATGCCGCAGGTAGTGGCACCGCACTTGGATTCATAAACTGTCTTGCAAGCGCTTCTGTCGAGAAAGAGCCATCAGCACCAAATGTCCATGATGAGAAGTTAGTGAATTTTCCTGAGAACAGTTCATCACTCGCGATACCGAAGGACATGTATATCAACGTGTCGGTGATATCAAATGACAAAATATTAGACAGTGAAAAATCATTAAAGAAAACACTATTCTCTCCCAAGCCGCCATCAAAAATGCCGGTACTCAGCATACCTGAAGTTGAAGTAAGCCCATCCACAATCAGCATGTCATCGCCAGCGCCAAAGATAACATCACCGATAATCTCGCTGTTGCCACTCAGTTGCAAGCTACTATTACCCTGATTGGGTGCAAACTGGATTGCAGTACCTGACCGGCCAACCAAGGTACCGCTGTTCTCAATGGTGATCTCAGAGGTGCTGGCCACATCTGTACCAATCGCGTGGACGCCTTCGATATAGCCTTCGTTTACGATGGTCAGTGGACCTGCAGTGCGAACCTCACCTTGCGTAGGCTCGTACAATGAATCTACGTCGATGCCATTACCGCCTTCCAATGGATTACTCGCCGATCCGGTGGAGACAATGACGCCCGAGGCGTGGTTGTGCACCTTACCCTCGTCGATGTCGATTCCATCATCGCTACCGAGGATCACGCCGTAGTTATTGGCTTCCCCGCTGGCAAATTGCACACCGTCTTCATCGTCAGTGGCACCTGTATTCATCCAGGTCTGCGTGCCAGCATCCCATGACAACCCGTTCAACGCGATAGTGCCGTGATTTTCAAGCGTGAAATTCTCTCTCGCTTCAATCACTTCCTCACCGCCAAGCAGCGTACCGTAGTTAATCACAGTGCCACCTGGTCCACGGCTCTGAATGGCGCGACCATCAGTACTTTGAATCAGGCCATAATTGGTAATATGTGCGTTTTCCAGTTCGGCATCATTGTCCAATCTGACGGCCTGGTTTTCCGCGAAGATTTTTCCAGTTTCACGGTTGATCAGTGTGAAATTATCGGCGTCATCCTGAAGACGGATACCCCGGTCACCGCCACGTATAGTGCCGGAATTGTCGATTGTCAGGTTTACACCCTTGCCACGAATCGCATCATCATCGCCACTTTCAATCAGGCCCTGATTATTCAGCGTCTGGTTGGATCCTTCCAATTGCACCGGACGTCCAGTTGCACGGACAATCTGTGCACCGCTTTCAACGGTCACTGACAGGTTGTCTCTGTTGTCATTGATATTGCCGCTGTCTGTTGGGGTGCAGATCAGCGTCGGTGAATCACTCGTGCCACCAGGAATACAGGTTGCCGCCATTGCTGGCACGTTATACAGAGCTGCCAGTATTGAAGCGAGTACTAATTTTTGCGTATTTTTCACGTTACCTCCAAGTCAGATAATGAACATCGGGACTGAAGATAGTGATTTATTGTGACAACTCTATGAATGTTGCAATTAATGTGAACCAGGACGCTAAATGAAAACTGAAGATGTGATAGCCGAATGGTTTAGCAACTTGATTTTATTTACTTACAGACTGAAGCTGTTTCTACTCAGACTTTTGTATAAGAGGACGCTGCTATTTTAGTTGTTTTTACGTTTGCAATTTGGCAAACCATGCATGAATCAATCCTGCTTGAAAGAATTGCACAGGTACACAAAAACCTGCTGATTTAATGATGTCAGCGACCTTGGTGGGATGCAGAACCGCTACATCTTTGGCATAGGCATCTCTTATCTGGTTTTGTTTTTCAGCTGTAATGCCAGCCCCCGCCATCATTGTCATCCATGTATGCAATAAGGCTTCATACTCATCCGATCCTAATTGTGAAGCTAAATCGGCACTTGCCAATATTCCACCCTGTTTCAGTCTTTGAGCAATTTCACCAAACAGCTTTGTGCGCAGCTGTTGATCCAGAATAAACTGGGAAACCAGAAAGCAGGTTGCTGCGTCATAAAGCTGTTTGTCAGGTAAAGAGTCAAGATAGCCTTCATGAAAATGACAGCGACTCGTCATCCCTTCCTCTTCAACCTTTTGACGACAGACAGCAAGCATGGCACCTGAAGGCTCTACCGCCGTAAACTGCCAACTGGGAAATTTCCTGGCAAGATGAATCAACTCTTTGCCTGTGCCAGCTCCCACACAAAGAATGTGAGCATCTTCAGCTAACCCCGCAAAAACAGATTCCAGCAAAAAATATAAACCATTATTGATGGACGCCATTCTGGCCCATTGCTGATCGTAGCCTGAAGCTTGCTGATCGAAAATTTCCTTAATTTCTTCGGGTTGCATGTTATGGCTTTGCCTTTATCTGGTCGCCTGGATAAATAATTACTTAAGCAGTGCGTCGAGCTCTTTGGTTAATCGGGTGATTTCGGTAGTGGCATGCCCCGTGTTCTCGGCCAGTTTTTTTACCTCGGATGCAACTACAGCAAAACCTCGGCCCGCGTCTCCAGCACGTGCGGCCTCAATACTGGCATTCAAGCTAAGCAGGCGGAGGGTTTTCAACATATCCAAAATGGTATGGGTTTGCTTGATGATGTCCGCGCTATGGCTTTCCACTTCATCCATTCTGGATTGACGCTCCAGTTCCTGCAATTTCCTGGCTTGTATCGTGGTCACCACCCCCTCAAGAAACGCCACTTGATTATTGTCGTCAAATACCGGGCCGCCCTTTTCATTCACCCAAATGGGGTCACCCGTTTTGCATTTTAAGCGGTAATCCACATCCCAGTTCTTACGCTCTTCAATAGCTGCCGCCACTGCATCATCGACAGCCTGTGCATCCTCCTCGTGGATCAGATTCACGTAGGAAGTAAGTTTGTTGCCAATTAACTCCTGATGTTTATAACCGGTCAGCTCCTGGACATTGCCGAACATGTTCAGCATGGTGTAGTCATTGTCCATGCGGCAACGATACAAAAAACCAGACATGCGGCTGGAAATACTTTCAAAGATGTTTTGATTATCTATTGGCGTTCCGTTGGGAAAGGCTTCAATGATGCTCATGGTCTCTCTTCCATTAATAGAGGTTGATAACACTCGCATTAAAGCGTGCGAGTTATGAGCGTCGCCTTTGATGCGTTATGTTGCATTTATTCGGATGAAGGAATCCACTAGACGTCCAGTGACCTCACCCCGTTTATAAAGCAAAGTAAACAATAGATGAAGTTGATAAAGAAAGAAACTTCTCCCGCATAACCAGTAAGTTAGATGTCTGCCACTTAATTTCTCGCCAAACCAAAGCATCCTTATATCAGAACAGTAGGTTTTAAATTGCAATGCACATCAAACATAATCAGGCTCTAAACGAAGCAACGAGTGACTTCAGTAAATCAACCGTCGGCTCTGAAGATAAGGTTTGGCTCAGCTCTTTAATTACGCTGATAGGCAAATCCCACCATCTTAACTCCAAAAGTAACGCTCTTATTTCCTCATCGAACCTATATCGAATGTGTTTTGCAGGGTTTCCACCGACAATTTCATAGGGAGCAACATCCTTAACAACGTGAGCGTTGGCAGCAATAACAGCTCCGCTTCCAATTGTTACGCCAGATACAATAGTTGAGCCATAGCCAATCCAAACATCATGGCCGATGACGACGTCACCATTACTAGCCGGATGGCCTTTTATTTCCCGGCCTCCTAACTCATCAGCCATTTGATGACCAAATGGAAAGGTAGTGATCCAATCAGTTCGATGGTTTGAGCCAAGAAATATAGTGGTTTTCATTGCAATTGAACAGAAACTGCCTATTGTCAACGAAACGCCTTCCGAGCCGAATACTTGCAAGTACTCATAACCATAGGTACATGGTCCAATTGTGACCTTGCTGTTTTCAATAATCCCCTGCTGAGTATCCAAACTCGCCATAATAATTTTTATCCTGTAGATATTCTGGCCATTCAAATAACATGCGCTGAAATTAAGGCATACATAATGAATAATCTAAGAGCATTGTTTATATTCATTCTCAGTCGAAAAAGGGAAGATTCCCTTTTATTATCCATCAAGGAATATGCCAAAAAACGTTACCTGATGTTTTAACAAGAGTAAGTGTTGCACTCTAAATAGCGTTGCTTGTCATCATCAAGAAAAAATACATCATCACGTCAATTATCTAACTGGGTAATGAGGTATGGAATTTTGAAATATATGTCGGCTATTTCGAGCATAGCAATAGACTAGAATATTAACCAATTAAAGGGAAGCGTCCCCACTCTTGTCGAATGTCTTTTGAATCTGTACCGGCAAAGCGCTAGGGTAAAAGCCTGAACACAATCAGGATAACAACATGGAAGCGCTTTTTACCGCCTTCGCCAATTTTATGTGGGGCCTGCCGCTGGTTATATTGCTGGTAGGTGGTGGGCTGTTTTTTGTGGTGTATTCGGGTGGCCTGCCTTATCGCCATTTCAGACATGCCTTACAAATCCTGACAGGACGTTTTGATCGTGAAGGCGATGAAGGTGATATACCCCATACTCAGGCGCTGAGCACCGCCCTGTCCGGGACGCTGGGACTGGGCAATATTGCCGGTGTAGCGCTGGCAATTACCATGGGCGGCCCGGGCGCCATCTTCTGGATGTGGGTGACAGCCATCATCGGTGTCGCCACCAAGTTTTATACCTGCTCCCTGAGTGTAATGTTTCGCGGCAAAGACAGTGAGGGCAACCTTCAGGGTGGTCCCATGTATGTCGTACGCGAAGGTCTGGGCAAACGCTGGTGGCCACTGGCCGTGCTGTTTGCAGTCGCCGGGCTGATGGGCACCATGCCCGCCTTTCAGGTTAACCAGTTGGTGCAAATTGTCCGTGAAGTGGTGGCTGAACCTGCCGGCTGGGCCACGTCACAAAGCCATTTCACATTTGATCTGGTGATGGGGGTACTCATTGCCGCCCTGGTATTGTTGGTGACGACAGGCCATATCCAACGCGTTGGCCGCGTTACGTTACGCATGCTACCGGTTATGGTATTGCTTTATCTGGGGATGACCGCCCTGCTGTTGATGCGTTTCGCCAGCGAAATTCCGGCCGCTTTTCAGCTGATTATTAGCGATGCCTTTTCCGGTGACGCCGTCGCGGGGGGCGCTATTGGCACCGTCATTCTGATGGGCGTGCGCCGCGGGGCTTTTTCCAACGAAGCTGGAATTGGTACCGAGGCAATGGCCCATGGTGCGGCACGTACCAATGAACCCATTCGTGAGGGTCTGGTTGCTATGATGGGGCCAGTTATCGATACCCTGTTGGTATGTACCTGTACTGCTCTGGCCATTCTGGTGACCGGTAGCTGGCAAGTTGATGGCGACATCGATGGTGTGACCCTGACATCACAAGCATTTGAAACCGCCTTCCCCGGTATCGGTGCCTATCTGCTTACCGTTGTCGTGGCGCTGCTGTCGCTGAGCACCATTTTTACCTTCTGGTATTACGGCAGCAAGTGTCTGGGCTTTCTGATTGGGGCGCGACATCAGCACCATTACGTCTGGATTTACGCCGCACTGGTGGTTTTTGGCAGCGTGACCAGTCTGCCGGCCATCATCGGCCTCATTGACGGACTCTATGCGACCATGGCGATACCGACCATGATTTCCGCACTGCTGCTCGCCCCTAAGGTCAACCGCGCTGCGCGGGACTATTTTCAGCGGCATGGGAAGCAATCAGAGGATCAGCCAACTTGATTTTTTCTAAAAATAATACGGTTAAACCTTAATCATCCTTATCACGTAACCACAATTGCCTTTCTTGTTCTTCTTCCAGGATCGCTTTGATTTCAAGCATCACCCCATCCACATCAGCGGCTTGAGTATCTTCTTCAAACAGACCAGTGAGTTCTGTATCAGGTAGTAATTCCCCATTTTCGAAGAGCGACCATATTTCTTTGTCGAAATGCGTTTTACGAAGTTCGGGTGCGAATTGAGCATAGTAACGGGTCATATTTTGCACATCACGACTTAACATAGCTTGGGCATTATTATTGGCCACCGCATTCACCGCTTGTGGCAGATCGATAATAACCGGGCCATGTGCATCGACCAGAACATTAAACTCTGACAAATCGCCATGGACTAAGCCAGCACAAAGCATTTTTTTCACCGAATGCATGACCATCATGTGGTCTTCGATGGCTTGCTCGGCAGACATGGAGACATCGTTGAGGCGCGGCGCGACATTACCCTCCTCATCCGTAATCAATTCCATCAATAACACGCCATTCAGGCAGTCATAGGGTTCAGGTACCCTCACTCCGGCACTGGCAAGCAAATACAGGGCATCGACTTCGGCATTCTGCCAGGTTTCTTCCTGCTGCTGACGACCAAATTTAGAGCCTTTTTCCATCGCCCGGCCCCGGCGACTATTGCGTACTTTTCGTCCTTCCTGGTATTGAACGGCTTTTTTAAAGCTACGCTTGACCGCATCTTTATAGACTTTGGCACAGCGTATTTCATCACCACATCTCACGACATAGACATCGGCTTCTTTGCCGCTCATTAAGCGACTAATCACTTCATCCACAAGGCCATCATCAACAAGCGGCTGAATTTGTTTTGGTATTTTCATTATTCGGTTTTTATCGCTCAAACGTATCCAGTAAAAGATACCGTGCAGTATAAACTACAGCCGCTTGTTTAAATTAGTTGGTGACTGATGCTTGCTTGTTTGTCTAATAAATAGAGGTAAGAGTTGATTGATATTGGTTAACCCAACCTAAGTGCCCAATTACCATTGTGGTATTGATTACAGTTCTCTTCAGAATCGTATGCGATATGATCACCAAGGCGTTTGAGCTTGATATCCATCGTTTTAAATTCAGCTTCAATTAGAGATATCAATGCTTGGCTGTCATCTGATTGGAGGTAATTTTTCAAATTCTCGTTGGTATCAAATACACAAACAACCATTAAGCTATTTGGATAATCATCATAGTTCACCAAGTGCGTTAGCCACTGGAAACCAGCGATATCTTTTAATCCTTGTTCACATACATCGGTCAATTTTAGCCGAAGTTCGTTATCAATTTTTTTATCAGTTTTACGCATAGTTCGTATTCGGTCTAATGATTTAATATAGGACTCTTAAGGAGTAAAGATCGAGTTAATTGATGAGTGCTAGTCCAAAAACTCTTTCGCGTTTTACTGTCTTTAGTGAACCTAAAACTGCTCAGGTTTTTCTATCTGATATTATGTGTTGCGTTCAATTGGCTTACATAGCCAATAACAACCTCATCAGGACTGCTATCAAATTTCAAACCCATAACATTAATGAGAGAGAAAGAATGAGTGAAAATTCACCAACAAAAACATTTCAACAACGTGTCGATGAATTCATTGCCCTTGCTAATCAACAAGCAGCAGACAGCAGTGTAGACGACGCCAATACATCTATTCTGTTTTCAGCCGCTCGCTTTAATGCCTTCAGCGTCGCCCGTTCGGTTGAAAGTGCAGAAAATCTACAAGCCGAAAAACAAGCCGCCATTGAATACTTCACTCAACGCTACGCAGAAATGCTCAACCAAAATCTGGAAGAACATATTGCACGTTTTGATAGCTTTAGACAGAAATAATCAATCAATAAAATGCTAGGACATAAAGCCCTGTTCTCTGTAAACAGGGCTTTATATTGATTGAAGGTGCTCAGAGTTTACTGCAGTAAAGGCACCGCTCTGAGAAAAGCAAAATCAATCTGACTGAAACCTTGAACTCTGGTGTCAACCACCGACCGAGTAGCAGCTTGAGATGTCCGGCCATTTATGGGCCTTGATGGTTGTGTAATGTTGCCAGAATGCATTGTCGATGGCCTTCAATTGGGCGGAGGTGTCTTCGCGACGGTATCGTGCCAACTGCCCAGGACCGCCGTTATAAGCGGCGTAGGTTGCCTTTACCAAATTGTCAGCACCGCCGGGCTGTTCGTGCTCGCCTTTACGGATCGCATAATCAAGCATGTAATGGGTCAAAATATCGATACCGGCGTTCACATTGTAATCAACCTCATCCACGAGACGGTCCAGATCGTAGACCTTGCGCCAGACCCGACCGTTGATCTGCATCATGCCCACCGCCCCTCCGGCTGAACGCAACACTTGAGGCTCGCCACTCGAAATTACGAGGTGGCGCCAGCAGGACTCTTTCCATGCTGTGGCACGAACCAAAGGATCCAGTCGCTCCGCCATCATCTCAGGTACGCTATCATTTTTAGCCAGCCAGGCACTGGCTTCTTCCTCCAGTAAGCTGTCGACCAGCTCAAGGTAATCATTAAGGTTATCCGGTCGCGGGACCACCCCCTTTAGAGCCTCGGCTGGTTGGATACTTTCAGCATGAGCGTTCGACATCAGCCAAGACCCTATCCAGCCAAAACCACCGGAGATTTGTCCCGTCAATTCTGCTGGTGTAAATACGGCCTCGTCTTTGGCATTAAACCCAAACAAATCACGAAACTCTGGATCAACCTCCAATGGCAAAGGTGTAAAACTCGGAGGCACCGCTTCGGCGAGCAGCAAGCGGGCAAGCCGGCGCAGTCCGTCACGGGTAATTTCAAAACCATACTCCGGCCCGAGGGCGTCAAGTGCTCGCAGCGCGTCACCACCAGCTATAAACGCGGCAAGCTTGAAATCCACTTCCAGTCCCGGTGTCTTCAGGCCTTCCAGTTCGCTCATCAGTGGCCGCAACCGCTCCCATGTCGTCAGGAAAAGTTCTCGAACCGGATCATATGCAGGATCATCGACCGTCAGCGCTTCAGCAATCGCGTGTCGCGCGTCCAGCAGCACGGCGAGTAATTCCAGACGTAAGGCACGAGACTCCGTCGAGTAGGCCAGCGCCGAAATAATGGTCGTCAGAAAGCCATCTAACTCATCTTCAAGCGTTTGCCATTGAGCCAACTCGCTGTCGTCAAATGTTGGTTCAACTGCTTGTTCGGCTGGTTCAGGGGGGCGAACCTGAAACGCCAGCCAGGCTCTGACGCCTGTTTCTTCCGTTTGAAGGCGGGTAATATGAGTTCGCTGAAGCAGGGACTGCTCACCACCTTGCTCTCTCCCCGCCCCCATCATTTGCACGATTAATCCATCAAGGCTGTTCAGCGGCCCGGCCAGGTCAATTTGCACCCGCTTCATGCGCGGCAGTACCAGTGTATCGGCAATGAGCTGAACCGGTTTACTCAAAAGGCCGGGGGTGCTATCCGGGCGAGATAACTCGATCGAATCAGGCAGAAACTCTATGCCCAGTCCCGAAGCCATCACCTGTGGGGTCAGTTTCAACGCAAGACGACCCTGCCACGGTTTTGGGCCCCGACAAGCACCGAGTACATAAGCACCTGTCGTGGCAGTCAAGGCCATGCCGACAGACAATTGGGCATCTTCGGTAACCACCACCATATCGGACAATTCAACCCGGTTACATGGGTCGTTGCTAATGGTGCTCTGGCCATTCTCATCGAATTCAAGGGCGCGACTGATCGCTGTCTGGAGATGCGCGGTTTCAGCCAGCAAAGGGATTTCAACTTCGCCAGCAGACAGCGCGTTCGAACTGTACATGACGAAAAGCAGCCATCCAATATGTTTCATGCGATGTTCCAAAGGTTAAAGCGACTTGATTCTGGGTCAGGGACCCGAGCCTAATACTGGCCTGCAATATTATGCCGATCTTTTTTAACAAGTGTTATGAATTGCAACGATCGGTCATCAAGGCTAATGGCCTTGCCAGGCTGCCGTCACTTATCAAATTTGAAGTCAGTTTTTCGCGATATCCAGCCACTTCAATTCGGCTGTTCCAGGTCTTTAAGATTATTCCAAAAAGGGATTTCGAAGGTTTTGCGTTTAAGAGCAGCGAAAGGGAATGTTCTTAGAAGCGACAACGTTGAGGGCGTCAGATGCCTTAACCTATTAGCCGCTTTTAGTTGAGTTTCGACATTAATTCGCGAACTTCATCCGAACGTAATGGCCTCACCAGACGATCCACTTCATGACCATCGTGCAGCAGTATCAACGTCGGCCAAAGCTTTACCTTGAACGCACGCCCCAGTCGTTTGCCCTTTCCATCATATATTTTTAGATGACGCAGTTCTGAATGTTCAGATACGGCTTCGTTTATCGCCGAACTTGCCGCCTGACAGTGACCACACCAGGGTGCGCCAAACTCCAGTAACGTGTCACCGGACAACTCGCTAATTTGTTCAGGTGTAAAGGATTCTTCTGCGTAATCAGCGTTAGAACCAATATCATTCATCACATTTATTCCCCACTATGAATGTAGACTACAACTATATTTTGTTGGCGCTTCATAAAGAAGCCCAAACTAAAAAAAATAACCATCTTCTGCCACAAACATAATCTGTAGTTTATATCTAGAAACAATCACGTATGCAGATATTCAGTCTTGGTCGTCCAGGCGTTTTCACAGGATGAAAAAAGTAATTTTTACTAATTAAAAAATTACTATTAATAAGAAACTGGTCCCACTAATTTCTTTTGATTATATCTAGCCAAACAGCCCGTAAAAAAGTAGTAGCACCTCACTCGTTGTGGAAGGTACAAGTTAACTGATGTTATCGCTCACTATTTGAGAAGCATGCAAGTATGAGTTGTTAGTGAGCCAAACAAAATCGGCCCACATCCATTGAAAACAACGAGGAGATATTCATGTTTAAATTTTTAGGCAGTGTAGCAGGGATTATTTTTATTATCGGATTGCTTGTCGTGATCGGCCTTTTTGCGTTGATTTTTTAACCCAGTTTTATTCTCGGCTTTTAAGGGATCAAGGGGTAAAGTATCTCAAAACCAAATACTCTGCCCCTTTTGGTTCCACCACTGCTAATAGCTATTTCCAACCCTGAATCCATTTTTCTTGGTTTTTTAATTCCGTCCAGTCGATTAAATAGAGCTTCTTAGAAATAATCGCTTCCAATTTGCATGAGATAACTGAACCATCTTCATCAAACTCGATGTCTGATACCAGGAAATGCTTTTCTCGATTTATCGGATTCACCGCCGTCCATTTACTGTTATGTAGCTTAGCTGGGTTTATTCGATTCACAGTAAGACCTGATAAGAACAGTATGGAATTCAAGATTAACATGACACGATGGTAAATAAGCTCCCATCTTAAATAGTGACTGAGCGTTTTCAGCTGGCGTTAAAAGGTCTCACATAACGATTTCATCGGCTGCATAAATAGTGGCTTAGAGTAAAATCAAATACTCTGACCCCATTGATTCGCGGAATCAAACCAAATCAAGTTGGCTGAACCCTTGATACACTTTTACTAATTAGTGCCGCCGACATTAATAAAATATTGCGCGATACATAACATATTCCAACTTAGACCTGCCATGATTGAATACGAAAGCACAATAAGAACCATATAAAAATAAAAAGTGTTACGTCGTCCTCGCAAATCTTTATTGATTCTTTCGTGTATTTCTTTCCTAGAAAAATACTCTCTAGTTACTTCAGACCATTCTTCAAGTTCTTTATCGGAAAGCCATATATCTCTTACAGCAGAAGTCGCCTGAAACAAAGCAGAAACGATAAAATAGATAGCTAATGCCTTAAAAAAAAGAACACCGGCGTCAGACATTAAAACGTCAACCTTTGAACCAAGCCGAGAGCTTAACGAGAGTGCAACAAACACGAAAGCGGCAAGCGTATCCCTGAGCAACCCAGCTATTAAACCTCTTACTTTCTCTGCGTATAAATCAGCTTGTTGCCTTAAATCTTTTAAAAGATCTCGCAACTCCTTAGCATACTCATCTTTTCGATCTAGAATTACAAATCGATATTGGTCCTTTGATTGTTTTAACGAGTCTTCCAAATGTTGAACCAATAAAGAGAGAAAACTGGCTTCGTTATCTGACTCCAAACATAACCTATCTGAGAGAAGCCTTTTCCTTGTATCGACTCTTTCTTCGTATACCCACGATAAGGCACTTTGTATTAAAGTTAATGCATCTTTATCGGGCACTTCTTCAGATTTATACAGAAGTGGGATCTGTAGGTGCCGGACACCTTTAAGAACTATTTTTTCCTGGCCATAGATGACGTCAGAAAAGCCCGCTGCCGCACACATGCCGGACATTCTACGAAATGGGCTGGCTAAGCTGCACCCAAAATCACCCCATGTGAGCTCAAAAGACTGAGGAGAAAGGCTAATTGGTTCAGATGGAACTAAATGCACGTGCTCTCTGAGAGTTTTCTCTTCGGGTAACTCACTTTCAAACGGCCACCAGCTGTCGATAACTTCTGTACTATCAAGAGGTAACACAGCAAGTCTAGGCCCCCCAAAGCTAGCTTTGAGCCCAGCCACGAATATTAAAACGGATTGGTTTTCAACGAATAAGTTATTAATGCTCTTCAAGGGGTTCAAAGCGTCAAGCCAAGCTTTGAATATTTTTTCTTCAAAGAAAAATAATATGGACGGATCGTCGTCTTTAGTTTTTAACCCTTTTGATAAAACGGGCTTGCTAATGTTTAGACGCCATTTCGAAAACCGATACGTTTCATTGAGGTACGGCTCTAAATTATCGATTTCCGTATACTCTTCATCTACTTCGAGTCGAATGGATGTCTGTACGTCAAGCTTCTTGGCGAGAAAAATTATTTCTGACGCCAACTTTAAGAGCTCGACACTTTCCTCGCCATCCATGCACACGTCTTCAACGCCGTCCTCAGATGAAACAGCTTTTGCGTAGAGGTCAAAAATCTTGTCTCTTAACTTAAAAATCAGATTCTTTTCTTTCATTTGACTCTGTTTTTTGGGTTTGACTTTGTTCTAATGTGAATGTCGATCATTCCACTCTCATCAGGATCGCCGATTGTAATGCCTGCGGCTTCCTCATCTCCCGACCAGATAACTTGGACATTTTTATCCGTTACGATTTTATTTCTCTTATCTGCATCAAGAATTGAAGCGGGCCTTGGAGCGAATCTCTGCCCAGCTACACCAGTGACTGAAAGCTCTTCATGTAGGCTTTTCATAAGTCGAGCTTTTCTTTCCTCGTCATCATCTTTCACAACCGCATTAACAAAAGTCTCGGTGTCAAAATGATCATGCATTTCTAAGTATGCGATGGCCCTATCCTTGTAGTAGCGTGGCAATTCAGCCAGATCTTGGCTGTTAGTACGTGCCCAAGTGAAAGTTGAGCTCACGGCTTTCCTTGTCAGATTGCTTGCATTGTCAGCCTCTGTGACCTTAAGAAAAATTCTGAAATAGTCAGCGATGCCTACCTTTTTTCGCTTCTCAAATGCGAGAACATCCCAGTCGAATGTATCCCCGACATCAACGATAGCGCATTTTTGAACAGCAGTTTTACTCTCTACAAAGGAGTTCAGGATTTCACTTATCTTGGCTACAGAACCACCTGCTTCCTGCTTAATTTTGTACTCTAGAACTCGGCTATGATCCATTTTGATCATAGCGATCATAGGCACTCTTTGCTCCTCTACTTCAATATTAAAAAATGCAACAATGAAGGCACCATCCGTCACATTGCCTTTGTGTTCTTCTTGGAAATCTGTCGCGAGACTAATTGATTCGGGGAGAAAGTATTCATCAGGATTTTCGATGATTCGCTTGCAGCGTAGCGCTGTCCCCATGTCTTTCTCTCGAAACTTGAATTGTGTCCCTTCGGCAGAATCCGCTATTCGCTGACAGAAGAACTCCCGTTGATTCGGCTCCAGATCGACCCTTGTCATTGTTCGCGGCTCATCTTCGCCTTTGATAACAATGTGGAAAATGAATTTCTCAATTACCACTGACTCTTTGACTTTGTTAGATAGAGAGCTCTCTTTTGGCATATTCCCGCCTTGGTTTTATGTCAATTTCATTGGAGGCACTGCCCGCCAAAACGCTAAGTTGCTATCATCTCTCATTTGAGCAGGTTAATTCCAGTTTTGTTAGCGAACAGAGAGTCAAGGGGGGCAGCCAACTTAACTTTGTTTTAGGAATACATGCCAGACTATTTTCAGCACAGCAATAAAACATCAATTAAAGGTAAGTGTCCCCATTTTTTAAACTAAACAAAATTGACTAATCCTTGTCTCAATTACAACTTCATCCATTTGTTATGTATCATCTATAGTGATTCTACTATTAATGAGTTCAATTAACTCATCATTTTTAGAGGTGAAATTAGAGCTGATATTTAGTATGTTGTCTGACTTATCTGATAAATTTATAATATCATTTTCAATAGAAATTATGATGTCATTATATAAAGAATTATATTCATTTATTACCTCAACATCTTCAAATTCAACTATCTCTGTGAACTCATTATAAATATGAAAATAGGCGAACTCACAAAGTCCATTTATCTTAAATAGTAAATCGCTATTCATTTTATATATCTGCTCAAATATTTCCAAGGGATAGAAAGCAAACCATTCTGCTGTTAACTCTTCAATCATCTGTTCAACTAGATGATAGTTTTGGAGCGTTTGTATAACTTTTTCGATAGATGGATTTAGTTTTTTTACTAGTGGTTTAATGTTCTTCCATACAGTTATTGTATGCGTAATAAGACCCGGAATATTTTTCATCGCCTTTCTTTTATTTAAACGGACGATTTCTCGTTGAACGAATTTACGAAAATCTAAGACAGTCGAGTATTTCCAGTTTTTTTGAATATTCGAGTGTTTATGTATCGTTACAACTTCAACTCTTTGCTTCCAGCTTGTTTCAGTAAAATTACTAGAGCCATAGTACAAATCATTTTCCGTCAATAACCATTTTGAATGATTGTTTCCATTTAGTATGATTCCAATTCCATGCATGTTGCAGTAGTTAATTATTTTTGGTTGATTGCTCCAAGGCCCAGCTAAATTAGTTGGGATTATCATTAAGACTGGGATGCCATAAGATACTTTTTTTCTTAGTATATTAAAAAAAGTATAACCAGCAGTTTTAAATGTGAAATTGTACCCACCTACAATTATGAATGAAGTAGCATCGTTTAAAATATCCAATATATCTTGAGATATATCTTCTCCAGAATCTTTTATGCCCCAACACGAATAATTTGGAACCACAATCATACTTTTAACCTTTTATTACAAATAAAAATCTGTTAAAAACATTCCGCCAAACTATAATTAAAGAGATAAATGGTGCAGTAGATAATTTAATTTTCACAAATTCTTCGCTATCAATTCAGCTTTTAATAACCCACCTTTTGTAAGTAACTTTGCTGAAAAATTTGGTTTCCGCTTCGTTTTGTATGTGTCATAAATCAGCTTTAAACCATCCGCTGTTAATAATGAAATATTAATATCCGTGTCCATTGCTGCTGATTCAATAAAATCCGCTGAAAAACTCGGGGCAATAATAAGGACTTGTGCCACTCTTTTCCCCTCCTTCTCACAGCGGTTGGCATAGGCTTTAACCTGTCTCGAAGTGGTGGAATATTTTGCGTAATCTCCATTTTTAAATGATTTTGCTTCACCAACAATTACGTCATCTTCGCTGAGTGAAATCAAAATGTCGGCTTTATCTTTGGCTGTATTTAAAGATTTTCTAAGCTCTTCGTTAACATTAAGCTCAAGACTTTCTAATATTGCTTTTATGGTTTCCTCAAATTTGCTGCCGAGTTCGGACTCATTAATTTCAACCCCAGCCGCTCTTAAGCCAGCTAAATCACGGCGTGAAAGCAAACCAAAGTTTTCAATTAATTTATCATTTGCACTGGCGAAAGCTTCCAGAATGACAACCCGTGGATTACCTTTCTTGGACAGCTTCATGCTGTCTCTAAGGTTTTTTATTTCTTCATTGGAAAGGAGGTAAAGAATATCGTGAGGAGTAATTGAAAGAGCGCGTAATCTTTCTGTATCAAGCTCTTCATTGTCTTCCAGTTCGAACTCTCGTCTGAGACGTTCAATAAATGTTTCGTTAGACTCATTATTTAAACTATTAAAATTACTTTCTAATGCTTCGAATAATTCTTTATAACTAGTGGCACTGATAGCATCAAATTCCCGTTCTGTAGCCGATCTTAAACTTTCAATAATGATATTAATCCGCTCATCCAGAGTAGTACCCAATCTTTCCGCTGGGATATCAAGCTCATTAATTAATTCTTTAAGTCGTTCTTTACGCTGATTTTGATTTTCGTCTTTGTCGAATAAATCATCTGAGAGAATATCTCTGATACTAATTCCAGCATGTAAAATCGTATTGATTTTCTCTGCCCTTGTTATCCCACGAATACGCTTGTCGTAACTTTTCAAGATGTTAGATAACTCAGCATCTGATAAACAGCGGAAAATACGTAATAAGTATTTATCTGCTAATTCTTTATTCTGTATTTCATTCAATACAAGAATGATTTCATCAGGAATTAGAACTTCTGAAGTCCGTCGATTAATAAAAATTATGCCCATTTCTCGAAGAGTCTGAAGGCATGCTTCAACAGTCTCTTTACCGGCTTTAATGGGATCGGAAAGATGTTCTATCGCAGCAGCTTCATCCTGAGAAATTTTTAATTCATGTGCCAAAATATTCAGAATACTTCGTTCATCATCTGAAATATTTGCTTGTCGATTAATTTGTAAATCGTTTTTGTATGCGACCTCAATACAATTTCGAAAAATACTCAATCGATGAGCATGATCATAATTTTCTTGGTCGGCTTTTTCGATTTCGTTTATTAATTCTTGAGATAGTTTGTCTAAACGTTCCTGCTCTTTTGAATATAGCTGTTCAATCCATGATGTTCTTGCAACAGCATTACCATCCCTTGTTAATATATTTATTAATAACCCGGTTGAGGCTCCAGCCATTGCCAGCTGTGATTGAATTGAACATTTATAGTCAGAGGAAACCGCATTAAATAATTGGGTTATTTCAACACCAGAAGCATCTTTGATTTCTTTGTTAACTTTCTTTAAGGCTTCGGAGATAGATTTGTTTGATTTCTCTGCTGAGGTACAGAGCTTATCCAGACAGGTAATAAATTTGGATTTTTCAATCTGGTTGATTGATGAGAGAACTTGCTGAAGCTTCATTGGACCTCCTTATCTACGAGTAAAAACTCACTAGAGCCCAAAAAACTTAATATCATTCTGACACTTAGAACGACCAGCTTCTCAAGATCATTAGGGTGGACAATAGACCGATTTTTAATAAGTGACAAGATAAAAATGTCTCGGCTTCACTTTCGATGTCGCATAAAAAACGGGCCATTAAGCCCGTTTTTTTATTTATCAATTATCCAGTGATCTACTCTGGCCGCATATGCGGAAACAGTAACACGTCTCTGATCGACGGAGAATCGGTCAACAACATCACCAACCGATCAATACCAATTCCCTCACCCGCTGTTGGTGGCATACCGTATTCCAGGGCACGGATATAGTCGGCGTCGTAGTGCATGGCTTCGATATCACCGGCATCTTTTTCTGCGACCTGGGCTTTGAAACGTTCGGCCTGGTCTTCGGCGTCATTTAACTCTGAAAAGCCATTGGCAATTTCACGGCCACCGACGAAGAATTCAAAGCGATCGGTGACAAACGGGTCGTTATCACTGCGTCTTGCCAAAGGTGAGACTTCGGTTGGGTAGGCGGTGATAAAGGTCGGTTGCATCAGTTGATGTTCGACGGTTTTTTCGAAGATTTCGATTTGCACTTTGCCTAGTCCGTAACTGTCTTTTAGTGGAATACCCAAGCCTTGGGCCACTTCTGTGGCGGCTTCGATGCTGTCGAGTTGTTCGGCTTTCAGATCCGGGTTGAAATGCAGGATCGAGTCTTTAACGGTCATGCGATCAAACGGCTGGGCAAAATCAATATCCAGACCTTGATAATGTATCTGGCTGCTGCCTAATACATTCTGGGTCACAGTACGCAGCATATCTTCGGTGAGATCCATCAGATCATTAAAATCTGCATAGGCCTGATAAAACTCGACCATAGTGAATTCAGGATTATGGCGGGTAGACAGACCTTCGTTACGGAAATTACGGTTGATTTCGAACACGCGTTCAAAGCCGCCGACAATCAGTCGTTTCAGATACAGCTCCGGCGCGATACGCAGGAACAGATCCATATCTAATGCATTGTGATAGGTGGTGAACGGTCTGGCTGTGGCACCGCCGGGAATAGCTTGCATCATTGGCGTTTCGACTTCGAGGTAGTCTTTGTCCATCAGATAACGACGCACGCCATCGATCACTTTGGTGCGAATCCGGAAGGTTTCACGGCTGGCTTCGTTCATGATCAGATCAACATACCGCTGGCGATAGCGTGTTTCCATATCGGACAGACCGTGGAATTTTTCTGGTAATGGACGCAGTGATTTGGTCAGTAATTTGATGCTTTCAACATGTACCGACAATTCACCCTTTTGGGTACGGAATAAGGTGCCTTCGGCAGCGATGATATCGCCGTTATCCCAGGTTTTGAATTGGGGATAGACGCCTTCTGGTAATTCATCACGTGCGACATAAAGCTGGATATCGCCGGACATATCACGCACGGTGGCAAAGCTGGCTTTCCCCATAACCCGTTTGGTCATCATTCGACCGGCGATTGCGACGCGACGCGGTGTGGCTTTGAGTTGATCGCCATCCCACTCGGCATATTCGGTTTGCAACTCGCCGTTCATCACATTACGACGGAAGTCATTGGGAAAGGCATTGCCTTGTTCGCGAATGGTTGCCAGTTTTTCACGACGTTGGGCAATCAGTCGGTTTTCGTCAAATTCTGTTTCTTGGGTCATGTTGGATTCGCTTATAAACCTGATTTGAGTGAGGCTTCAATGAATTGATCCAGATCGCCATCCAGAACAGCCTGCGTGTTTCCGGTTTCGACACCGGTACGTAAATCTTTGATGCGTGATTGATCGAGTACATAGGAGCGGATTTGACTGCCCCAGCCGATATCCGATTTGGATTCTTCGGCGGCTTGTTTGACTTCGTTTTGCTTTTGTAATTCCAGCTCATACAGTTTGGCGCGTAACTGGCTCATCGCCTGGTCACGGTTTTTATGCTGTGAGCGTTCCATCTGACATTGCACTACAGTATTGGTGGGTACGTGGGTAATACGTACCGCTGAATCGGTGGTGTTAACGTGCTGACCACCGGCACCGCTAGAGCGGTAGGTATCAATACGTAAATCAGACGGATTAATATCGATTTCGATAGTGTCATCCACTTCCGGATAGACAAACACCGAGGCAAATGAGGTATGACGACGGGCACCGGAATCAAATGGTGATTTACGTACCAGACGATGAACACCGGTTTCGGTGCGCAACATACCAAAGGCGTATTCGCCTTCAAAACGCACGGTGGCGCTCTTGATACCAGCAACCTCACCTTCGGAGACTTCCATCAGCGTGACTTTGTAGCCCTGGGCTTCGCCCCAACGCAGATACATGCGCAGAATAATATTGGCCCAGTCCTGTGCTTCGGTACCGCCAGAACCGGATTGGATATCCAGATAGGCGCTGTTGGCGTCGAGCTTGCCGGAGAACATGCGCTGGAATTCGAGTTTTTCCAGACCTTTTTCCAGCTCGTCTAAATCATTGTTGACGGCATTAAAGGTGTCTTCGTCGTTTTCTTCTACAGCGAGTTCGAGCAGGTCTTTGGCATCGTCTAAAACTTCACTGTGCGATGACAGGGTTTTGACAATACGCTCCAGGCTTGAGCGTTCCTGGCCTAATTTTTGGGCGTTTTCCGGATCATTCCAGACATTGGGATCTTCCAGCTCACGGGTGACTTCGACTAAGCGTTCTGCTTTAGTATCGAAGTCAAAGATACCCCCTGAGATCGTCACTGCGATCACGGAGAGTTTTAATTCGTTGCATCGTCGCGCCGAGTTCCACGCTAGTACCTCATTGAAATTAGTTGATAAAGCTGCCGCAGCAAACCCGTTATTGTAACGGATAATGCCGCTTATTGTTTAGGCAGAAAGCGGATTGGATCGACGGGTTTACCGTTTCGACGAATTTCGAAATGCAATTGTTCGACCTGGGTACCGGACCGACCCAGTGTGGCAATGCGCTGACCACTTTTCACTGTATCGCCCTCTTTCACCAGCAAAGTATCATTGTGGGCATATGCACTTAGATAGACATCATTATGTTTGATGATCAGCAGATTACCATAGCGCGGCAAGCCATCACCGCTGTAGACCACCTTGCCATCCGCTGCTGCCAAAATCGGCTGTCCGGGTTTGCCGATAATATTAATCCCTTTTCGACCCGCGGCAGATTCTGAAAATGTCGACACCACCCTGCCCTCAGTCGGCCAACGCCAGATAAGGCTTTCACTGCCTGAGGTCAACGCTGGTGATGATGTTGGTTTAGGTGTGGATGGTTTCACCTGCGGTGTTTGGGTGGCGGTTGAAGGCCGTGACGGTTGAGTGGTGGTTGAAGGACGTGTGACCGAGGGTGATGAAGATCTGCCAGGGCTCGGTTTTACAGTCCCCGGACGGGTGGTGGATGCCGTAGTAACCGGCTTACCATCGAATTTGATTTTTTGTCCGACATAAATGGTATAAGGCGGCCGAATGCCGTTGATACGTGCAACATCACGATAATCCATGCCATAGCGGAAGCTGATGGAATACAGCGTATCGCCTTTTCTGACGGTATAGCTGTTGGGTGCTGGCGTCGGGGCAGGACGTTGCTGATATCTACCCGAATCTTCCCTGCCGACCGGCGCTAACGCATTGTTACCGCTGCAAGCAGTCAACGTAACCATCAGCACAATGAACAGCCGTTTCATATCAGACAAATATCAAATAAGCCAAAACCAACAGACCGACCGTGATCCAGCCGAGTCGATCCACCCACAGATGTAATTTTTCTTCAAACGGCTGACCACCCCATTTCATTAAACCGGCGACCAGGAAAAACCGCATACCACGACCAATCAAAGAACCCAGAATAAAGGGTAATAACAGCATCCCCACCGCACCGGAAGCAATGGTAAATATCTTGTACGGTATCGGTGTAAAGCCCGCTAAAAAGATGGCCCAGAAACCATAATCAGCAAACCATTGTTGGGCAGTTTCATAGGCTTCAGTATAGCCAAACTGAATGATCAAGGGCTCAACCATCTGTAAAGCAAACACCCCAATAATGTAGCCCAATAAACCGCCTAACACGGAAGCTATCGTGGTTAATCCGGCATAAAACCAGGCTTTATCAGGTCTTGCCAGCGACATTGGCGCCAGCATCACATCGGGTGGTATCAGGAAAAAGGATGATTCGGTAAAGCTGACTAATGCCAGCCAATAGGTGGCGTGTTTATGCCTGGCCCATTGCATGACTTTTGCGTAAAGCCCTGAAAATAATTTCATCCAATCTGTCCAGTTAAAAGCGGGACAAAACTGACGGCGTCCCATTCCGTCTCTTCAAATTTACCACCGACCCGATCTATCACTTTCAGGATCTGTCCCTTGCTGCCACCGACTGGAATGACCAATCGTCCACCGGGTGCAAGTTGTTCCAACAATGTGGGCGGTATGTGTTCTGCACCACAGGTGACAATAATGCCGTCATAGGGCCCATTTTCCGGCCAACCCCAATTGCCATCACTGTGTTTGAGGCGAATATTATTAAGCTTTAACAGATAAAAACGTTCTCTCGCCTGCTTGAGTAATGGTGCAATACGCTCAACACTGAAGACTCTTGGCACTAATGCAGACAGCACTGCCGTCTGATAGCCAGAGCCAGTGCCGATTTCCAATACTTTGTTTCTGGGGCCACCCTGCAACAGAATTTCGGTCATTCGCGCCACAATGTAAGGTTGCGAAATGGTCTGGCCCAGGCCGATTGGCAATGCCGTATCTTCGTATGCTCTGCTGGCTAAAGCCTCGTCGACAAATAAATGCCGAGGACACTGTCGCATTACCGTTAACAGTTGAATATTCTGGATACCACGCTCCTGCAGACGCTGGATCAGTCGATCCCGAGTCCTTTGCGAGGTCATTCCTATTCCACGTGGATCGGCGATCATGGCAAAGTGCTTTCCAACCATCTTGAGACGCCATCAATCGCATCGTATCGAGTTAAATCAATTTGCAATGGTGTAACCGATACTGCACCACGGCGAATCGCATCAAAATCGGTTCCGGGCCCCGCATCCTGCTCTGCTCCGGCGGGACCAATCCAATACATGGGTCTGCCACGCGGATCCATTTCTTTGATCACGGGTTCGGCTTTATGCCGATGACCAAGACGGGTGCTTTCAAAACCAATAATTTCTTCAATGGGCAGATCGGGCACATTCACATTCAGAATAGTATCAGCGGGTAATGCTACAGATTTAAGTCTTTCGACTAACTGTTGGGCCACCCAGCCTGCTGTTTCGTAGTGTTTGCCTTCGAAGCTTGCCAGCGAAATAGCAATCGCGGGCAATCCCAGAAATCGTCCTTCCATTGCGGCAGCCACGGTGCCTGAATACAGCACATCATCACCCAGATTGGCTCCTGCATTAATGCCTGAAACCACCATGTCGGGTTCATCTTCCAGTAAACCGGTAATGGCCAGATGTACACAGTCTGTCGGCGTACCTTCTACGCGATAAACACCGTCTTCCATCCGGTCCAGTCGTAAGGGATTTTCCAATGTCAGCGAGTTACTGGCACCACTGCGGTTACGATCTGGCGCAACCACTGTGATTTCCCCCAGACCGGCAAGCGAGCGTGCCAGCGTACGGATACCCTTTGCCATGTAGCCGTCGTCGTTACTTATGAGGATTTTCATTTATTTTTTTGACCTGTTGCGTCAAGAGATTATTCGCCGCTATCTTAGCAAGAATGCGCGCTTATGACATAAAAAAGGGCATGAAAACATGCCCTTTTGTGATGTAAGGCGCTGTTGATCTTTCATTTCCACCACAGCTACACGGAACAACAGCCACTAAAGTGCATCAAGGCCTGAGTTTATTAACAGCTTGACCACCACCGTAGCTATGAAACTTCAAGGGTTCTCCACCTGGCGTGACTTTCACCGCGCAATATTTGAACTCTGGAATTTTTGCTGCCGGATCCAGAGCGGCGTTGGAGAGTTTGTTTACCGCCGCTTCGTAATAACAGAAGGCCATAAATATCGCTCCGGTCGGCACCGCTTCATCAACCCTTGCTACCACGGATACTTCACCGCGACGGGTTGATAAGGTCACCATCTCACCCGGTCTGACATTCATTTCATCCAGTGTCAGTGGATGAATGGTGGCCACCGCTTCAGGTTCCAGTGCATCCAGCACATTGGAACGACGGGTCATTGAACCGGTATGCCAATGTTCCAGCATACGGCCGGTGATTAAGATGTACGGATATTCTTCATCAGGACGTTCATCCGGTTCGACAATATCCGCTGGTACAAACAGACCGCGCCCATCCGTTGTCGGGAAACGATCGGTGAAAATAATCGGTTCACCCGGATCACCTTCCTGTTCACAGGGATAAACCACGCCATGTTCACGTTCCAGACGTTCCCAGGTGATTCCCCCCATGGATGGAACCGCTTTACGAATTTCTTCAAAGACTTCTTTCGGGCCATCATAATGCCAATCCAGCCCCATTCTCTGGGCAATCTGCTGAATGATCCATAAATCCTGCCGGGCATCTCCCGGCATTGGAATCGCTTTACGTCCCATTTGTACCAATCGATCCGTATTGGTAAAGGTACCGGTTTTTTCCGGGAAGCCTGATGCAGGCAAAATAACATCTGCCAGATAGGCGGTTTCGGTCAGGAAGATATCCTGTACCACCAGAATATCGAGCTCAGACAAAGCCTCACGGGCATGATTGGCATCCGGATCCGACATCGCAGGGTTTTCCCCCATGATATACAGGCCGTTCAAATTACCGGCATGAATGGCATCCATGATTTCTACAACGGTGAGCCCCGGTTTTGAATCAATCTCCGAGCCCCATAACTGTTCAAGATTATGCCGGGCATCATCATCCGTTACTTTGTAATAATCCGGTAGACGCATTGGGATAAGCCCCATATCTGATGCACCCTGAACATTATTCTGTCCACGCAGTGGATGCAGACCGGTACCCGGACGGCCAATCTGACCCGTCATTAATGCCAGTGAAATCAGGCAACGGGCATTATCAGTACCATGAACATGTTGCGAAACACCCATGCCCCACAGAATCATCGCCGCATCAGCTTTAGCATAGAGCCGCGCGACTTCTCTTAAGGTTTGTGCAGGAATGCCACAAATCGGTTCCATCAATTCCGGCGTATATTTCTGCAGGTGTTTTTTCATATCTTCGAAGCCTTGCGTACGCTCGGCAACAAAGCTTTGATCGACCAGATTCTCTTCGACAATGACATGCATGATGGCATTGAGCATTGGCACGTCACTGCCTGGCTTAAAGGCCAGATGATGCGTAGCTTCACGAGAAAGTTCAGTAGTACGTGGATCCAGCAGAATCAATTTGGTGCCGGAACGCAACGCATTTTTCATCCACGTCGCACCGACCGGATGATTCACTGTCGGATTTGCACCGATCAATACAATTACATCTGCTTTATCGACGTCTGCAACCGGGTTGGATACGGCACCTGAGCCGAGACATTCAAGCAAGGCCACAACCGATGAGGCATGGCAAAGACGCGTACAGTGATCGACATTATTGGTTTTAAAGCCGGTACGAATTAGTTTCTGGAACAGATAAGCTTCTTCATTGCTGCCTTTGGCACTGCCAAAACCGGCTAATGCATTGGGGCCTTTTTGATCGCGGATCTTCAAAAACCCCTGAGCGGCCATATCCAATGCCTCTTCCCAAGTGGCTTCACGGAAGATTTTGTCGATATCGTTGGGTTCCATCGTAAATTCACCGGTTTTCGGTGCACCTTCACGGCGGATAAGCGGTTTGGTCAGGCGATGTGGATGATGAACATAATCAAACCCATAACGGCCTTTCACACACAAACGACCATGGTTCGCCGGGCCATCACGGCCTTCAACGTAGAGAATTTTATCGTCTTTAATATTGTAGGTAAGCTGACAACCCACGCCACAATAAGGACAAACCGATTCAACCTGACGGTCCGGTTCCACCATGCCCACTTCATTGGCAGGCATCAATGCACCGGTTGGGCAAGCCTGCACACATTCGCCACAGGCGACGCAGGTGCTTTCCCCCATCGGGTCGTCAAGATCAAAGACAATTTCGGTGTGGCTGCCGCGCATTGCCAGACCAATTACATCGTTATTCTGTTCATCACGACAGGCACGAACACAACGGGTACATTGGATACAGGCATCCATATTGACGGCAATACCGGGATGCGAAAGATCAGGAGCAACTTGTTTGCGAGGCTGAAATCTTGGCGTACTGATTTTAAGTTTACCTGCCCAGTAATCGAGTTCGGAATGCAGGGTATGCGGCTTTTCGGAAACATCAGATTTGAGCAGTTCCAGTACCATTTTTTGCGAATGCAAAGCACGTTCGCTATTTGTCTGCACTTTCATATCATTGCCGGGATAACGGCAGCATGAAGGTGCTAAAACACGCTCACCTTCAACTTCCACCATGCATGAGCGGCAGTTTCCATCCTGCCCTTCACGTTCGGAATAACATAAATGCGGGATTTCAATGCCTTCGCGCTCGGCAATTTTTAAAATCGTTTCATCGGCACGGGCACTGATTTTCTGGCCGTTAAGTGTAAATTCGACCATTTCAACGCTATCTTGTAATTGAGTGGCCATTATTTCAACTCCTCAGGGAAATACTTGACGACGCTACGCAGCGGATTTGGAGCAGCCTGCCCCAGACCACAAATCGACGCATCTACCATTACTTGAGACAACTCTTCGAGCAATGGTTCGTCCCATTTAGACTGTTTCATTAAGGTAACCGCTTTGGCGGTACCGACACGACATGGCGTACATTGGCCACAGGACTCATCCTCAAAGAAACGCATAGCATTAACAGCCAAATCGCGTGCTCTGTCTTTATCGGAAAAGACGATCACTGCAGCTGAACCGATAAAACTGCCATATTCATGCAAAGTGTCGAAATCCAATGGCACATCACCTAACGACGCGGGCAAAATCCCGCCTGATGCACCGCCGGGGAAATAGCCATAAAACTTATGCCCTTCGAGCATGCCGCCACAATATTCATCAATCAGTTCACGCATGGTGATACCTGCAGGTGCCAGATGCACACCCGGATTATTGACACGACCACTAACGGAAAATGAACGCAGACCTTTACGGCCGTGACGTCCATGTTCGGTAAAACACTCTGGGCCTTTTTCAAGAATATCGCGAACCCAATAGAGCGATTCCATATTATGTTCAAGTGTCGGCCGTCCGAATAAACCCACTTGAGCAACAAATGGTGGTCGCAAGCGTGGCATGCCACGTTTACCTTCAATGGACTCAATCATTGCCGACTCTTCGCCACAAATATAGGCACCGGCACCACGACGTAAATGAATCGTTGGCAGATTGGTTACCGGAGGGTGGGAGCGCAATTTAGCAAGCTCCTGTTCCAGCATCACACGGATGGCGGCATATTCATCACGCAGATAAATATAAATTTCATTGATATCTACGGCCCAGGCAGCAATCAGCATACCTTCCAGAAAACAGTGGGGATCGCGATCCAGATAATATTTGTCTTTAAATGTACCCGGCTCGCCTTCATCGATATTGACGGCCATCAATCTTGGGGCAGGTTGATCACGAACAATTCGCCATTTACGACCCACCGGGAACCCCGCGCCGCCTAGACCACGCAGTCCTGAGTCATCCATCATGTCGAGCACTTTATCGACATTATGCTGGCCGGCCATACATTGTTGATAAATAGAATAACCACCGTTAGCTACGTATTGCTCAAACAAAATCGGTGCAAGGGTTTCCGGCTCGGTGATACCTTGCTCGACCAGATTGTCGACTTTTTGAACATCAGCGAATTCGACAGGATGCATACCTACAACTGCAACCGGTGCTTTATCACAACGACCAATACAGGGAACCCGCTGAACACGGACTTTTTCGCCCATGGCGGTTTCAAGAGAACCAATCAGGTCTTCAGCTCCGGCCATTTCACAACTCATTGAGTCACAGACGCGAACGGTTAAATCGGCTGGAACAGCATCACCTTCTTTAATCACATCAAAATGATGGTAAAAAGTGGCAACCTCATAGACTTCAGCGCGAGACAGTTTCATTTCATACGCCAGCGCGACTAAATGTGCTGCTGAGATATGTTTGTAGAAATCCTGGATTTTATGTAGATGCTCTATCAGTAAATCTTTTTGTCTGGATGCATTACCGAGTAATTCACGCACTTCTGCCAGTGCTTTCGGCTCAATCTGTCTACCTTTACTGGTAATACGTGATCGCTTGGTCTTTTTTCCAATTGCTTGAGCATTGATGGTTTGCTCGGTCATGAACTGCCTCTCTCACTTCGTAGCCTGCTTTGGCTTTTTATAATAAAAATCCAGTCAAAACTATCATGGCTAACGGCTGATGTGAAGCCTGATGACGAGCAAAAATCAAAGCGAAATCAAGCTTTTGTTTAAAGATAAGATGGGGAGCTTTTGCGAGAGTTCAAAAATGCACTAAATAAATGCACATTGCCTGAGCCGGCACGTTTCTCGTGCATTACATAAAGGAAAAATGATCCAATATGGATCATGAAAAATTTTTTTCTAAGGCATCAAAAAAACAACAGCCAACCCGTTTTTGCGAGTTGGCTGATAACAGGTATCTGATTTGCGCAAATTACTGAGGTGTATTTTGCTGTTGTTCCTCGACTTCTTTTAGCCAAAGGTCGTGATGCTGTTCGGCCCAGGCAACATCAACATGACCGGTTGTCATGCCTTCCAGAGCACCTTCGGTTCCGAGGGTACCGATATAGATATGGCCCAGTGAAAATGCCATCAGTAACATCGCGGTCAGGATATGGATCAGATGCGCGCCAATGATGACTTCACGTTCCTGTCCAAAATTGGGGAAATCCAAAACCAGGCCTGAGAAACACAATGCCACACCTGCTGTGGCCAACGTCCAGAACCAGGCTTTTTCACCACCATTAAACTTGCCTGCAGAAGGATGTTTATCCCCTACCATGCCGCCAAAGGCTTTAAACCATTCAATATCAACTTTGGTAAACAGATTATTTTTGAACCATTTGATAAGGATAATAAACAACGCCACCATGAATACCGGGCCAAGCACGTTATGTATCCATTTGGCTGCAGTAGCGTAGGCTGAAAAGCCCGGATATCCGAGCAGCGGAATCAAGGCGAAACGCCCATACAATAGACTGAGCCCAGTAATGGCCAGCAAGATAAATAAGGTGGCTGTTGTCCAATGCAGGCGACGTTCGTTCAACGTCCAGCGCTGTACCGTTTTACCGGTACGCGGATGGGTTAATTTGATCTCGCCTCGCCACAAATAAAATGCAGCAAGAATAACCAGCACACCACTGAGCAACCATGCACCATAGGTCGCAATCGGACCATTGCGCAGCTGACGCCAGTTTTGACCTGCTCCCTGGATCAGTTCATTGGTTTCCTGACCTTTAACAGCGCTATAACCTTCTTGATTTTCACGCACTTGTCGCCAGGTATCAGAACGAGGGTTGGTCTGCTCATCTGCTGCCGGTTGGTCCGTCATACTGACATACAGATAACCGGTTAACGGCAATATCAGGATTGCCAGCACAATGATCAACATCGCCCAGAGCGATGTTTTTTTACGATTATTCATAGCAGCAGTTGCAGACATGCCTTCTCCGTTAGCGATCCGTTTGTACGCTGTTGAAACGCTGCTTCAATATTTCTGCGCGTTCTTCTGCTGATAGAGCATGATTGTCCTCACTACCTTTATACACGCCAGCTTGATGCATGGTTACGTCAGTATATTCATAACAAGCGGTCAGTAGTAAGGCGCCAAGCATTAAAACAAGCAGTCTCATGATTAATCCTTGTAGGCTGTTGCCCAACCCCAGTTATCCGGACGGCCACCACGACGAACAACGCGGCTGCGGAACAGATCAGCGACGATATCACCATCACCAGCAATCAATGCTTTGGTCGAACACATCTCAGCACACAATGGTAATTTACCTTCGGCTAAACGATTACGCCCATATTTTTCAACTTCTTCAGCCGAATTATCTTCTTCAGGACCACCAGCACAAAAAGTACATTTGTCCATTTTGCCACGTGCACCAAAGGCACCTTCCTGTGGATATTGCGGAGCGCCAAACGGGCAGGCATAAAAGCAGTAACCACAGCCGATGCAGATATCTTTGTCATGCAATACCACCCCATCATCGGTGGTGTAGAAACAATCAACCGGACAGACCGCCTGACAAGGTGCATCGGTACAATGCATGCAGGCGACTGAGATAGATTTTTCACCTGGAATACCATCATCAATGGTGACGACACGACGACGATTAATTCCCCAGGGTACTTCATGTTCATTTTTACAGGCAGTGACACAGGCATTGCATTCAATACAACGCTCGGCATCACACAAAAACTTCATTCGAGCCATTTAGCAATCCCCTTAATTAGGCAGCACGGACACGACAGAGAGAAACTTTGGTTTCCTGCATTGCCGTTACGGAGTCATAACCATACGTGAATACGGTGTTACACGATTCACCTCGAACATGTGGC
Source organism: Methylophaga sp. UBA3613 (assembly GCF_002375415.1). Taxonomy (NCBI): domain Bacteria; kingdom Pseudomonadati; phylum Pseudomonadota; class Gammaproteobacteria; order Thiotrichales; family Piscirickettsiaceae; genus Methylophaga; species Methylophaga sp. UBA3613. Next base: position 36,043 of record NZ_DFLS01000004.1, on the reverse strand, counting down.
ACAGTGCCTTCAGGATAGTTATCAATCAAATCCTTGCCCTGATAATGACCACCAAAGTGGAACGGCATAAACACAACGCCCCGTTCAACACGTTCAGTCACCATGGCCATTACTTTAATGGAGCCACCTTCAGGTCCATCGACCCAAACCTGTTCACCATTTCTGATACCTGCATTGTTCGCATCAACCGGGTTGATTTCAATAAACATATCCTGCTGCAATTCAGCCAGCCATGGATTGGAGCGGGTTTCTTCACCACCACCTTCGTATTCAACCAAACGACCACTGGTCATAATCAATGGGAAGTCTTTGCTAAAATCCGTCGCTTGAATTGATCCATAGCGAGTCGGCAGACGATAGAAGCTGCGGCGATCTTCGTAAGTAGGATATTTCTCTACCAAATCACGACGTGTTGTATAAAGCGGTTCGCGGTGAATCGGTACTGGATCCGGGAACTGCCAGACGATGGCACGCGCTTTGGCATTTCCATAGGGTGCACAGCCATGTTTGATCGCTACACGCTGAATACCACCGGATAAATCAGTTTTCCAGTTTCTACCCTCAGCTTCAGCTTTTTCCTCAGCGGTCAGGTCATCCCACCAGCCCAGCTCTTTGAGCATCGCATCGGTAAATTCAGGGTAACCATCGGTAAGCTCAGCGCCCACAGTACTGGAACCTTCTTCGGATAACAGATTAACGCCATCACGTTCCACACCAAAGCGGGCACGGAATGGACCACCACCCTCTGCTACCGGTGTCGAGTTGTCATACAGAATATGGCTGCCAGGATGTTTCATTTCCGGTGGTCCCCAGCATGGCCATGGAAGACCATAAATCTCACCATCACAGGGTCCGCCTTCAGCTTTCAAAGTGGTGGTATTGAAGGTATGCAGGTTTTCCGATTGCAGTTTGAGACGTTCTGGTGATTGACCGGTGTACCCAACTGCCCACATGCCTCTGTTGTATTCACGGGTGATATCTTCAATTAATGGCTCTTCACCATTCACGGTAATCTGATTACAAAGCTCTTTTTCAAAACCGAATTTTTTGGCGAATTTATACATGATCGTATGATCAGGCAAAGACTCAAACAGCGGTTTGATAATCTGGAAACGCCATTGCACTGAGCGGTTTGATGACGTCAATGAACCATAAGTTTCAAACTGTGTTGCAGCCGGTAACAGGTATACACCGTCGGTACGATCGTTCATTACCGCTGAAACAGTAGGATACGGATCAACCACTACCAGCAGATCCAGTTTTTCCATGGCTTTTTTCATTTCAGGGCCACGCGTCTGACTGTTGGGTGCGTGTCCCCATAACACCATGGCTTTAATGGCATCATTCTGATCGATGTTATCTTTGTTTTCCAACACCCCATCGATCCAGCGAGAGACTGTTATACCGTTGGTATACATTGGTGACACTGCCGTGCCATCGATTTCTTCGTATTTACTCTGATCAAATTTTTGTTTCAGCCAGTCCAGCTCAACATCCCAGACACGAGCCCAATGCTGCCAGGCACCTTCAGCCAGTCCGTAATAACCCGGAAGACTATTAGAAACCACACCAAAATCAGTGGCACCCTGAACGTTATCATGACCACGGAAAATATTGGTCCCACCACCGGAAACACCCATATTACCGAGCGCCAGTTGCAGGATACATAAAGCACGGGTATTGCTGTTACCAACGGTATGCTGGGTTATGCCCATGCACCAGATGACAGTGCCGGGACGATGTTCGGCCATGGTTTTAGCCGCCTGATAAACATCGGCTTCTTTGGCTCCGGAAACCTTTTCAACTTCAGCAGGTGGCCAGTTAGCGACTTCCTTACGGATTTCGTCCATTCCGTAAACGCGCTGTTCGATAAAGCTTTTATCTTCCCAGCCATTCTCAAAAATATGCCAGAGCATGCCCCAGACAAACGGGATATCAGAACCGCTACGAATACGAATAAATTGATCGGCGTGGGCAGCAGTACGGCTGAAACGCGGATCAACAACGATAACCGGTGCACCACGCTCTTTACCGCGGAAAATATGCTGTAATGAAACAGGATGTGCCTCGGCCGGGTTAGCACCGATAATAAAAATTGCTTTGGAATTATGAATATCGTTATAGGAATTAGTCATTGCCCCGTAGCCCCAGGTGTTTGCAACACCGGCAACTGTGGTGGAATGACAGATCCGCGCCTGATGATCAACGTTATTGGTGCCCCAGAACGCGGCAAATTTGCGGAACAGATAAGCCTGTTCATTGCTGAATTTTGCTGACCCCAGCCAGTAAACTGAGTCCGGACCAGATGTTTCGCGAATGTTCAGCATCTGGGTGCCGATTTCATCAATGGCTTGTTCCCATGACACACGCTGCCATTTGCCATCGACTTTTTTCATTGGATATTTGAGTCGTTTGTCACCATGACCATGTTCACGAACTGAAGCACCTTTGGCACAATGCGAACCAAGGTTGAAAGGATGATCAAAGCTGGGTTCCTGACCAATCCACACGCCATTTTGTACTTCAGCGGTGACACCGCAGCCTACACTGCAATGACTGCAAACACTGCGAACCCGGGTGATTTCACCTTCATCGTATGCGGGTTGCCGCCCTTCAGCTGCCTCGGCTTTCTGAATCATTGCATTAGGCAGCAAACTCATAAAGGCTGCGCCACCTGCCGCGATACCTGAACCTTTCAGAAAGGTTCTACGATTTACGCCAGAGATACCACTGATAATGGCTGCCGGATCACGTTTAGTCAGTTTCATAACGTCAGTCTTTTAAAAGTCAGCACGCTGGTAGTAAGTTTCAACATGCTCAGTATGTTGATAACCTTTTGCAGCAGGAGCGGGTTCGGCGGGAGTTTGTACAATTTTTTGCGGAGCAGCTTGCAACGTATTTGCTGTTAAAGCCAACGTTGCCGTGCCACCAATTGTGGCGGTCAATTTGTGCAGAAATTCTCTGCGGCTATTTGATGGCTTTGCAGTCATGGATTTCTCCGAATGAAATTCAGTGCAGTGACACGCAAGGGGTTGTCAACGTTGACAACAAATTGAGCCCTAATTATCGCGCAGACGAGGTTACTGTTCAAGGAGATTCGCCTGCAAATTCAAACTATCTGTCATTGTTCGAGTCGTTGAAGTTCCGCTTCTATGAAATGTTTGCCCAATAATGCGACGGCTGCATAAAAAACGGCACTTTTTGCCTTGGCCAAATCCGTAAAGAACTTGGCTGCCCAGGGGCGTAAATGCGCATTAAAAAAGGCTTTATCGTCAATGACCGGGATGCCATTGGCTGACAGGATAAGTCGCATCACATCACACTCACCGGCGATATGATCTTCGGGTTCAGCTTTATCCTCTTGCCGCTCCAACCCCAGTTTTCCGAGATCAACACGTAATCTTGCCAGGGGTTTTTCATTTAAAAAACCGCTTTGGTAATATGACCCGTATGGAATCACCTCTCCCTGAGCCAGTCCGATAAACAATAATTGATATTCATCGGCGATTTGTTCAGCAATGTTGTGTGCTGCCGCATCGATCAAAGCCTGCCAGCCCTGACCAAGAGGACTTTCCGGTTCAGTGACTTGCAAACGGCTGATATTATCAAGCAAGTCCTGCTCTGGTGGCGTTGCCAGCAAATTGGCTAAAAGCGCATAGGTTTGGGCACGCCACTGAGTTTCTTCAATTTCTTCCACGTTTGTTAACCTTTTTTGAACATGGCTTTGACACGACAATCCTCACACATCTTCAGCTGTTCCAGCGCCGCGCCCTGAAACATATGATGATCTTTTAATTTTGCGGTAATCGTGTCGATCATTTTCTGAGTGGCAAACGGTTTTGCACAACTGATGCAATGAAAAATCGCCTCTTCATGCAAAATACGCTTTTGCCGTGCCTGATCCCGTTGATACAAATAACGTGGTGCCAGACTGATGGCATTTTCAGGGCAGGCCGTTTCACAAATACCGCATTGCACACATAAATCTTCAATAAAATTGAGTTGCGGTTTATCGACGCCATCAACCAACGCCCCAACCGGGCAGACCGATACGCAAGACATACATAATGTACAGGCTTGTTTATCGACCAGAATCTCCCCAAAGGGAGCCGGTTTTTCCAGTTTGATTTCTGCCTGAGGTGAGGGGGCATTTTCATACAGATGCGACAAAGCCATGGTACTGACCCGCCGCTTGTTATCCATACCGGCAAAGCGGCTTGGAGTGGCAGCCTCTGTTTTGGGTAACTGCTGGATGTGGGATTTTAAGGCCGTAAAATCATTGCCTTGATGCCAGTGAATGGCGGTTGAATAGCCCATGCCGTTCAATAATTCGTTGGTTAAGGTTATTTGCTGCTGCAATTCCTGCCAATCATGATCACTATGGGTGAGCGCATCCCAAACCGTGACACCAGCGGCGCCATAGGCCATCGCCGCCAGCCAGAATGGCATACTCAATGCGCCAACTTCTTCAATCGAGAAGGTAATCACATTGTCAGTGAGTTCATGACCGCGCATCTCCAACAAGGTTTGAGCATTGGATTCATCATGAATCAGAATATGCGGTGGCTGGGTTTCCAGTTCGTCATATTGCTGCATCATTGAACGTAACCGTTCAAGGCTAACGTCCAGCGTTGGCAACGCATAATTCATTGCACCGGATGGGCAAACGGCCACACAGCTGCCACAACCCTGGCATAAATTGGGATCTACCCGAACTTCGTCACCTGCATGGCTTATTGCTTCAGCGGGACAGGCTTCAAGACATTGATTACAGCCTTGAATACCACGGCGCGAATGGGCACAGATATTCGGTTTGTATTGGAAATACCGCGGTTTATCAAAAATACCAATCAGATCGGGCAATTGCTGTATGGCTTCGGCCAGAGCTTGTTGATTTTCACCGGGGGCGAAATAACCTAAAGGCGAAACTTTTTGTTTGAGAATTGGCGAATCAGTTAAATCCAATACCAAATCAAAGCGTAATGTTTGCCCTGCAATTACGGCATCAAATTCACCCAGCCAGCCGGTTAAGCTATCCAGTTCACCTGCTAACAAGGTCACATCATCGCTTGTAACAGTTGATGAGTCGGTCACACATGCACTGATAGTTAATGGCTGACAATGTGCTGCCACGGCAGAAACAGCCTCGGCACTGCCAATAATCAGTAAACGACCACGGGATTCAAACTCAATCAATTGCACCGGATGAATTTCAATTCGGCCTGCTTCCAAAACCACGTTATGCAATGGGGTTATCCTCCTCGTCGCGATTATTTCGCGGTTTTGTGTCGTTATTCTGTTCAGAATCTTCTGCAGGATCAGCCGCTGCTGGCTGTTCAGCTGTTTCATCTGGCGCCAGCTCACGTTCCAGCACCCGTTTCATTTCATGGGTTACTACAGAGCCCAATCCAGCAAAAGCATGATAGTTATAGTCATTTTCGTATTCTTCAAGCCCATCAGTCTGATTAAAGCCCGGTTTACGAAATAAATCGCGTAATGCCTGTTTTTTGGTTTCCGGATCAACATTCTCACGTTGCCAAAGGGGCAAATCAGCTGACTCTTTGGCTGGTGCAGTTTCATCTGTCAGGTTTTGTTCGGTAGGCGCTGATTTTTCAGTTGCCGTTTCTTCTTCAATATTGGTTTGCTGTTTACGGCGGGACCAGCGCGATAAAAAATTTTCGGATGCCGATTTTTCTTTCATCGAGCGCCTCCATCATTGTCTTTCCACCTTTCACGACGGCGCTTTTTGGGAGCTTCCGGTGCATAGTGATAGATCAGAAAGCGTTCCAGCCAGACACATAATTCATCTGGCAAAGCTGCTTCCATCACGTGATCGCCAGCTTCCATATAGGAAGCGGCTTCATCGAAATCCACGGTTAGTAAAACCGGGGTGAACAGGTCATTTTCCAAGCGGCCGATAAAATAAATCTTGGCCTGTTCTGACATCAGATTTTGATAATAGCTATCACAATAATGCCGAAATAAACGCAGATGCAGATCGGGATAATAATGCAGCTCACCTTCGGTCTGCGCATTGGACAATTGTGTTTCGCTGAGACCAGGAATGACACCCAGCAAAGACCAGGAATGTCTGGCCCAGCGGTGTTGACTGACTTTTTTCAGCAATACAGCGGTAACGGAAAAATGATCAGAAGGTATATCCAGCATCTCTATCAGGCATTGTGAATTCAGCCTAATAGGATACCAAGTAACCGAGCTTTTTACTCGGCTACTTCAACGGAACTGACTTTTTGCAATCCTCGGGGTAGCTTATGTCCGCGTTTGCCGCGCTCTCCGGCATAGTGTTGCAAATCAGCGGTTTTCAGCGTGAGATGACGACGTCCGGCGTGCAGCGTCAGACTGTGATTTTCCGGAACCAGTGTGACCGATTGCAACCATTCCTGGCCACTGGTGAAACGTGCCTGCGGAATATTGATTAAACGGACGCCTTTGCCTTTATTGAGTTCTGGCACTTCACTGATTGGGAAGACTAATAACCGACCATCACCCGCAGCAACCGCCAGTTGTTGCGGCATTTTTGTATCGACCACCAATGGTGGTAATAACGCCGCTTTTTCCGGCAGATTGAATAAAGCTTTACCGGCTTTGTTTTTAGCCAGTAAGTTATCAAAGCGAGTGACAAAACCATAACCAGCAGTATTGGATAACAACACCATCTGATCATTCTCAGCCGCAATCACCGCAATAAAGCGTACTTCCGGCGCGGATTGCAATCGACCACTGAGCGGTTCTCCCTGGCCTCTTGCTGATGGCAAGGTATGCGCCGCCAGTGAATAACTACGGCCGCTTTCATCCAGGAACACGACCTGCTGGTTACTTCGGGTTTTGACCGATGCAAGATAGCGATCGCCGGTTCGGTAATTTAATGATCCCGGATCTACATCATGGCCTTTAGCCGCCCGCACCCAGCCACTGGCCGATAACACAATTGTCAGGGGTTCTGTGGGTAATAACTCGGTTTCGCTGAGTGCTTTGGCCGCATCACGCTGTTTGATTTCGCTACGACGGTCATCACCATATTTTTCGGCATCAGCTGTCAGTTCCTTGCGGATCAACGATTTCAAACGAGTTTCCGAACTCAGTAATAATTCCAGAGATTTACGTTCCTTGCTGAGCTCATCCATTTCGCCTTTGAGCTTCATTTCTTCCAGTTTGGCCAAATGACGCAAACGTAATTCGAGAATCGATTCGGCCTGGCGATCACTAAGACTGAATCGGGCCATTAACTCGGCTTTGGGATCATCCTCATAACGGATAATGGCAATGACTTCATCTATATTCAGATAAGCAACCAGCAGGCCTTCCAGCACATGCATGCGATCCAGCACTTTATCCAGACGATACTGTAAGCGGCGGCGTACTGTTTGAATTCGATAGGTTAACCATTCGCTGAGCATCTGCAGCAGGTTTTTAACCTGCGGCCGACCATCCAGGCCGATCATGTTCATATTGACGCGGTAGCTGCGCTCCAGATCAGTGGTAGCAAACAGATGCGACATCAGACTTTCAATATCCACCCGATTGGAACGCGGCACTATCACCAGACGCACCGCCTGTTCGTGATCGGATTCATCACGTAAATCCGCAACCATTGGCAGCTTTTTGTTGTTCATCTGTGCGGCGATCTGCTCCAGCACTTTGGCACCGGAAGTCTGATATGGCAGCGCATGAATCACTACTTCGTTGTCTTCAACTTTATAGGCGGCACGTTGACGAATTGAACCATGTCCGGTTTCGTAGATGCGACGGATTTCAGCTTGAGGCGAGACGATTTCACCGCCGGTGGGGAAATCCGGTCCCTGAATTTCAGTTAACAGATCATCTAACGTACTTTTGGGTGATTTCAGTAATAACAGGCAGGCATTTACCACTTCCCGCAGGTTGTGCGGCAGGATATCGGTTGCCATGCCCACGGCAATACCGGTGGCCCCATTCAACAATACATTAGGGAGTCGTGCAGGCAACAGCTGTGGCTCATCCATGGTGCCATCAAAATTGGGCATCCATTCGACCGTGCCCTGCCCCAGCTCAGTTAATAATGTTTGGGCGTAAGGTGCCAGACGTGCTTCGGTATAACGCATGGCAGCAAACGATTTGGGATCATCCATTGAGCCCCAGTTACCCTGACCGTCAATAAGGGTATAACGATAGGAGAATGGCTGAGCCATTAGCACCATGGCTTCATAACAGGCCGAATCACCATGCGGATGATACTTACCTAATACGTCACCGACGGTACGAGCGGATTTTTTATGTTTGGATACAGCACTGAGGCCTAACTCGGACATCGCATAAACAATGCGTCGCTGGACCGGTTTAAGACCATCAGCCAGATGCGGCAAGGCACGATCCAGAATGACGTACATGGAATATCCCAGATAGGCCTTTTCGGTAAAATCCCGAAGCGGTTGCTGTTCCAGATCGTCAACTATAGTGCTCATTCAAAATTCTCAGTTCAGATTAAACCATCAGCTAAATCGCCATGCTGTTCCAGCCAGACTTTTCGATCACCAGCACGTTTCTTGGCCAGCAGTTTATCAAGCGTCATAAACGTATCATCATCGGCGTCAATGGTGAGTCGAATCAGCCGGCGTGTATCGGGAGCCATGGTAGTTTCACGTAATTGCAAAGGATTCATCTCGCCCAGACCTTTAAAACGCTGGGTACTGACTTTGCCTTTAATTTTATCTCGTTCGATACGGTCCAGAATGATTTGTCGCTCTTCATCATCCAGTGCGTAAAACACCTGTTTGCCGACATCAATCCGATACAGCGGTGGCATCGCCACACAGATATGTCCGGCTTCGACCAGTGGCCGGAAATGTCGGACAAATAACGCACATAACAATGTGGCGATATGCGCACCATCCGAGTCAGCATCGGCAAGAATACAGATTTTGCCGTAACGCAGTCCGGTAAGATCATCCGAACCAGGATCAACACCTACTGCAACAGCGATGTCATGAACTTCCTGTGAAGCCAACACCTGTGAGGCTTCGACTTCCCAGGTATTCAGAATCTTACCGCGTAACGGCATGATAGCCTGAAATACACGGTCTCGGCCCTGTTTGGCACTGCCACCAGCAGAATCCCCTTCCACCAGAAACAGTTCAGTGCGAGATGGATCCTGAGAAGTACAGTCCGCCAGTTTACCGGGAAGTGCCGGACCGGATTGCACCCGTTTACGTACAACTTTTTTTGCCTGTTTTAAACGTGATTGAGCATTGTTAATGGCCAGCTCGGCTATTTTTTCACCATCTTCAATATGATGGTTGAGCCATAGGCTGAACGAATCTTTTACTGCACCGGCAACAAACCCGGCACATTGCCTGGAAGACAGACGTTCTTTCGTCTGGCCGGAAAACTGGGGATCCTGCAATTTGACTGATAATACGTAACTGCAGCGTTCCCAGATATCTTCGGCCGATAGTTTTACGCCGCGTGGCAACAGGCTGCGAAACTCGCAAAACTCACGCAAAGCATCGAGCAGACCTGAGCGTAATCCGTTTACATGCGTCCCCCCCTGTGCGGTCGGGATAAGATTGACGTAACTTTCTGCAATCACCTCTGCCGGTTCAAGCTGCCACATCAGGGCCCAGTCGACTTCCTGATCTTCATCGGCAAAATGGCCAACAAACGGTTTGGCTGGGACGCAGGGCACATCGGTCATCGCATTGGCGAGATAACTGTTCAGGCCATCTTCATAACACCAGCGATCATTTTGTTTTTCGGCACCACTTAAATCTTCAAAGGTAACCACTAAACCGGGGCATAATACCGCTTTGGCTCGCAAAACATGGCGCAGACGTGAGACCAGAAACTTTGGTGCATCAAAGAAACTGGTATCTGGCCAGAACCTGACGCTAGTACCGGTATTTTTTTTGCCGACTGTCCCGGTTTCAGTTAAAGGCTCAACTAACAGACCATTTTCAAAAGCAATGCTGTAGCTGATGCCATCACGACGGATATTCACTTCCAGTCGTTTGGATAAGGCATTGACGACAGAGACACCGACGCCATGCAAACCACCTGAGAAACGATAATTTTTATTGGAAAATTTACCCCCGGCATGCAGCCGGGTCAGAATTACCTCAACCCCAGGCACACCTTCTTCAGGGTGGATATCCACCGGCATCCCCCGTCCATCATCAATGACTTCAAGCGAGTTATCGGGATGCAGGATGACTTCAATATTTGTTGCGTGACCGGCAATGGCTTCATCGACACTGTTATCAATGACTTCCTGAGCCAGGTGATTCGGCCTTGTGGTATCGGTATACATGCCGGGTCGTTTTCTGACCGGATCCAATCCCGTTAGAACCTCAATTGCCGAAGCGTCGTAGATATTGGTCATTTTCTCTTAGTCAAAAAAATCAAGTTGCCCGAAGGTTAGCAGGATAAAAGCAGGATGTACAAGCATCCTGGCGATTGGAACAAAATAACGCAGCCCCCATCACATATAATTAGATGCTAATATTTAACCTTACTTATCATTTTCAATTTAGGGCTAAATAAAGTGTCGTTATGAATGCCTGAGGGGATGATCAATGTTGCATATTAAATAACGGCTATGGTTCACTGACAAAAAGCATTTTGATTCTCTGAACCTCGCGAACAAGGTTTTCTTCTCCCGCCATGGAGGAGAAAGTTATCGTTATCCAAGGACATCTATTTTATCGACTCAGTGTGGAGCACGAAGATGAATATTCGGCCAGTTTTTTTTATCACAATCTTGTTATTTGCCTTTTCAGTTCAGGCTGATAACGCTAAACAGTTTGAAACCCAGGCCAATGCGGCGATAAAAGAATTTGCCGAAACACTCAAATCAGCATTGATGTTATCCATGCAAACAGATGGTTCAGTGAAAACTATTGCTGTTTGTAAAGATATTGCTCCCAGAGTGGCCGAACAGGTTTCCACCAAATACAATCTTGATGTCAGTCGTACCGCTCTGAAGATCCGTAACCCTGAAAATAAGCCTGATGAATGGGAAAAAACTGTTTTAAGAAGTTTTGAAAAACGCCTGGAAAAAGGTGAAATTATTAAAAAGCTCAGTTTCAGTGAGCAGGTGGAAACAGACGGCGTTAAACAATGGCGCATGATGAAAGCGATTGGTACCGATTTAGTCTGCGTCACCTGCCACGGTGAAAAGATACCGGAGCCTATCCAGGCCAAGTTGAAAAAACACTATCCTGATGATCAGGCCACGGGATTTAGCGTGGGTAGCGTTCGTGGCGCATTTAGTGTCAAACAGAACCTGACGGATAATTAACTTTCTTTAAGACTGATAATTTCGCTACGGCCTTTTTGCACTGAGATCAGTTTATCTTCCCTCGCCAGCCAGCCAATGGCTCTTTGTACCATTTTGATATCAAGACCACACTCGGTAGCCAGCTTGGTAATGCTGGTCGCCCCATTTTTTTGTAAATATTGCCAGATTTTGCCTGCGGCATCCCCAATAGTCTGTTGCATCACAAACCTCATCGCGTTGAAGTAAAATCTTTTGTTAAGTTCTACTGTTCTTAGTAAAGCTTCATTTCGCGCTTTCCCAGGCAGAAACGATTTGCTGACAGGCTTGTTCAATCATTGCCCTTGGCGCGGCAATATTCATTCGCATAAAACCACTGCCGGCATCGCCAAACATCACACCGGGGTTCATCGCCACACCCGCCTGTTGAACAAAAAAGCTTCTGAGTTGTTTGTCATTAAGCATTAGTTCACGGCAATCAAGCCATAATAAATAGGTTGATTGTAAATCCAATATTCGTATCTTCGGTAGCTTTTCAGCAAAAAATTGCTGTACCCAGTGGTAGGTTTGCTGCAGGTACAACAACAGTTCATCCAGCCACTGTTCTCCATGCCGGTAGGCGGCTATCGTTGCTTCAATACTGAACGGATTGGCAGCACTGACATGCCAGGAGTTAAACACCGATTCAATCGCTTTTTTATGCTGATTATCAGGGACTATCAACATCGACATCCCAAGCCCGGCAATATTAAATGTTTTGCTGGCCGATACAGCGGTCACCATGGGCACATCATCCGCTAGTGTTGCCAACGGAATATGCTTCTGACCCGATAAGACCAGATCGGCATGAATTTCATCGCTTACAATAATCAATTGATTTTGCCTGGCAATATCCAGTAGCTGTTGCAGTTCAGACTCGCTCCACACCCGACCACCCGGGTTATGTGGTGAGCAAAGCAACAGCATTTTGGCCCCTGCTGCAGCCTGTTCGGCCAACTCAGCAAAGTTAATCTGATAATAATCATCCACCAGCTGCAATGGATTCAATAGCAGATTCCGCTGGGTCTCAGTCACCGCCGAGAAAAAGGGAAAATATACCGGTGGCTGGGCTATGACCTGATCATGCTTTTCGGTGAGCGCCATGATGGTGGCATGCAATGATGGCACGACTCCCGGACAAATCAGGATATGTTCAGCGTCAATATGCCAATGATGACGTCGTAAAAACCACTCCTGGGTGGCCTGATACAACGCTTCAGGATATTCACTGTAGCCATAAAGTGGATGCTGGGCCCTGACAGTCAACGCTTTTGTTACCGACTCAGGGGCAGCAAAATCCATATCTGCCACCCATAACGGAATGGCATCTTCGCGGCCAAACAATCGCTGGCGGGCATCGTATTTAAGGCTATACGTGCCGCTGCGATCTATTTGCTGATCAAAATCAATCTTCGACATTTCGACGTTCCCAGATAGTCACCTCTGACAGAGTATGCTGGAATTTACGTCGGGTTTCACGGAGTACGAATGGTTGCGAAAATGGCCCATCAATTAATTGAAAGTGATTTTCCAACACGCTTTTGATGCCATCCAGTGTGGAAAAGCTTTCTCCGTCTTTTTTGAATCCACCCAGCCAATTGGCTTTATCCGTGTGTTCTTCCAGCCATGTATAGGGCGAGGCTAACACTAACAAGCCCCCCACATTAATTCGTTCATGTATGTGTTTTAAAAATAATATCGGGTCATACAAGCGGTCTAGTAAATTAGCCGCTAAAATCAAATCATAGCCTTGGTAGACCGCTTTTAAATTACAGGCATCGCCCTGCATAAAATCAACTTTATGCGCGGTATCTTCCAAACCAAAGTTTTCCAGCCGTTGTTCGCGATACAGTAATAAATCACCTTCATCGGCTATGGCATAACGGATGACGCCATCACGCTTGAGCTGGACACCGAGATTGATCAGCCGTGCCGAGAAATCAACCCCTGTGACCCGATCAAAATGCCTGGCTAATTCGAAACTGGCACGACCAACCGCACAGCCAAGATCAAGCGCGTGTCTTGCGGGTTTATCCCCCATCTTCTCAATAGCCATCCGGGCGATGGCTTTTTGAAAGTTAGGCACATCAAAATAACTTTCACCGTAGTGGAATTCAGCATATTCCGACAACATTTTGTCGGTTTCATAGTTAGAATCCAGATTCACCACTGGCGCATCCGATACCACATAACGGAATCCTGCATGCTGAAAAAAGTGACGTCTGAACGCATAACGGGATGATAAACGGCTTTCATTGCCACAGGAAATCCAGCTGCCACCTTTTATCAGATTATGTTTTCCATCATATGTCGGCGTGGTGAAATCATCATACAGGCGGTGAACCTGTGATCCATCGAATGGATAAATCGGCGTTTCAGTCCATTGCCAGACATTGCCTCTGACGTCATAAAATTCACCCTGTGCAAAATGATTTACCGGACAGGAGGAGGCAAAATGATCCAAATGAATATTGGCGGAGGCTGCATTCTCGTCCAGTTCTTCGATACCAGCAACATCAACCAGACGATACCATTCATCCTCGGTAGGCAGGCGTACAGTTTCACCGGTTTGTTCAGACTTCCATGCACAGAATGCCTTGGCTTCATGATAGTTTACTTCTGCAGGCCAATCCCAGCGCATTGGCACAACCTCAGCCATTAACCGCAATTGCCAGCCCTGATCGGTTTTTAGCCAGAATGTGGGATATTCAGCTTGTGTAAATTCCCGCCATTGCAGCCCTTCCTGCTGCCAGTATTGTGACTGCTGGTATCCGCCCGCTTCAACAAAGGCTAAAAACTCATGATTACTGACCAGATATTTGGCAGATTGAAAGGCTGGTACTTCTGCCTGATGTTGACCATATTCATTATCCCAGCCGTAATACTCATCATCAAAGGACTTGCCCAGTTTTACCTGACCAGCATCCACTGGCAAAACTGTGTTCTCAGGAGCTGATCCGGAAATATCACATGCCGGCCACGCCGAATGCGGTTGTACCCACTGTAATTGCTGCTGACGAATTAATACTGATGAAGTTTCCAGATGGATCTGTTCATGTTCAATCCCCATCATGATGGCCCACCATGGGTTGTCCCAGTTGATAGGTAATTGCAGAGGGGCTTTTTGAATAAGCTGATTAACGACTTTTTTCACTTGTTGCCGATAGGCTTTTACTTCCGCTACTGAAGGCCAGTCATAATGATCATCATTAAGATCATCCCAGCTCATTTCATCCACACCAACCGCGAACATTGATTCAAAACGAGGATTGATGCGTTGAGTCAATAACCCGGCTAATAAAAGCTTATTAACAAAAAAAGTCGCCGTATGGCCGAAATAAAAAATTAACGGATGGCGAAGCGGAATACTTTTCTGATAATAGCCTTCTTCTGATTTCAAGTTGTCAAACAGCGATTCATAACGCTCAAAATTTGCATTGAAATAGGCAGCGAGTTCGTTGCGAATAGCTTCCGGCTCTTTTGCATTCAATCGTGGTGTACGTAAATATCTATGTTCTGAGTGGGAAAAAGATACGGCTTTTTCGGCAGTCATTGGTCAAAAATCCCTTTGAGGATAGCTGTAAGAATTTAATCTGACTTGTTTTGGACAAATAGGTTTCGCGTTAAAGCAGATTATAGCTGGGCAGCAAGCCAGGCCGTTTTGGCAGAAAGCTCTACCGAGCAGCTCCATTTATAGGCCAAATTGATGGTTTCCGCGCAGGCATAAACACCATGCCCCCGAACAATGACAACTTTATGACGGGCCAGCCCCTGCGCCACTGCCATTGGTGATTTCTCTATGTACTCGGCATAGTCAATTGAAATAACCGGGATGGTCGAAAAATAATACTGCCCTTCAAAATCCACCGGGATAAAATCTTCACCATTCATCGTCATCGCAATCGCATGCGGCCCATGACTATGAATAACGGCTCGAGTATTGGGATTATGCTGATAAGTTGCCAGGTGCAGCGGAGCATCCAGTGAGGCGCCTTCCCCGCATTGGCCGTCAATATCACAGGGCACCAGCATTTCCGGTGTCAAGGTATCGGCACAACAGCCTGTAGGCGTCACCCAAATCTGATTATGCCAGCGAAAAGAAGCATTGCCACTATGTGAATCGTTGCAACCGTATTGACGCAGCCAACGGTAATGTTGAACCAGTTGGGTTTTGAGTTCGGCCAATGAAGTTTCAGGCATCTTCGTTATCTTTACGGGTATTTTGCAGATGTCTTAACCATTGCGAAGCCTGATTACGGACTTCGGTGTAAGCCAGTGCACGATTAAGATGTTGCTCTGACTGCTGCATATTGCCCAAATGGTAGTTGACCATACCAGAGAGCATCCAGGCCTGGCCGCGTTTTGCTTCAGGTAATTTTTCCAGACTTTGCTGAAGCGGTCCAGCAGCTTCATCCCACTGTTCCATGCTGATAAATACTCTGGCCAGTTTCAGGTCGGTTTCGCCTGAGGAATCCATTGATTGCATTTGGGCTAACACCTGAGTGGCATTTTCATTTTCTCTGGCAGCTAACCAACTGTCAGCCAGTGATTCAAGATTTTTAAAATTACGCTCTATCACCCCATCATCCATAGATTTCTGCAGTAACTGGGCCGATTTATAAGGGATATTCAGATAGCGATACATATTTGCCAGGCGCAATACGGTGTCTTTGTCACCAAGATTCAGCCGCTTGGCCAGCATCTGTACGGCCAGCGAGGTCAGCCGTTTTTCCTGTTGGGCATAGAGAGCTGCCAATTGGTCCCAATAAGTTTTATTGACTGGAAAACGTTCAATCAGAATCTCCAGTACATTAATGGCTTGGTTGTATTGCTGCATTTCCATATGTGCAGACAATTGCAGTCGGTACCAATTTTCTTTCGGGGAATTATCACGCTGAATAGCAGTACGAATGGCCTCAACGGCATTGGTAAACTGATTTATCTGGTAATAGGCCGTTGCCAGTAACACATAGGCACTGCTGTTCGCCTGAGGTTCTTTGTTCAACCATTGTGTCAGCAGGTCGATGCCTTTCTGATACGCACCATCGCTGATTAATAACTGGGCAAGGTTATAGCGCAGATTGTGGGTGACATCCTCCGGCAGTGCATTCAGTGCGAGGGCATCTTCAAACTGTTCTGCTGCCAGTTTGTACTCTTCGGTTTCAGAGTATAAATACCCCAGAGTTTGCAAAACGACTGCTCTTTCGTAACTTCCTGCATCGGTTTCACCGACCAGCTTTTTCAAATCCGCTTCTGCCTGACGATATTGCTGCTTTTCCATTTTTTCCTGAGCAGCATTAAGCGATTTGTAGGTAGCTTCACTGAGCAGGTACTCATCTTCAGCCATTGAGATTAATGGCAATGCAAGACAGGCAACCAGCGTCATCAAAGCGAATTTTTGCGTAAGTTTCTTCATGTTTATCTGGCCAACTTAAATTCGATTTCCTGGGTCGCTCGGCGTTCAACCGGCTCACCATCGACAACTTTAGGCTTGAATTTCCATTTGAGAATAGCCGTCTTCGCTGCATTATCAAATACATTCTCAGGACTGGCAGAAACCACTTCAGGATCTTTTACCCGACCATCACGGGTGATGGTGAATACTACTGTCACCACGCCTTCAATACCCCGCCGCTGCGCGACACGTGGATAGTTCGGCGGAATTCGAACCAGTGGCACGACCTCATCATCCATCTGCGGTCCCTGCACCGGCGTAGGAGACGGCGCGGGTGCCGGTTCAGCACTGAAATCACCCAGATACGGCTGACCGGCAATATTCAATGGGATATCTATTTTCGGCATATCCATCTGCGGTTGCTGCACATCCGGCTGCGTCATTTTAGGAGCTGTAGTCGGAGTTGGTGGTGGCGGCTCTTCCGGCGGTGGTGGTTTTTTGGGGATTTCACGCTTGATTGTTTCAGGTTGGGTTTCTTCCTGTTTCAAACGCACAAAGTCCAGCACCAGCATTTCATTATCATCCCGATAAAGACTGCTATCTGACGTGGTCATTTCTTTCATCAAGGTGAACAAGCCATAATTGACCAAAATCGCCAGCAATAACCCAATAAAGATACGCATAGAAGGTGATTCTCCGCGACTAGTCTCGTTCAGCAGCAATTGAGACATTCGCAACTCCCGCCAAACGTGCCTGATCCATGACTTCAATCAATAAGCCGGTTTTGGCTTCTTCATCGGCCAGAATAATGACTGAACCTTCCGGGTTTTCCGCGTACATACGCTCTACATTGGCACGCACTGCACGACGATCTATCTGTCGTTGATCCATCCAGATTTCATCATTTTCACGTATCGATATCAGGATATTAGCGCGTTCTTTCTCCACTGCTGTTTTTGCCGATGGGCGGTTTACATCCACCCCGGTTTCTTTCACAAAAGAAGTGGTCACAATAAAAAAGATCAACAGGATAAACACCATATCAATTAATGGTGTCATGTTGATTTCAGCTATACCGCCACTTTGACGGCGGGAATGTCGTTTTCGCATAAACTTTCCTAATCTCTGCGTAGGGCGTCAGCCACGTTATTTACTTCTCTGGCAACACGCTGTTCCAGCTGAGTAATGAAATAGAGCCCTGATAAAGCGGTCAGCAAACCACCCATCGTTGTTATTAATGCCACTGAAATACCACCGGCCATACCACGTGTGTTGCCGGTTCCAAATACAGTCATAACATCAAAGGTCTGAATCATGCCATTTACCGTGCCCAGCAATCCCAGCATCGGTAACGCCACTGTCAGGGTACGAATCAGAATCAGAAAACGCTCCAGCATCACCTGACTTTCAGCAATCATGCCCTGACGGATTTGCTGGGCATACCAACTGGCCAGATCATCTCGCTGATGCCACTCATCCATCATCTTGCGAACTTCACGCGGATGCAGAAACCAAATAAACACATAGCGCTCGATAATCAACGTCCACATCAGAATAGACGCCAGCAGAATAAGCCACAGCACGGTGCCGCCGCTTTCCATCAGCAGTTGTATCTGAAATAGATTATCCATCGCGTTGCAAAGTTTTTGTTTCAGCGTTACGAGCAACGATTGCTGCACTTTCTTCATCAAGGATCTGAATCAAACGATTACTTTTGCTCGATAAAGCGCTATGAATTAATAGAATAGGAATCGCAACGGCCAAACCAAGTTCCGTGGTGACCAGAGCCTGTGAAATACCACCAGACATCAGTTTCGGATCACCGGTACCAAACAGCGTAATCGACTGGAAGGTTTCAATCATGCCGGAAACTGTACCCAATAAACCCAGCATCGGCGCGACTGCGGCCAAAATCGCCAAGGTAATCAGGCCACGCTCGATACTTGGCGTTTCTCTGAGGATAGCTTCATCCAGCTTAAGTGAAAGAGTTTCCACATCCTGAGCAATCTTGTCACTGTAAACCGACAGAATCCGTCCCAGTGGGTTTTTCATATTCAATTCCTGGGTCTTCTGTTGTTTACTGACCCCCCGTTCCATACGCATCAACGTTACGAAACGAATCAGTGCAATCAACAACCCAATTGCTCCCAGGATCAGAATGATGTAACCAATCCAGCCGCCTTGTTTAATGCGTTCTTGCAAATTAGGTGTTTGCACCAGCAAGGCCATGATCGCACCCCGCGTCGGGTCTACTACAGCAGTTTTTAAAGCTCCGGCTTCACTGGTTTCAAACTCTTCCATAAGATCGCGAAGGCGCTCAACTGGTTGTCTGGCTAATTCCACCAGATTACGATTTTCTGGCATATAACGCAGAAACTTGCCGTCACTGAAGGCAGTAAACACACCTACCCGAGTCACATTACGATCAGCAACTTCACCATTTGCCGTGATCACCTGAGCGGGAAACTGTACTACTTTGCCCGAATGCGTCATTTCATGTTGCAACACTAACCACAGCTCACGTAACTCATCGATACTAGGCTGTTGTTTACGTTCACTTAATTCCGTCAAAAAAGCGATTCGTTCTGGATATTGCACACTGGTCATTGAAGATTCAATCACTGCACGACTGTCATTGGCCATTTGGCGAACCGTACCAAACAACTCACCCAGTGAGCCGGAACGTTCTTGTAATAAGGACTCCTGTTCCGCTAATTTGAATTCGTTTTCTTCAAACTGTTCATTCAATGTTTCGGTACGACGTTCTTCGGCAGCTAAGTCTGCTTTGGCTTGTTGCAACAACTCGGCCTGACGATCACGTGCTTCAAGAAATTCTGTTTCACGAATGCGATTCTGTTCCTGTTCTATTACACGTTCACGCTTGACCTGTTCCAGCAACTGATCGAGATTGGCTGGTTTATCAGCGGCCATGACAGTAAGAGGCAAGGCCATTAAGGAAATAATAAAAATAGACATGCTTCTCATTGGTTTGCCTCTGGCGTTTTGACCGGCAGGGTTAATAAATCAGGTGGCAATTGTTTACGTGCCACTTTCAGACCCTGAATAACAGATTGAACAGAATCACGTGGAAGCTGCTGCCAGCTTTGAGTTTCCTGATCCCACATACCGGCTTCCATTTGATCCAATGTCAGGTAATACAAGCCGACACGGCCAACTCTGAGAAAATCCACGGTACGATTTCGATCTTCGGTATCCAGTTCACCTTGATAGGCTTCAAGGGTACGACCATATTCTGTCTCCACCTGATAGGCTTCCAGAATGCGGCGGTATTTTTCTGACAGATTCACATCCGCGCGATCCATCATCTCTTTCAACTGTGCTACGCGGCTGTTACGTTCTTCAGGTAAAAATGGCGTATCCAATTCCACGAATTGTTCAAGCACTTCGACCATTTTAATCATCAACGGCGTGATATCACGTTGGGTGGTATCAATATTCGCTAACTGCTCTTCGATTAATACCAGTTCGTCCTGTTGAGAAGAAACCAGCTGTTCAAGTTGGCTGTTATAAGCCGCCAGACTTTCTTTCTGATTGAGCACACTGCGATATTCCGCCAGCAGTTCACGGGTTTCATCATCAAGACTATCAATTTGCTGCTGAGTACGCTGGGCGGCAATATCAGTCTGAACCTGTTGGTCAACAGCTTGATCCAATGCGCCAGCATAGGTGAATGAAGGCACCAACCAGATGCCCAGCAGGCAGCATAGTCGGCTG
Source organism: Methylophaga sp. UBA3613 (assembly GCF_002375415.1). Taxonomy (NCBI): domain Bacteria; kingdom Pseudomonadati; phylum Pseudomonadota; class Gammaproteobacteria; order Thiotrichales; family Piscirickettsiaceae; genus Methylophaga; species Methylophaga sp. UBA3613. The sequence goes on along the minus strand of NZ_DFLS01000004.1, from coordinate 15,605 downwards.
AAATTAAATTGCATAAAATTTTCCTTGTGTTACCGGATGTCGGCGGTGGAAATGAAAGCGACATCTTATCAAGAGAATACGCACAGTGGGAAGCCTAAATGCGATCTCTTATCATTTAGACGAATAAGTTGGAAAAAAGTGCAAATGACAGGCAAAAAAAAAGCCAGACCCAAGGGTCTGGCTAAAACCTTCATAGAAGGAGAGAGAAATATAAGACTATAGAAGCTGAACATTCCTATGGACTTGTTGCAAATAGTACTGAACGCAAGACCATTCGCCATGAGCGACTTCTCCTATTAAAACGGGAATATGTTCCTTTTCAAAAACATACAAGCAAAAACAGGGCTTTACGACGATAAACCATGGCTTATTGCAAAGCGCATTAACTCAGCTGTTTTGTTGATATCCAGCTTACCTTTAATCTGTGTCAGGTTATTTGCGACAGTTTTATAACTAATACCTAACACGTCGGAAATTTCATTCATACTTTTACCTTCACCCAGTAAACGTAATATCTCCAGTTCACGACGGGAAAGATCACTTAAGGCACTGGTACCGGCATCAATATTCAACATCGCCAGCTGCTGCGCCATATCAGGGCTCAGATAAATTTTACCTTCCAGCACTTTACTGACCGCTTCGACCAGATGATCAGCGGCATTGTTCTTGGTGATGTAACCGCGTGCTCCAGCCTGCATGGCACGGGAAGCAAAAACCGGATCTTCATGCATGCTGAACATTAACACCTTGGCCGTGTCGCGATTCGCCCGGATGCGGCGTAATACTTCCAAGCCACCGACACCAGGAAGTGTGATATCCAGTAATACCATATCGGGATACAACTCCTGAAACAGTCGGTAGCCTTCTTCTCCAGTTTCAGCTTCTACAACTTTGGCCGATGGAATTTGCTGAATCAATTGCCGACAGCCCGCTCTGACAATCGGATGATCGTCTACCACTAGGATTGTGATGTTCTGTTTCATTTTTTATTTTCACTCTTCAAAGGGATCATTACCCGTACCTGCAAACCCTGGCCTTCGGCAGTATCAAACGCAATCTTACCACCTAATGCCGAGACCCTTTCACGCATTCCGATTAAACCAAAACCTTTGACTGCAGAAGTATCCAAACCCTTACCATCATCGGTAACCGTTACTTTTATATGTTGTTTCTCACGCTTCACTTCAACCCGCACATGGCTGGCTTCAGCATGGCGGACACAGTTGGTGGTACATTCCTGCACCACTCGATAAACCGTCACTTGCAGAGTGTCTGGGAGTCCCGTGAAATCTCCAATAAAATCCCATTCCCAATCAATTTCAGGCTGACGATCCCGCCAGTTGTGCAACATATCACGTAAGGCTTCTGCCAGCCCCAGATCATCAAGCGTCATGGGCCGCAAGCGGCTGAGCATTTTACGAACCAAAGACTGAATATGGCTGGTAATTAATTTGACCGAGCTGACTTTTTCTTCGACGTCCGGCAATTTGTTTTCAATGGCAATGCGTTCAATTTCTGCAAGATCCACTCGAATACCAAACAGACATGGGGCCAACTCATCGTGCAGTTCACGCGCCAGATCACGCCGTTCAGATTCCTGCAAGGTCAGCATATTGCCCGCCAATGCATGGTTTTCAGCCATTGTGGTATCCAACACATCAGCCATATGATTGAAACGAATCTGAATCGGCTTTAACTCCTTGGCGCCTCCTGTATCAACGCGCGCATGAAAATCACCTTTCTCAAGCCTGCCCAATGCATCGGCTAATTGCTGCAATGGCCTTAAACCGTGTAATAACGCCATATAAATAAGAGTGGATATTACCGTCAGAAAAAACAGTCCCAGCAATAGCAGGGTTTCCATATCCCGCCATACTTCAGTGACTTCATCACTTGGATCGGCCTCAACCACCAGATAACCATACGATTGACTGCCGCGGGTAATAAGTCGTCGGAACGCCACCGCTTCAGGTTCCATCAAACGGATAAACCAGTCCGGCGCATCCGGCCGGTTGGTAAACGGTACTCCCTCTTCATGGCCGATTAACGGTTGGCCGTTCATGTCTTCAAACCAGGCGCGGATGTGTCTTGTATGACGCACACTGTCAACAATCAGGGTTACCCGCTCGCTCAAGTCGTTGGAAAAACGTAAGGTCGGCAAGGCATTGATCAATAATCCACGTGCCAACTGAGTACTGGATGCCATTTCGGCCGCTACTGCCTGACGGGCATTCTGAATCATAAAATAGCCAGCGGCGACAAAGTTGAATACCAGGATCAAGGTTACAATGATCAATAAACGCAGTTTCAGGCTCATGTCGGGTCAGTTATCTCGCTGTGATAGGCTAAGGCCTATTGAACTTTCATAGCCGACATTGTTTGTTGCGACTATGAGAAATCAAATTGACCTACAATTATCGCACATCATCAAATCAGGACTCTGTAAATGCAAGCGCAAAGCAATCAACAACTTTTCCTTCAGGCTCAAAAACATATCCCGGGTGGCGTCAATTCACCCGTCCGTGCATTCAAAGGTGTCGGCGGTGATCCGGTATTTTTCAGCAGCGCAAAAGGCGCCTGGCTTACCGATGTTGAAGGTAAAAATTATATTGATTATATCGGCTCATGGGGACCAATGATTGCCGGTCATGCGCATCCGCAAGTTATTGAGGCCGTTCAGCTAATGTGTGCAAACGGTCTGGGATATGGCGCGCCCACAGCAATTGAAACTGAAATGGCAGATTTACTCTGTGAATTAGTGCCTTCAATGGAAATGGTGCGTATGGTCAGCTCCGGTACTGAAGCGACCATGAGTGCCATTCGTCTGGCTCGCGGCCATACCGGTCGTGACAAAATCGTTAAGTTTGAAGGCTGTTACCACGGTCACGCAGACTCGTTATTAGTCAAAGCTGGCAGTGGTGCATTAACCCTAGGAGAACCTTCTTCTGCTGGAGTGCCTAAAGCGATTGCCGAGCACACCATTACCTTACGCTACAACGATATGGAATCAGTCAACCAATGTTTTGCTGAAATCGGTGATCAGGTTGCCTGCATTATTGTCGAGCCGGTTGCCGGAAATATGAACTGTATTCCACCGATTCCGGGTTTTCTCGAAGGCTTGCGCGAAGTCTGTGATCAATACGGCAGTCTGCTGATTTTTGATGAAGTCATGACCGGTTTCCGGGTCGCTTTGGGCGGTGCGCAGCAACATTATGGAATCAAACCTGATCTCACTACGCTGGGTAAAGTAGTCGGTGGTGGTTTACCGGTTGGAGCTTTTGGTGGACGTAAAGATGTGATGCATTCTATTGCACCGCTTGGTCCGGTATATCAAGCAGGTACATTATCAGGGAATCCAGTAGCAATGGCAGCTGGCCTTGCAACTTTGAAGCTGGTACAACAACCCGGCTTTCATGATCACCTCAGTCAACAGACAGCTAAATTAGCTAATGGCTTGAAACAAAAAGCCGATGCGGCCGGTATTCCGATGAGTATCAATTATGTTGGTGGCATGTTTGGCTTTTTCTTTACCGAAGAAGCCAACATTGAGTTTTTTGAGCAGGTCACCCAATGTGATCAGGAACGTTTTAAAAAGTTTTATCACGGCATGCTGGATCGTGGGGTCTATCTTGCACCTTCAGCATTTGAAGCAGGCTTTGTCTCTGCTGCACATGGTGATGATGAAATTGAAGCCACTCTGGCAGCAGCAGAGCTGGTTTTGGCGAGCTTATAAATGAATACGCTGTACTGGCACGATTATGAGACGACTGGCACCGATCCACGATTTGATCGGCCACTACAGTTCGCCGGCGTGCGCACCGATGAAGATCTGAATATCATCGGTGAACCATTGATGATTTACTGCAAACCGGCAGCCGATGTATTACCGCATCCAATGGCGAGTTTAATAACGGGCATCACGCCACAGAAAGCACAACAGGAAGGCCTGACTGAGGCCGAATTCATTAAACAAATTCATGATGAACTGTCACAGCCAGGTACCTGCGGTGTGGGCTATAACAGTTTGCGATTTGATGATGAATTTACCCGCTTCGCCCTGTTTCGTAATTTTTACGATGCCTATGCCCGCGAATGGCAAAACGGTAATTCACGCTGGGACATTATTGATATGGTGCGTCTCACCCGGGCTCTTCGTCCGGAAGGAATCGAGTGGCCTAATCGTGAAGACGGCCAGCCCAGTTTTCGTCTGGAAGCCTTAACTGCTGCAAACGGTATTGAACATCAGGGTGCGCATGATGCATTAGTGGATGTGTATGCCACCATCGCATTGGCAAAACTGATTAAAGATCGTCAGCCAAAACTTTATGACTATATTTATCAGTTACGCCGAAAACAGCAGCTCGCTCCATTACTGAACCTGCATCAGGCTGATCCGGTATTACATACTTCACGCATGTACCCTTCAGAATACTGCAATACGGCACTGGTAGTGCCACTAGCCAAAGAACCAAACAACAATAATGGGGTGATTGTTTATGATCTGCGCCATGATCCTTCGGCTTTACTGGAGCAGGATGCCGATACCATTCGGCAATGGTTATTTACCCCAACCAAAGATCTCCCCCAGGGTGTTTCGCGTCCGGCAATCAAAACCGTGCATATCAATAAATGTCCGGTCATTGTTCCTGCAGCTACGCTGGATGATGCTGCTGCCGAGCGGCTGCAGATTGATCGGGAATTAAGTCATAAACATCTGCAACTTCTACGTGAGGCTGGTGAATCATTACAGCAAAAATTGCAGAAAGTTTTCAGTCAGAAATCATTTGATGAGATAGACGATGTTGATGCCAGCTTATATGGCGGCGGTTTCTTTGATGACAGCGATAAAAACAAAATGACCCTGATCCGCGAAGCGGCTCCTGATCAATTGGGCACGTTATCGATACCTTTTAACGATTCGCGATTACCGGAAATGCTGTTTCGCTACCGAGCGCGTAACTGGCCCGAATCATTAAATGAAAGTGAAGCAGAACAATGGCAGCAATTCTGTCGGACCAAATTAACCGCAACTGCATCGCCTGGACTTACATTTGAAAAATTTAATGCTGCTTTAGCGGAGTGTCGGCAGCAAGAGCTCACCGCAGCCCAACAGCAAACTTTGGACGACTTGCAACGTTATGTCACTGAGCAACAAATCGCATTAGGAATGAACAGTTCTAATTGAACAGCCGCGTTTGATTTACAATGTGCGCATGTCAACTACTGCCAAAATCCTGCTCACCACCCTGAATGCCCGTTATATGCACTCGGCATTTGGTTTGCGTTATTTATATGCCAATCTGGGTGAGCATCAATCCGCCGCCGAACTGATCGAATTCACTATTCAGGAACAACCGCTGAGCATTGCTGAAAAATTGCTTAGTTATCAGCCTGAGGTTATCGGTTTCAGTGTGTATATATGGAATGTCAGTGAAATTGAAGCCGTTGTTGCCTTATTAAAATCGATTAAGCCTGAAATTCGCATTATTCTCGGTGGCCCGGAAGTCAGTCATTCACCTGATTTGCCAAAAGTTTGTGAGCTGGCTGATTATGTGATTGCCGGACCCGGTGAACAGGATTTTCGTGAGCTTTGCGAAAAATTACTGACCAATGATAATCCTGCAACTAAATATATTGATGGCCGAGCAACACCACTGGAACAGTTGATTCTGCCTTATCGTTTTTACAACGATGAGGATATTCGTAACCGGTTGATCTACGTTGAAGCTTCCCGTGGCTGTCCATTTAAATGTGAGTTTTGTTTATCGGCTTTGGATAAAACCGCGACGGCCTTTCCACTCGATGAGTTTCTCGCTGAAATAGATCAGCTGTGGCAGCGTGGTGTGCGAAATTTTAAATTTATAGACCGTACCTTTAATCTGAAAATCACCACCAGCATTGCCATTCTGGAGTTTTTCCTGGAACGCATGAGCGATGATTTATATCTGCATTTTGAAGTTGTGCCGGATAATCTGCCAGATAAATTGAAATCGGTCTTGCAGAAATTTCCGCCCAACAGTCTGCAATTTGAGATTGGCATTCAAACTTTTGACAGCGAAATCCAGGAACGAATCAGCCGCAAGCAGAACAACGATAAGAGCAAAGACAATATTCGCTGGTTGCGTGAACATAGCGGTGCGCATTTACACACCGATCTGATCTTCGGTTTGCCCGGCGATACTCTGGAAAATTTTGCTGACAGCTTTGAGCAATTAATCGCATTGAATCCTCATGAAATTCAGGTCGGCATTCTCAAACGTCTGCGTGGCGCGCCATTGAACCGGCATAATGAACCCAGTGATTTACGCTTTAATCCTCTGCCGCCGTATAACCTGCTCAGCAGCCGTGAAATCGACTTTATCACCATGCAAAGGGTCAATCGTTTTGCCCGTTACTGGGATTTGATCGGGAACTCAGGGCGGTTCATCAATACCCTGCCGTTGCTGCTTGATGATCAACCGTTCTGGCATTTCATGACCCTGTCAGATCAGATTTATCAGCGTACTGGTCAAACTGCCAAAATTGCCTTGAAACGTCTTTTTGAACTGATTTATGTTGTGCTGACAGAAGATATGCATCAACCGGTTGAATTGGTGAAAGATCATCTGCGGCTGGATTATGCCCGTGCCGGTCTTAAAGGCCAGCCGGATTATGAAGCGCTGCCAACGTTAAACAAACCTGCCAAAGTCGGTATGGCCAATAAACGCCAGCGGTTTCATGCTTGAGTTTTCACAATCAAATTTGGTTATGAGTTAAATTAAGATGTTGGGTTTCGCACCTCACCCCAACCTGCCCTGCCCTGCCCTTGAATGTTGGGCTTCACACGCTCAGCGCCAACCTACGATCAGACACTAATATGGAATCAGATAAATCATTCACTCCCAGCCCCTGCATTGGCAAATGTGGTCTTGATACACAGGATATCTGTCGGGGCTGTTTTCGGACGATGGATGAGATATTACGCTGGGAAAATATGAGTGAACCGGACAGGCAGGTAACGGTAATGAACTGCAAAGAAAGGCGGCAGCGTAGAGCTAACGCACAGCGCAATCGTTAGACAATCAATTTGGCAAGTGTTTTAAATTCTGCATGGCTGGCATCGCCAAGCCATTCAAACAGCAGCGATTCCACATTACTAATGACCACGCCGGCATGGCGCATGCGTTGAATAGCATTGTATTGATTGGATTTTGAACGGGAGCAGACCCCATCTTCAGCTACATGAACATTGAAGTTTTCAGCCTGTAACGCTAAAGCAGTTTGCAATACACATATATGCGTTTCCATTCCCACCAGAATAACCTGCTGACGGTTCGTTGCAGCCAGTTGAAAGCGGAAATCCTCAGATTGCAGGCAGGAAAAACAGGTTTTCTCAATCGTTTTGGTGCCTACGGGCAAATTATTCTGTAAATCTGACTCTGTAGGTCCAAGTCCTTTGGGGTATTGTTCCGTCACAATAACAGGAATATTCAGCACCTTGGCGGCAGAAAGTAAAATTCTAATCTGTTTATTAAGGCGCTCACGTACTCCATCAGGCATGGCCTGAGCTAATTTCAGTTGAACATCAATTATCACTAAAACACTGTTTTCAGAATTTGCCATCATGGCAATAACCACTCCTCAGGTTCAGGGTACCAGCCATTGGTTAATTTGCTCGATATCATTCACGCTGACAATACCAGCAGCTTGTTTGAGTCTTAACGTATTGACGACATATTCATAGCGGGAGCGGGAGTAATCACGTAATGCGCTGAATAATTCTCGACGCGCATTCAAAACATCTACGGTTGTCCTTGTGCCGACATCAAAACCCGCTTCAGTGGACTCCAGTGCCTTTTTATTGGAATATACCGCCTGCTGCAGCGCATTGACCCGGCTAACGCCTGACATGACGCTGTTATAGGCGGCACGGGTCTGACGTATAATTGCTCGCCGCTGTTCTTCTTCATTTTGCATGGCTTCATCCAACCTGAAACTGGCTTCGCGAGTCCTTGAATTAACAACACCACCTGCATAGATAGGAATATTGATCTGCAACCCCAGAATTTTCTGATGCGTTTTATTGCTACCACTCAAATTGCTGTCACTTTGAGAGGTGTAGCCCTTCTGCGCGACCAAATCCAGCGTTGGGTAATGACCACTACGTTCAAATTCTATATTTTCCTTGGCCAGTCCAACATTACTATTGGCAGAGAGTAATACCGGATTCATGACGATTGCCTGCTCACTCCACTCATCAATATTTTCTGGCTCAGGCTTGACCAGAGGTGTTTCTTCCTTTAATTCAGCCAGTTCACTGGGATATTGACCGGCGGTTTCCCGTAAAGCCTCGCGAGCATTTGCCAATAAGTTTTCAGCTTCAATAACGGCGGCAGTTGCCAGATCATAAGCCGCACGGGCTTCGGTGACATCAATAATAGTAGCCAAGCCAACTTCAAATCGCTGCTCAGCTTGCTCAAGTTGTTTTTCAATGGCTTCAAGTTCTGCCAATGCAAAGCTTAAATCATCTTCGGCACCCAAAACAGCGAAGTAGCGCTCAGCCACACGAACAATCAAATCCTGCTCGACAAATTGATAATCCGCTGTAGCGCCTTCAATCGCAATAGTTGCCTGCCGTGATTGTACAAAGTTGTTACGTCGATAAATCGGCTGCACCAGACTCAGTGTATAACCATGATCGTTATATTCGCTGGAGCCACCAAAACGTTGGGAAGAGCTGTCTGTCCATACTTTACTGTTATTAGCGACCATATCCACTTGGGGCAAAAAGGCTGCATCAGCTTGATCTTCTAATTCACTCGTGGCAAGAAGCGACGCTGCCTGTGCCATTAATATCGGATCGCTCTGGACAGATAAATTATATATATCGACCAGATCCTGAACCGCCCATGCCGGCCTGGAAAATACTGCTGCGAAAAAAACTGCAATAAACAGCGTTTTCATTATCTATCCTTAATAAACTCTCATATTTTTGTCGATCTGCGCTGCCCAGGCATTCATGCCACCTTCGAGATTTATGACGTCGGTAAAACCCAATTGTTCTAAATATTGACCGACTTGTGCGCTGCGTTGGCCTGAACGACAAATCAACACTATCGGACTGTCTTTTTCAGATTCAAGTTCTTCAACATGTACCGGAATACTGTTCATTGGCATATGTTTCGCATTTTCCAGCATGCCATTGGCAAGTTCGTGTGCTTCACGCACATCAATCAGAATCGCTTCCTGTGCGTTTTCCTGCAAAAACTCATTTAATTGAGTTGCTGACATTTGTTTCATAACAAGCTCTCTGGGTTAAAAGTTAAATTCTGGTTTTGTTTCAGCATGCACCAATGGTGCGACCACCGTTTCAAATAAATTCTCTGTTTGCCATTGCCACTCGCCTGTGCGAGTAATGCGTTGCACATGCATTGCAGGTGCCTGCCCGGTGATAGCGACTAAATGGCCACCGACTTTGAGTGCATGGAGGTAATCTTCCGGTACCTGCTGACAGCTGGCTGTCAGGACAATAACATCAATGCGATCTGCCAATTTCCAGCCATGACTGGCATCACCACACTGCAAGTTTACATTTTGTAAGCCTGCAGCTTTTAATCGTGAACCCGCCAAAGTGGACAATTCTGCAAAATATTCAATACTAATGACGTTTAATGACAGTTGTGCAATCAATGCTGTAAAAAATCCACTGCCGGTACCGACTTCCAGCACCGAATCAGATGGTTTTAATTGCAGAAATTGTAATATTCGTCCCTCTTCCAGCGGTGTCCACATAAACTGACCACAGCCAATTGGTAATCGTGTGTCTGAATACGCCAACGCTTTGTAATCATCCGAGACAAACTGTGCCCGATCAATTTGCTGTAATGCCTTCAAAACTTCAGGATTGGAAACTTCATTGGGCCGCACTTGCTGCCAGACCATATTGGAATGCGCTGAATTCATGGTGAATGTCATGGATAATTCCTAAGTGGTTGCCGCTTGTTTTTATCAATCGGCTAGGATATGACCTTTCCAAAAGCGGTGCAACCGCATCTGCATTGAAGATGCCCGCTGCTAATTGCTATCTGACCACTGCTGTATGCAAGGTATACGAAGCAGAATTTGATTGTTCATGGATAACGAAGTTTATAAGCAAAAGAAGTGCTGGAGTATTAACTTTAACTGCGCTTGGTCGCCCGATGAAATAACGGTTCATGAACTGATTCTCGTGAAAAGCGCCAGCAGGCAATGGCAATCGCAGCCGCAGAAAATGCAGCAAGAACCGTCATATCTGTCCAAATCGAAAAATCAGACTGGGCTCCGGGAACGGCATGTTTTAAAAGATCTACGCCATAACTGAACGGATTAATCAGCACCACATAGCGCAGGAAATCAGGCAGCTGACTCACTGGATACAACGCCCCGCTCAGGAAAAACACCGGGAAGATAAAGAAATTCATGATGACCGCAAAGTTATCCAATGTTTTGGAAAATACTGCAATCAAACCGCCCATCGACGCACAGGCCACTGCTGTTAGTAAAGCAGGTGGAATTAATAATAGGGCAATCTGTAAATCAATCAAGCCGATCAGTAATAGAATAATTAACAGTAATAAAGCCTGCACCATGGCAGTAATTGTCGCAGCAATCAGTTTGGATAATACGATCCAGTAATGTGCAACCGGTGCGATCATCATCATTCGCATCACACCAAATTCTTTGTCATAGACCAAAGTTAAGGCCGATAGCAATGCCGCAAATAATAACGTCATGGCCAATACGCCAGGCACCAGAAACTGTAGATAGCCCTCCTGCTGCGCACCACTAAGCATGCTGCCAACACCCGAACCAATCACCAGTAACCAGATCATCGGACGTACCATTGAGCTGAATAAGCGGGCTTTTTGACGAAATAATTTTGTCAGCTCTCGACCTACAACAGCTTTAACTGGTAACCAACTCATGCTGACTGCTCCTGTTCGGGGGGACAGACTTTCCACAGATACACATCATTGAGATTGGGTTTACGCCAACGCATCGCCGTAATGCTGTCTCCAAGGGATTGTTGTAAAGAATGAAGATCTGTCTCGGCATCCTTTATGAGAAAGCTTAACTGTTCATCCTCAATAATGGGTTTGCCAAACTGTGGTGTTAGTTTAGTAACCACCGGCTCAATATCGACAGTTTCAATTTCCAGTACATAAGCCGCCAACTGACGCATCAAATCAACTGGTTTCCCCCCTTTTTGTAATACGCCACGCTGAATGAAATCAACATGATCACAGGCTACGGCTTCTTCAAGGTAATGGGTAGTTAAAAAGACTGTCATGCCATGATCTCTGCGCAACTGTTCGACAAATCGCCAAATAGAACGTCGATTCGGCAGATCCAGACCAATGGTTGGTTCATCAAGGAATAATACTTGCGGCTGATGCAATACACCGCGGGCAATATCCACGGCTCGACGCTGTCCACCGGAAAGCGCCAGCAATTTGGCATTACGACGTGAACCTAAATTAAAGACGGCAAGTAATTCTTCGATACGTTCGTTGGCCTGTTTTTTAGTCATGCCATACAACGCTGCAGCAAATTGCAGATTTTCATCCACCGTCATGGTGCGATCCAAAGCAGAATCCTGAAACACTAAACCGACCAACCCCCGAATTGCCACCGGATCAGCCGAGATGGACTGATTGGCAATCCAGGCTTCACCAGCTGATGGAGAAGTCATAGTGGTGAGCATATGGATGGTAGTACTTTTGCCAGCGCCATTCGGGCCTAACAAGCCATAACATTGACCCGCTTTGACCTGCAGATCCAGTCCATTAACGACAACGGCCTGACCATATTGTTTGGTCAGGCCGCTGGTTTTTATCGCAAACTCAGAACCCACTGATTTGTTTCGAGTTTTTCGGGTTACGGAAAACCAATGGCTTGGCAACTTCAGTTGATTTTTCAGACTCCCTGCGACCACGTTCAATTGCTTCATCAACCACATGACGATCAGGTGACTTACTGCAAACCGGATCAGCCATTGCGGGATCGCCTGTCAGCATATACGCCTGACAACGACAGCCACCAAAGTCTTTTACTTTCTCATCACAGCTGCGGCAAGGCTCTTTCATCCAGTCAAAACCACGGAAGCGATTAAAGTCATTTGAATCTTCCCAAATTTCCTTCACGCTAGTATCGCGGACATTTGGCAATGTCATCCCAGGTAGCTCACGTGCCGCATGGCAAGGTAATGCAGTACCATCTGGAGTGACCGTCAAGAATACATTGCCCCAGCCATTCATACAGGCTTTCGGACGGTCTTCATAATAGTCTGGCACAACATAATAGATCTTCATGTTGCCTTTTTGCTGTTCCTGATACTCATGCGCAATGCGCTCAGCACGAACCAGCTGCTCTTTCAAAGGCAATAATTGATCACGGTTATGCATCGCCCAGCCGTAATATTGAGTGGTGGCCAGCTCGACATAATCTGCATCCAGATTGATTGCCAGATCCAGGATTTCGTCGATTTTATCTATATTCTGCCGATGGGTAACAAAACACAGAACCATCGGATAACCCGCCGCTTTAACCGCTTTGGCCATTTCAATTTTATGTTGAAAGGCATCAGTACCCGCAATCAGGTTATTCAAATCTTCTGAGCTCGCTTGGAAACTGACCTGGATATGATCCAGTCCCGCCTCTTTAAAGGCTATTGCTTTGCTGGCATCCAGCCCGATACCGGAGGTAATCAGGTTGGTGTAAAAACCTAAATCCCGTGCTGCACGAATCAATTCGATGATATCGGGACGAACCAAAGGTTCACCTCCGGATAATCCCAGCTGTGTTGCCCCCATTGCCCGAGCTTGTTTGAATACATCAATCCATTCTTCGGTGGTCAATTCGCTTTTGATTTTGGCGAAATCCATCGGGTTTGAACAATACGGGCACTGCAAAGGGCAAGCATAGGTCAGCTCTGCCAATAGCCATAAAGGCTGTCGGATAGCATCACGTACATTCATCCCCAGAGCACCACCGGTGCTGCCGGGCGCTTTATTCTGCTCTGATCCAGTCGTTGCCATGTGCTTCCTCCAAAAACTGATAGACGTCATCGTCTAAATCTGCGCCATCAAAGGCGACTTTAAGTTCAGCAATTAATTCGCTGACGGTTTGTTTTTTCTCACTGATACGTTTCAATATTTCACCGGCCGCAGGATTCAGTTTGACCATACCTTCGGGATACAATAAAACATAACAATCCTGCATGGGCTCCCATTGAAAGCGGTAACCTAGTGCCAGTACCAGCACACTGTCTGCGTTAAATACGCGATTTGTCATTTTTCAACATCCATACAATAAGGTGGGCGATCTTCAATATACGCCATCCACATTGCATCCAACATGGTCCACAAGATATCCAGCTTGAACTGCAACAGATCCAGCGCACGCTGTTGTTTCTCGCGTGTATCACAATAATCCAGCGTGATTTGCAAGCCGTGTTCTACATCACGACGCGCTTCACTTAACCGTTTACGGAAATAACGGTAACCGCGCTCATCTATCCACGGATACATTTCCGGCCAATTGTCCAAACGTGCCTGATGAATTTTTGGTGCAAACAATTCGGTTAAAGAAGAGCCGGCAGCTTCCTGCCAAGGTGCACGGCGAGCAAAATTGACATAGGCATCAATTGCGAAACGCACACCCGGTAAAACATGTTCATAGGAAGTCAGTTCCTGACGCGTCAGGCCTACGGCTTCTCCAAGTTGCAACCAAGCTTCAATACCACCTTCCTGGCCTTCAAAACCATCGTGATCCAGAATGCGTTGTACCCAGTGTTTACGTACCTCGGCATCTTCACAGTTGGCCATAATCGCCGCATCCTTAATAGGAATCGCGGTTTGGTAATAAAAGCGGTTTGCTACCCACCCCTGAACCTGTTTCTGATTCAACTTACCCGTATGCATCAATTTATGGAACGGATGATTGATGTGATAGAACTGCTCTTTATCACGCAGCTTTTGTTCGAATTCTTCTTTTGACCAAGGTGTGTTGTCAGCCATCGTTTGCCCTTTCCCGATTGTTATAGCTCAATATCCATACCATCATATGCCAACTCAATTCCTGCGTTGTTCAGCACCTGACGTTCTGCCGATTCTTCATTAAGGATCGGATTAGTATTATTAATATGAATCAAAATCTTGCGGGGACGTTCCATCGAATTTAAAAAACTGATGGTGCCGCCATCTTCAGACTGATTAATATGGCCCATTTCCTGAGCCCGTTTATCACTGATGCCTTCTTTTGACATCTCGTCATCGGTCCATACCGTGCCATCCACCAGAACTACATCAGCATTACGCATAAATTCAAGTACGTGATCTTCAACTACCCCAAGACCCGGCGCATAAAATACATTTTTACCAGTACGGGTATCTTCAACCCGAATGCCTACATTGTCTCCTGGCACGGTGTTATGGCGATGCGGTGAGTAAGGGGGCGCTTCACTCTTTAAAGGCACTGCAGTAAATATCAGGCCTGGTGCTGCCGGGATGGTAAATGATTCTAAATCAGTTTTTATTTCATGCCAGTTTATGCCACGAAAATGACCAAGAATATTAAATACCGGAAACCCTGTAGTCAGATCATCATGTACTGCTTCAGTGCAGTAGATATCCCATGGTTTATTATGTTCACGTAATGTCAACAGACCAGTTACATGGTCAATCTGAGCATCAGTAATCAATATGGCTTTGATAGCGGTATCACGAACTTCTCTTGCCGGCTGCAGTGCCGGAAAATCATCCATCTGTTTTTTGATATCCGGTGAGGCATTAAACAAAATCCAATCCACACCATCTGAGCTGATGGCAATTGAGGATTGTGTACGTCTGCTTGCTTTTACTGTTCCTTCACGCACACCTTTACAGTTATTGCAGTTGCAATTCCATTGTGGAAAGCCTCCGCCGGCTCCTGATCCCATGACATGTATGTGCATATTTCTCTTTCCTGTCGACTATTCAGCAAATCACACTGATTTATTAAAGATAGTCATCGTAACGTAAAGCAGTCTGATTTGCTGGTCGGTTGAAGATGCCCGGGGGATAAACCCCGGACACATATCTGGTCGTTAAATCTTAACGGTTGCAGATATACATGGTTACTTCAAAACCGAAACGCATGTCTGAATATTCTGGTTTAGTCCACATAATAATTTCCTCTCTATTAATTGTAAGTAAAACCGTCTGAACTATTCACACGGTAGGTGAATGTTACGGTGATGTGGAATAAGTAGCGTCAGCAATTGACGCCTTGGGGTTCAGGATTTTCCTGAATGGGTGCCAGGAAAAATAGCCTGATTTTGTTTGATGGAAGTGACTTTAGATTTTTAAAGTAAGATAACTTTGTTTCAGGCAAAAAAAAACCCGACATCAACGATGCCGGGTTCTTAATTTTACTTAACTGTCTATTTATTAACTATAGACTTTTGCTAGCTGTATTACAGGCTAAATACGCTCAGAACACCACCCAGGTTAGTCCAGCTAGACAGTGCTTTGTAAGCACCAACTGCACCAAGACCGTCTGAGTCATTTTCCAAACTTGGGATAGCCATACCGATACCAGCCCAACCA
>NZ_DFLS01000002.1:0-218452 GCF_002375415.1 Methylophaga sp. UBA3613 | reverse complement strand
ATACACTCCATCCAGGGAGATAAGCGATAATGGACGCCGCCAGGCGCCCGAAGGGCTGAGTCCATGGATAGGCTCAGTCAAAGTAGGTCAGCGATAACTACTTATACGCTCTAGGCACACATTACCTTCCTGTAAATAAACTGCCAGGCTTTAATACAACAGAAAGGCACTTCGATAGGGGTGGCCTTTTTTATTATCTAAGGTTTAACAAGTAACCTTCTTGAATAAAGTGATGAATCAGCAAACTACTTGGTTAAATATCAACAAATTCTGTAGCGGAAACCACTACCTGATCCCGTCCATTATTTTTTGCTTCATAAAGAGCAATATCTGCTGCTTTAATAATGTCAGCTTTTTCGATAAGAGTGTTATGCAGATAAGCCACGCCAAATGATGCTGTGATAGGTGGAAGCGGTTTATTTTGATATAACAGTTCTAATGAGCTAATTTCATGGCATAGCAATTCAGCGCGCTTAATCAGATTGTCCTTGTCGATATCCGGCAGAATAATAATGAATTCTTCGCCACCATAGCGACAAATCACATCACTACTTCGAAAATGAGCTTTGAGAAGGTTGGCATATTCGACAAGTACAAGATCGCCAGCATCATGGCCGTATTCATCATTAAATTTCTTGAAATGATCAATATCAGACAGAATCAGACCGAGTCCATGCTGAGCTCTTGCACATCTATGAATCTCACGTTCAAGACTTTCTTCCATAAAACGACGGTTGAAAAGGTAGGTCAATGGATCACGGACCGATTGGGATTGCAGAGCTTCCTTAAGTTTTAAACTCACCAATGATAATGCAAGATTATCAGCAGTAATTTTTACCAGGCGTTTTCTGGATTCGACATAATAGGTTTTTTCTTCTCCGACTTTATGCTTTGCAGCATTAAATTCGATGTGCAGCATGCCCAACATTTCACCTTGCGCAATAATGGGTTCACAAATATAGGTGCTTATACCATCGCCGACATGTTTACATCGAAGACGGCCATCGTTATCCAGTGTTGTGTGTTCTTTACCTTGGCGAAGCGACCAACAGTCATCTGGCGCAATAACAGGAGCACTTTTAATTTCATCTGTGATTCCCCAGGTTGTCATCGATTCCACCAGGGTTTTCTTATCATTGAATAAATATAGAGCCCCAGTGCAATCGGGGAAAATCTGTTCAGCATAATAGGAAACAATAGGATATGTTTCATCAACTGAACGACAGACCTGAAGATAGGAATTCAGTTGATTGATCAGATTCATCTCATAGTTATATTGTGTTAACTCCTGATGAGATTTTTTAAGTTCGTCTTCGGATAGTTTTTGTTCTGTGATATCAGTTGAAGAGCCAACAAAACCAGAAAAGCGGCCGTGCCCATCAATATAGGGTTCGCCATGATCAATAAAATGTCTGTATTCACCATCTCGCCGACGTAACCGATATTCCATCGTGAACGGCTTATATGTCTCAAATGCGTCTTTGAAAACCGTCAGGCAATAGTCACGATCATCTGGGTGTAAAGCATTGAACCATGCTTTACCTCCAAGCCTCTCTACCTTTTCCCGTCCAATAAAATTTTTATATTGGTTGTTGGTAAAAATTATATTGCCATGAATATCAGTTAGCCAGAGAGTAACCGGTGCATCTTCAGCCAGTGTTTGAAAGTTAATTTCTTCCAGCGTTATGGCTGGTATTTGGAGATTTTCTTCACTCATACCTGTATCCAACTCCATTGTTGAATTGTTTCCTTGTTTCATAATTCATATCCATTGAAGGTAATAATTAAAGCAAACAGACCCTATATATTCATATTTTGGTGAAAGTATTCACTAATTAATAATTAAGTCATACACCATGGCTAGCGAATTAAATTAAGTCAAGTCAGACTGATAATTCTCTACTTCAAAACGAGGGGTACATAAGGCAAGAAAAATAAGATCTTTGGAGCTAATATTGGTAATTCGTTGACGGGTATTCGGCGGAATAATGACCACATCACCGGGTTTTACTGTCTGAGGCACATGATCTCCAATTTCTACAGCGCCACTACCGTCCAGAATGACGTAGCGTTCGGTTGTTTCTCTTAACTGGTGCCACTGAGTGGTTACACCTGGTTCAACCCGGGCTTGAGCAATAGAGAGTTCTGGGTCTTCTGACTGGTTAGACAGCTCATTGATATAACATCCTTCAACAAAATAGTATTCATTGTTGGATTGAAAACGTTGGATATGTTGTTTCATAAGCGTATAGGTGTCCTTGTGAGTAACAAACTGATTTAGTTAATTAGAAACGTCATCACAATAATTGGCATCTTTGATGCAGAATTTTTCGTGTCACCCATTTTGGAGGTGTTCCATGAAAATGTTCATGTTGCTATTTGTCATGTCATTTACCGTGCAGGCCAATGATATCTCATCCTGGAATCGTCTGATTCTGTCTGGTGGTTCACATATCATGATCGGCTTTGTTCCTCCTGATTTAAAGCAGGCCGAAGTGCTGAATATTTTTATTGAAGGGGATGGTGAACCTGGTGTCGCATTACGACTAGCGCAGGAGACCGGAGGTAATAGTGTCTATATTGGGCGTCCCTGCCAATATCTCAAAGCTACCCGATTTAATTCCTGTAATCGTGAACTATGGACATCACACCGCTATTCTCAAGCCGTAGTGGATTCGATGGATAAGGCTATTTCTGCATTGAAACAGCAGTATCAATCAAGTCAAATTCGACTTGTAGGCTATTCTGGCGGTGGGGCTATCGCCTCAATTATTGCATCAAAAAGGAGCGATGTTGCACTATTATTGACCGTGGCAGGTAATCTGGATCATAAATGGTGGACCGAGTTTAATAATTCAGCACCACTGTCTGGCTCTTTAAACCCAATTGATTACAGCGCAGCATTAGAGGCTGTACCTCAAGTACATCTGATAGGTGATCATGATTTTGTGGTACCCGGCTCGGTATTAATGTCTTATCTGTCAAAATTTAAAACGCGTGACAAAGTAAAAAGCTATCTGGTGGGAGGAGCGGATCACACTTGCTGTTGGTCAATGGCTGTAGCTGCAGTACTGCCTGAATAAATTCAAATGGCTGATTAGCCTAAGCTGCTCAGCCATTCATCATCTGAACCTTCATTCATTCCTTCGAACAAATAAGTGGATAAGTAGCGTTCTCCAGTATCAGGAAGCATAGCCAGAATAACCGAACCATCGGCTGCATTCTCAGCGACTTTCATTGCTGCTGCAACGGTGCCGCCACAAGATAATCCGCAGAAGATACCTTCTTCACTGGCTAATCGTAATGCCCAGTTTTTGGATTCCTCATCAGTAACTGGATATAGCTCATCGTAAACATCACGGTTTAAAACATCTGGAATAAAATCTGGAGTCCACCCCTGAATCTTATGTGGATGCCAGTCATCCCCAGCCAGCATGGAAGCTGCAGCAGGTTCTGTTGCAACAATTTTGGTATCTGGTCTGGCAAGTTTAATCATTTCTCCTGCCCCGGTTAATGTACCGCCAGTGCCCCAACCCGAGACCCAATAATCGAGTTGTTTACCTGCGAAGTCACGTAGGATTTCAGGGCCGGTAGTATTTCGATGAAAAGCAGGATTGGCAGGATTTTCAAATTGTCGAGCTAGGAACCAGCCATGTTTCTCAGCGAGTTCCTCTGCTTTTTTAACCATGCCAGTGCCTTTTTCAGCTGCCGGAGTAAGGATTACCTTGGCTCCCATAGCTCGCATGATTTTACGACGTTCAACCGAGAAGGTTTCGACCATGGTGGCAACAAAAGGATATCCTTTCGCTGCACAGACCATTGCTAAAGCAATACCTGTATTACCCGAAGTAGCTTCAATAACTGTTTGACCGGGTTTTAATACTCCACGTTTTTCAGCATCATCGATAACTGCAAATGCCAGTCGATCTTTTACAGAAGCCATCGGATTGAAGGCTTCGACCTTAACGTACATTTCGACGTGATTGGGGGCTATATTGTTTAGACGAACAATAGGGGTATTACCGATTGTGTCGAGTATGCTGTTATAAATCATAAAAACTCAGTCGATTTGATTGGAATAAACCAAGCTTACACTAAATTGCTTATGCAAAAAAATCCTGCAGCAAAATCAGTCGTGAATAGTTTAAAACTGTCGGTTAGCGGTTGTTTTAAAAGGAAAGTTATCTATCGGTCAGGAAACACTGTTACTGACATGAATATTTTGTTTTGTAGATTGCTTTGCTGGTTGCTTGCTATCAGGATTCGACGTCAGCTCAAGTGCTTTAAGAATATTCTGTCTGGTAATTGATCCGACTAAACGATTTTCTTTAATCACGGGCAAACACTTGTAGGCAGTTTTTAAAAACTTTTCAGCGACCTCAATGATTGATGCTTCAAAATCTATGGTCTCAACCTGATTATGCATATACTCTTCAACTTTTCCCGCTGATTCGCCCTGATAAGCAGCATTAAGCGCCACTTGCATACAGTCTTTTTCAGACAGAAAACCAATCAAATTACCATGTTGATCGATAACGGGAGCACCGGAGATTTTAAATTCAATCAGCTGATGAATTGCACGTAATACATCCATCTCAGGTGTAAAAGTGATCTTGGTGCCATTCATATGATCTTTGACTTTGAGTGATGCAAGCATGGGCTACTCCCTGACG
Source organism: Methylophaga sp. UBA3613 (assembly GCF_002375415.1). Classification (NCBI taxonomy): domain Bacteria; kingdom Pseudomonadati; phylum Pseudomonadota; class Gammaproteobacteria; order Thiotrichales; family Piscirickettsiaceae; genus Methylophaga; species Methylophaga sp. UBA3613. The sequence continues at coordinate 213,779 of NZ_DFLS01000002.1, read as the reverse complement.
CTGTTTAGTTTTGTTGTTGTGCCCGCTTACGGGCTTCACACTCTTCTTTTTCCTGAATCGAGCAGGCCCCGCCACAACTTCCCGACAGCCCAACCTGATTCAATCCACCACAACTGCCTTTTATTGCTGAGCGACCAAATATTACCCCGATGGCCATGGCTGTAACAGCCAGTAGAATAATCACAAATGCGGCAAGAAAAGTATTCATCTTAGCCTCCAAAGTCATCAAGCATGATGTTTTCCGGTTCAACACCCAAATCTTCAAGCATTTTGATCACCGCAGCATTCATCATCGGTGGCCCACACATATAATATTCACAATCTTCCGGTGCAGGATGATCTTTCAGGTAATTTTCGTATATGACGTTGTGAATAAAGCCTGTGTAGCCCGTCCAGTTATCTTCTGGCAAAGCATCGGATAAAGCGACATGCCAGGTAAAGTTGTCATTTTCCGCGGCAAGTTCATCAAAATCTTCGGTATAAAACATTTCACGCAAACTGCGAGCACCATACCAGAAGGTCATTTTACGCTTGGATTTCAGGCGGCGTAACTGATCAAAAATATGCGAACGCATTGGTGCCATGCCGGCACCACCACCAATAAATACCATTTCTCTATCCGTATCTTTGGCAAAAAACTCACCAAATGGACCAGAAATAGTCACTTTGTCACCCGGTTTGAGATCAAAAATGTAGGAAGACATGATGCCCGGTGGAACATCATCGGCATTTGGCGGTGGTGAAGCTATCCGCACATTCAGCATTACAATGCCTTTTTCTTCCGGATAGTTAGCCATAGAGTAGGCTCTAACCACATTTTCTTTCACCACTGACTTATAACGCCATAAATCAAATCGATCCCAATCCGGGCGGTATTCATCGGCAATGATGAAGTTTTTATATTCAACGGTATGCGGCGGACATTCAATCTGGATAAAGCCACCGGCTCGGAAATTAACGCTTTCACCCTCAGGTAATTCAAGAATCAGTTCTTTAATAAATGTGGCGACATTATCATTGGAACGAACGGTACATTCCCATTTCTTAACACCGAAAACTTCTTCCGGTACCTGAATCCGCATATTCTGCTTAACGGCAACCTGACAAGATAAGCGATCACCCTCTGCGGCTTCACGTTTAGTGATATGCGATTCTTCAGTGGGGAGAATTGAGCCACCACCTTCAAAAATCTTTACTTTGCACTGTGCACAGGTGCCACCGCCACCACAGGCAGAAGAAACAAAAAGATTCGCGTCAGCCAAAGCACCTAAAAGCTTACCGCCGGCCTTGGTTTTTATGGTTTTTTCATCATTAACGATAATTTCGATATCACCCGTTGCCACTAGCTTGGAGCGGGCGCTGAGAATTACAAATACCAGCACCATGATGATAAGTGTGAACAGAACAATGCCTAAGATGATTTCCATTAGAGTTGAATCCCCGAAAATGCCATGAACCCTAACGCCATCAATCCAGCTGTAATAAATGTAATGCCAAGACCTTGTAAACCATCGGGGACATCGGAATATTTAAGTTTTTCTCTGATGCCTGCAATTGCTGTAATCGCCAGAGCCCAACCAAAGCCACTACCTACACCATACACCGCACTTTCAGCCAGATTGTAATCACGTTCAACCATAAACAGCGTACCACCTAAAATGGCGCAGTTGACCGTAATTAATGGCAAGAAAATACCCAGAGCGTTATAAAGGGCCGGCACGTATTTATCCATTGCCATTTCAATGATTTGCACCATCGCGGCAATAACACCGATATAGCTTATAAGCCCCAAAAAGCTTAAATCTACATCCGGTAAGCCAGCCCAGGACAAGGCACCTTCTTTAAGCAGATATTGATAAATCAGATTGTTGGTCGGCACTGTGATGGCCTGAACCAGGACAACGGCGATACCCAGCCCCAAAGCAGTTTCGATTTTTTTAGAAACCGCGAGAAAGGTACACATGCCCAAAAAGAAAGCGAGCGCTAGATTTTCAACAAAAATTGAGCGAATAAATAGACTGAGGTAATGCTCCATTTACAAGACCTCCGTACGGTGTACTTGGTGAATCTGATAATCTGGTGCCTCAACTTGCTGTGGTTTCCAGCTTCGGATAGCCCAAATCATCAGACCGATAATAAAAAAAGCACTTGGCGGTAACAGCATCAACCCATTGGGGACATACCAGCCACCTTCATTCGCTACCGGAATAATGGTGTGGCCAAACAGTTTGCCAGCCCCAAATAATTCACGGAAGAACGCTACGACTAATAAGACCATGCTATAACCCAAGCCATTTCCGAGTCCATCCAGAAAGCTCATACCGGGAGAGTTTTTCATAGCATAAGCTTCGGCACGACCCAAAACGATACAGTTGGTGATAATCAGTCCGACGAATACAGATAACTGCTTACTGGCTTCATACGCATAAGCTTTGAGAATCTGGTCAACAATAATTACCAATGAGGCAATGACCGTCATTTGAACAATGATACGGATACTTGAAGGGATGTGATGACGAATTGAACTGATGATGGCTCCGGAGAAAGCTGTAACCGACGTAAGCGCAATACACATGATCAGCGCTGCGGTCATATTGGTGGTTACTGCTAGAGCAGAGCAAATTCCTAAAACCTGTAACGTTATCGGATTATTATCAATAATTGGATCAATAACATTATTTTTTGCTTGGCTTGCCATCAGTTAATCCCCTGTTCGGAACGCATACTTTGCAAATAAGGGCCAAATCCATCTTCACCTAACCAGAATGAAATCATATTGGAAACGCCTTTACTGGTCAGTGTGGCACCAGATAATCCATCGACCTTGTATTCTGCCTGTGGTGAATTGTTATCCACATAACCACGGGCAACCCTGAATTCCACATTGCCGTTTTCGTCATATATTTTTTTGCCTTCCCATTTGGCTAACCAGCGCGGGTTTTCTATTTCACCACCTAAGCCGGGCGTTTCTGCATGTTCGTAAAAACGCAACCCTTGAATAGTATTGAAATCACTACCTAAAGAAAGAAATCCGTACATGGTTGACCATAATCCATAGCCATGAATAGGAATAACCAGTTGTTGGATTTTATCGCCATCCCGAAGAATATAAACTGGGGCATATTTAGCTCGTGAACCAATTCCGGCTACATCCTGCTGATTATCTAGACGTACTCCCAAATCTGGAGAACCAGATGCTTTACGCTGATCATAAGTGGCTGGATCAAGATCTGTTTCAGCGTATTGGCCAGTGGCCAAATCGACTAAACGAACCTCAAATTTTTCAAAAGCTGCTTCCATATCCATACCTGGCTCAAACTGATCGGTAACGGCCAGAATATTTTGTCTGATATCGTTTTTTTGATTCACAATCTGGCGGGACTTCAATGAAACCGCAGCTGTTGAAACCAGAACCGAACAAACTAGACAAAGCACAATGGCAATGAATATAGTCTTTTTAGGATCATCGTTTGGCAGCTGCATCAGCTGGCCTAAAAACCCTTTTTTCTGCGTAATTTCTGCCATGATTAGCTTCGCTGTAGTCTTCGTTTAATGTTGGACTGAACGACAAAATAGTCGATTAGTGGGGCAAATATATTGGCGAACAGAATGGCTAACATAATACCCTCTGGGAAGGCAGGATTGACGACACGTATTAGTACCGTCATAAAACCAATTAAAATACCGTAAATCCAGCGTCCTTTATTGGTCATGGCAGCAGACACCGGATCGGTCGCCATGAAAACCATACCAAATGCAAAGCCACCCAGAGACAAATGCCAGTACCAGGGAAGTCCAAACATTGGATTGGTATCGCTGCCAATCATATTGAAAAGCCAGCTAGTGGCCACCATGCCGAGGAATACCCCGAAAATGATACGGAAAGAGGCAATACGCGTATAAAGCAGGAAAGCTGCACCCAGCAAAATAGCCAGGGTAGAGGTTTCACCTAATGAGCCGGGCATATGACCTATGAATGTCTGTGTCCAGGTGTAGCCTGCTTCGGTGACGGACTCCAAACCACCTAATGCTGCCAAAGCGAGGGGGGTCGCTCCTGTATAGCCATCAATAGCTGTCCATACTGCATCCCCGGACATTTGTGCTGGATAGGCAAAATATAGAAATGCACGACCCGTTAATGCCGGATTCAGGAAGTTTTTACCAGTACCACCAAAAACTTCTTTTCCAATTACCACACCAAAAATAATACCCAGCGCAACCTGCCAGAGGGGGGTAGAGGGCGGAAGCGTAAGGCTGTAGAGCATTGAAGTCACCAGGAAGCCTTCATTTACTTCATGGTTTCTCACTGCAGCAAAAATAACTTCAAATGTACCACCGGCGATTAGGGTGGTCAGATATATCGGTAAAAAGTAGAGCAGGCCATGGAACATGTTAGAGAACAGGCTATTAGGATCGTAACCAATACCAAAGCTGGTCAGGATCCAGCCGCGCCAACCTTCAATTGTCGACATGCCCAGTTGCGCCATGGCACTGTTGGCCTGAAAACCGGTATTGCACAACATCAGCATTAAAACAGGAAAAGTCGCTAGTACGACATAACTCATAACCCGTTTAAGATCGATACCATCACGAACATGTGGCGAGCCCCGGGTAACATCGCCAGGGCTATAGATGAATGTATCGATCATTTCATAAACGGCAAAGTACTTCTCGTAAGCTCCGCCTTTTTGGAATGACGGCTCTATCCGGTCTAGGAATCTTCTTAAACGCGCCATGGTTATCCTTCTTTTTCTATTTGTGTAAGGTTGGCTCTCAGCGCAGGACCATAGTCATATTTTCCAGAACAGACGTATGAACATAAGGCCAAGTCTTCTTCATCCAACTCAAGACACCCCAATGCCTGAGCAGAGTCAGTATCTCTGACCAATAAAGCTCTCAGCAGTTGCGTTGGTAAAATATCCATAGGAACAACGGTTTCAAAAACACCCACCGGAACCATGGCGCGTGGACTACCATTCTGTGAAGTGGTGAGCGGTAAATCTTTCTTGCCAAATATTTTGCTGAAAAAAACGTTCAGGGCAGAGTATTTATTGGTGCCACCTGGCCGGATCCATCCAAGTATCTCACGATGTGTCCCCTCTTCGAGAACAGATATCTGGGTATGAAAACGACCAAGAAATGCAGCCCAGTTATTGGCGGTATGACCATTGAATACTGATCCGGAAATTACACGGGAGCGAATATTCTGGACTTCTCCACGAACCAGTTCTTCAGTGTTGGCTCCAAGGCGGGTACGGATGAGCCGTGGCTTATTTACCATTGGTCCTGCCAGTGAAATAATCCGTTCTACCCAAAGGTGACCTGTGGTGAAAAGTTTGCCAATGGCGATGACATCCTGATAACCGATATGCCAAACTGTTTTTTTACTGCTGACAGGTTCAATAAAATGTATGTGAGTACCCACCAGTCCTGCAGGGTGTGGACCTGAGAATGTTGGAGTTTCAAGATTTTTCAGATCTGGAGTGGGTAGAGCTGCCTTCGGTGATTGACAGAGATAAAGTTTACCGCTGGTCAGATGACTCAATACTGTTAGACCGTTACGAAAATCGTCAGCATATTCGTTAATAATCAGGTTGGGATCAGCAGCAAGCGGATTAGTATCAATCGCATTTATAAAGATTGCCTTGGGCTCACTGTCCAGTTCAGGTGTTTTGCTGTAGGGACGAGTGCGTAGAGCGGTCCATAATCCAGATTCAACCAGATTCTGTTGAACCTGCTCTCGGCTGAGCGTCGGTAATTCATCCAGTGAGTAGTATTTAAAAGTGACTTCCTCGTCACCTTCAAGCTCAATCACCACTGATTGCAAAGCCCGTTTGGCCCCACGATTAATCGCTTTGATTATGCCAGCGCCGGGAGCCGTATAGGTTACGCCGGGGGTTTTTTTATCGGTGAATATGGCTTCACCCAGTTTAACCCGCTGACCCTCTTCAACCAGCATCGTTGGTTTCATGCCGACGTATTCGAGCCCCAACACAGCAACTGAAGCGACCGGATTAGCCTGGCTAATTTTTTGTTCCGGCGCACCAGCAAGGGGCAATGTCAGCCCTTTCTTAATTGAGAAATGCATATCCCACCTAGTCAGAAGCAGTGCATGAGCACTGTTGGCTTTGAAATTATCAATGCAGGAGTATAGCGGCTTTGCGGTACTTAAGGGAAGCTTACCATGTCAATAATGTGGTTGTTTTTCCGCAGAGGATTTGCTGCTTTTAAGCCAGATAAAGCCGATTAAAAAAGCACCTATCGCAGTTACAGCTGCCAGCATAAAAGTCATTTCCGGTCCCGGAGTCAGCCATAGATAGCCACTCAATAAACTTCCTACTGCGCCACCAGCACCAAAACTCATACTGCTGTACAACGCCTGTCCGCGGCCTTGATTACGACCAGTGAAGTGCTGATGTACCCATGCAATAGAAGCAGCATGAAAAGCACCATAACTGGCAGCGTGTAATGATTGTGCGGCGATAAGCATAACAACCTGGTCAGCATAAAGCGCAATCAGCAACCAGCGAAAAGCTGCCAGTAGCAGACTACCGAGTAATACCTTGCGAATGCCAAAGCGGGGTAGCCAGCGATGCATTACCAGAAAAACCATTAATTCAGCGACTACCCCTAAGGCCCATAATTGACCAATCAAAGTACGGCTATAGCCATGCTGTTCCAGATAAATACTGTAAAACGTGTAGTAAGGCCCATGGCTGACCAGCATTAAAAAGCAGATAGCTAAAAAGGCGCGAACAGCAGGTTGTTTGAGCACCTGTCTGATAGGGATGTGATTGAGACTCAGGTGACGACTGGCAGATTCAGGAACCGTGAGGCTGATCAGCCAGATACCGCTGATGGACAATAACAACGCATAGGGAACGATGCCGGCATCATAACGATCCATTAGCCAACCCAGTAAGACCACAACACAGATAAAACCAATAGAACCCCAAACGCGGATCTTACTGTAATGATGACTATGTTCACCAAGGTGCTGCAGTGTAGTGACTTCAAATTGAGGAAGCGAAGCGTTCCAGAAAAAACTGAAGACCATTAATACAACGGCAATCCAGTAATAACTCTGTGAAATAAAAATGCCTGAGAACGCCACGATACTCAGTAAGCTGGCCAGCCGAACGATTCGCAGACGTTGTCCGCGGTGATCAGCAATCCAGCCCCAGACATTCGGAGCAATGATTCGGGTTGCCAATAGAATGGCGGTTAATTCACCGATTTGTCGGGCGCTGAATCCTTCCCATTGCAGATAAAGCCCCCAATAGGGCACAAGAATGCCCAGAGTGGCAAAATAAAATAGATAAAACCCTGACAGCCGCCAGTAGGGTAGTCCGGAAAAAGGCACCAGCGATCAGGTTAGGCTTGTGCCGGGATAATCGGGGTGTCAGTGGTTACATCCATATTCTGGGCCCGATGACGTAACATATGATCCATCAATACCAGTGCCAGCATGGCTTCTGCAATTGGAGTGGCACGAATACCGACACAAGGATCATGACGACCATGAGTGACGACTTCGATGGCTTCTCCACGTGTGTTGATACTTTTCCCGGGAATTCGCAGACTGGAAGTAGGTTTGAGCGCCATGCTTACCAGCAAATCCTGTCCACTGGAAATACCACCTAATGTTCCGCCAGCATTATTGGTCAGGAAACCTTCCGGTGTCAGTTCGTCCCGATGTTCAGTACCTTTCTGGGTAACCGATTCAAAACCGGCACCAATTTCCACGCCTTTTACCGCATTGATACTCATCATCGCATGGGCGATATCAGCATCCAGACGGTCAAAAATAGGCTCACCCAAACCCGGAGGTACATGGCGTGCAATGACATTAATGCGAGCACCAATGGAGTTGCCTTCCTTACGCAAGGCATCCATATAATCTTCCAGCTCGCTTTCAATATTGGGATCAGGATTGAAAAACAGACTATTTTCGATATGCGCCCAATCCAGCGTTTCAGCTTTAATCGGGCCAAGCTGGCTCAAATAACCCTGAATTTCGATACCATAACGTTGTTTAAGAAATTTTTTGGCAATACCACCAGCGGCAACGCGCATTGCGGTCTCACGTGCTGATGATCGGCCACCGCCACGGTAGTCACGGAAACCGTATTTGTGGTGATAGGCATAATCAGCATGGGCCGGGCGGAATTGCTCGGCAATATTGCCGTAATCCTTTGATCGCTGATCCACGTTTTCAATCAACAAACCAATCGGGGTTCCAGTAGTCTTGCCTTCAAAAATACCGGAAAGAATTTTGACCTGATCAGGTTCACGGCGCTGTGTTTCATGGCGACTTTTACCCGGTTTGCGCCGATCCAGATCATTCTGAAGATCGGCTTCGGATAATTCCAGTCCTGGGGGGCAACCATCGACAATACACCCCAGAGCGGTGCCGTGGCTTTCACCAAACGTGGAGACTGTGAAAAGTTTTCCGAAACTGTTGCCTGACATAATCAAAAATCCGAGTTAAACGATAAATAGAGTAGCAAAACCGAGGAAAGCCATAAATCCGACTACATCGGTGACAGTGGTTAACAGAACGCTGCCGGACAATGCGGGATCAATGCCAATACGTTTTAATCCCAGGGGAATCATTACTCCGGCAACGGCAGCAGCCGTCATATTAACAATAATGGCTGCACCAATCATGATTCCCAGTAAAAAATTACCGAACCAGAGGTAGGTTACAAAAGCGATAGCAATTGCCCAAATCACCCCATTGGCCATGCCCACCAGAAATTCTTTGCGTAATAACCAGCGTTGATTTTTATCATTCAACTGGTCCAGAGCCATAGAACGGATGACCAGTGTTAATGTCTGGCTGCCGGCAATACCGCCCATGCTGGCAACTATTGGCATTAATACAGCCAAAGCCACCAGTTTTTCAATGGTGGTATCAAATAGCCCTATAACCCATGCCGCTAAAAATGCAGTCAACAGGTTGATACCAAGCCATACCGAGCGGCGATGAATACTTTTTTTGACCGGGGCAAACGTATCTTCGTCTTCACTTAAGCCGGCCATACTCAGTAAAGAGTGTTCTGCTTCATCCCGAATAACATCCACCACGTCATCGATGGTAATGCGGCCCAGCAGGTGATTATCTTTATCGACGACAGGTGCGGAGATCAGATCATGTTTTTCAAAACGGTGGGCGACATCATGGTCCGACATATTGGCGGGAATAGGATCGACCTGATGCGACATTGCTTCGCGTACAGTAAGTGAACGGCTGCGGCTGACAACCTGTGACAAGCGCAGCGTTCCAAGATATTTATCCTGATGATCAACGACATAAAGACTGTCAGTGTTTTCGGGTAACTCCCCATACTTACGTAAATAACGTAAGACCACTTCCAATGTGATATCCGAGCGGACGGTGACCACATCGGTGTTCATCAAACCACCGGCGGTATCTTCTTCATAAGCCAGAATGGCTTCAATCCGACGTCGACGTTGCGAGTTCATGGCGCGCAACACTTCCTGCATCACATGGCCAGGGAGATCCTGAAGAATATCGACAACATCATCGGTATCCAGATCTTCAGTAGCGCTCAACAGATCAGCAGTATCCATGCCGGTCATCAAGCCGGTACGAACATCTTCCCCAATATAGGAAAGTACCTCACCTCGTAATTCGGGATTGATGATTGGCCAGCATACCAGCCGTTCATTGGGAGGGAGGGATTCCAGTAAATGAGCGGTTTCAGCAGGGTGCAAGCTGGCTAATAAGCGACGCATTCTGACAAAGCGGCCGCTTTTCAGCGCCTCGGAAAAGGCATTCAGCGAGTGATTGAGACTGCGGTGTTGGTCCAGCTCAGACATATCCGGCTCCAGAGGGCGTCGGTACTTTTAGGGGGAGGTTACGCAGGCTATTTTAGCCTGCTTACCTGGTGCTGAATAGCTTTAAATGATTAGCCTTAGCGAAACAAATAGCAGCTAATGATGAATCGGTGCGTTGATTTGTTCCAATAACATATCGGCTTCAAGTGCATCTGACACTTGCATAATACTCAGCGTGTTATCCGGTAATAAACTCAAATCGGTTTCGTTAATGATTTGCTTTATTTCCAGCAACGCATTGGGATGCATACTGAAGTGTTCCAGTCCCATTGCCAGCAATAGCCGGGCATAGCGGGGATCACCAGCCATTTCACCACACATTGATACTGGAATATTAAATTTCCTACCCGCTTCCAGCGTCATATGAATCAGCCGTAAAACAGCAGGATGTAAAGGGTCGTAGAGATAGTTGACCGTGTCATCAATACGGTCGATAGCCAGAGTATATTGAATCAAATCGTTGGTGCCGATAGATAGAAAATCTACATGACGGGCAAACATTTCTGCGCAGACTGCACTGGCCGGGATTTCGATCATTGCGCCAATTTCTACCTGACGATCATATTCCAGACCTTCCCTATCCAGTTCGATCTTGCATTGTTCCAATAAATTACGTGCCTGTAACAATTCATGCATGGTGGATATCATTGGAAACATGATTTTGATTTTGCCATAGGCCGATGCTCTCAGGATGGCTCTTAACTGGGTGCGGAACATAGCGGGCTGAGTCAGGCAAAGTCGAATAGCACGCAACCCCAGTGCCGGATTAGTGACCACTGTCTGAGTCAGGTGCCGACCACCATCAACGGTCTTATCTGCCCCCAGATCGAAAGTCCGAATGGTGACTGGTTGATTATTCATACCTTCGACAACATCACGATAAGCGGCGAGCTGTTCTTCCTCTTCCGGTGGTGCCAACCGATTCATATAGAGAAATTCGGTCCGATACAGCCCGATGCCCTGTGCCCCGGCATTGGTGATAGTGGAAATATCTTCTGGCAATTCCGCATTGGCCAGCAGCGTAATGGTCTTGCCATCACGGGTACGCGTAGGCTGGGATTTATAGCGACTCAGAGATGAAATATGTTCATCAAACGCAATACGCCGTTGTTGATATTCCCTGAGTGTTCCTTCATCGGCACCGGCAATCATGATGCCAGCTTCACCATCGACGATCAGTGGTTCATTATCCTGCACATAGCGACGAACAGATTCCACACCGACAATTGCCGGAATACCCAGGCTGCGTGCCAGGATTGTGGTATGCGAAGTGGCGCCACCATGTTCGGTAACAAATGCGGCAATACCCTGATGTTGCATTAAAACGGTATCTGCGGGCGTCAAATCCTCAGCAATGATGATATGGCCTTTCAGGCGTCCATCAGCAATTTCGTGATCCGCTACTTCCTGATCGGCGAGAATCCGATGGATACGATTGACCACATGATCAACATCATCCCGTCGTGTCCGCAGATACGGATCATCCATTTCGTTGAATACGTTGATTAATGCATCACGTTGCAATTGCAACGCCCATTCAGCATTGCAGCGACGTTGACGGATCATATCGACCGGAACTTTGGTCAGTGATGAATCGTTGAGCATTAAGATATGCGTATCAATAAACGACGTCACATCAGCCGGCGCGTTGGCAGGGATATGGTTACGAATCGATTTAAGCTGTTGCTTGGCCTGTTCAATCGCATCAAGTAAACGTTCCACTTCCTGTTCAATGGAAAACGCCGGGATCAGATATTCACGAACATCCGGCTGGTTGTGAAACAGAATATGGGCACGACCGATCGCGATACCTCTAGAAACACCAATGCCTTGTAGCTCGAGCGTCATTGGCCTTCTCCGAAGTAATTGGCAATCAACTCCCCGATAGCTTTTAACGCAGATTCGGCATCATCACCTTCCGCGGTGACCTGAATTTCAGTGCCTTTGGCAGCGGCTAACATCATCACTCCCATAATACTTTTGCCATTAACCTGACGATTATCCTTTGATACTTGAATATCCGCATGGAACTCAGAAGCAGTGGTGACGAATTTTGCCGCAGCACGGGCATGTAATCCCAGGCGGTTTATGATGGTAAATGTTTGTTCCTGTTTCATGGACGATACCCTGAGTGATGACAACGTACAATGCCTTCCTGGCCACCACTAACCGCTTTGTGTTCAAGTTCATCAAGGCTTAGGGTTGGATAGTTTAAAACACGGATTAGCATGGGGAGATTGAGCCCTGAAACAATTCGGATATCTTCACGATCGGAGACTGCGCAAGCAATATTGCTGGGAGTAGAGCCAAACATATCTGTCAAAATCAAAATTCCATTACCCTGATCCAGTCCAATCAATTCACCATCCAGCTGTTTGCGTATGGCGTCTGGATTATCTTTGACTTCGATAGAGATAACTTTAGTGGGCAACGGGCAGCAGGAAAGCATTTGTCTGGCCGTGTTTATCAACTCGGTGCCGATATGATTGTGCGATACGATTAAAATACCTACGGTCATCTTGGTTCTCTTGGTCACCAGCGAAAGTCAGACTGGAAGGGCAGTTTACCGCCAATGAATGTAATGTATATGAGCGTTTTAGGCAAATATTGCTGCTTAAAATGCCATTTTATCAAGCTGCCAAAGCTGCATTTTTTCATGGTTGCCTTTATGTGACGCCTGCATTGTCAGCCAGCTATCAATTCGGGTTTTAAATGAGGCTGGATTTTCAACAGATAATGTCAATACAACTAAAGCTTTACCAAGAATGTCTTTGTGTTGTGTCGGAGTGTTAACACTGGCTTTAGGGTGATGGACTCGTTTCAGTTCAATGCACAAATCTGCAATGGTGCTGGCATGCCAGCTAGCTTCACCACAGACTTTGCGGATATCCATCAGTCCTAATTCACGGGTATGCAGTAAACCGGAAAGCAGTTTGGGGCAATGTGCTATAAGATCTTCATTTTTCAGGGAAAAATCCACCACATCATCGGCAATTAGTATTGCGCCATGATGAATTAATTCGAGTGCCAGACTACTTTTTCCAGCACCAGCTTCACCAAAAATAAAGATGCCTTTATCCCGATAATGAATCATCACACCATGATGACTATCCATGGCTGCTGGCAAAGACATAACAGATTATTCTTCGTCGATGGAAAGCAATAATTCAAAAATGGCTTCAGCACTGGAAGCCTGTCGAATACGGCTACAGATTTCTTCATCTCTAAACAATGTCACCAGACGTGACAAATGTTGTAAATGATGTTCGGTATCATCCTCCGGCACCAATAAACCAAAGGCGATATCAATCGGTTTACCATCAGCCGCTTCAAATTCGACCGGCGTTTCCAGTGTCAGCATTGCGGCCACGGTGTGGGTAAGATCCGGGACACGGGCGTGGGGAATTGCCACGCCCTTGCCTAATCCGGTACTGCCCAAACGTTCACGTTCGAGTAGAACTTGAAAGATTTTTTCAGCAGTCGCTGCACTCGTATTGGCTGCCAGCATACGACTGAGATTTTCGATCACCCGTTTTTTGCTGGTAGCTTCATCGTGGAAACTGATGTTGTCCGCATTTACGAGCAGTGCAGCGATAAGCATGAAATTTCCCGCTCCTTAACTAGCGTTATGTTTTTGAATGACACCATCAGCTTGATGGTGGTTAGTAATTTTATCTTTGTGCTTGATGATTTGTCGATCCAGTTTTGCAACCAGATTTTCAATAGCGGAATACATATTTTCCTGCTCGTCAGAAGCAAATAAGTCGGCGCCACTGGCATGAACAGTTGCTTCAGCTTTTTGCCGAAGTTTCTCGACAGATAACACTACATGCACGTTAGTCATGTGATCAAAATGACGAGTCAGTTTCTCGAATTTTTTATTGACGTGGTCCCGAAGGCTGTCAGTGATATCTATATGTTGTCCGCTTAGATTTAATTGCATAATGCATCACTCCTGTTGGTGGACTAAAACTGGTATTACACCAGTCGCTTACGCTCATTTGAGGGCGCTATCGCTAATGTTTCGCGGTACTTTGCAATAGTACGACGAGCGACATTAATACCCTGTTCTCCCAGAATATCAGCAATTTTGCTGTCACTCAGGGGTTTTCTCGGATTTTCCGCGGCGACCAGTTTTTTGATGATCGCCCGAATGGCTGTTGCAGAACATTCTCCACCACTTTCAGTACCGACATGGCTGGAGAAAAAGAATTTAAGTTCAAAAATTCCCCGTGGCGTGTGCAGATATTTGCGAGTCGTTACGCGGGAGATAGTGGATTCATGCATTTCCACGGTTTCGGCGATATCTGCCAATACTAAAGGTTTCATGGCCTCTTCGCCGTGATCAAGAAAGTCACGTTGACGTTCCACAATTGCTTGGGTGACTTTAAGTAATGTCTCATTACGGCTTTGTAAACTTTTCAGAAACCAACGTGCTTCCTGCAAATTATTTTTCAGATAAGTGTTCTCTTCACTACTATCGGCCCGGTTAATTAACGAGGCGTAATGTTCGGCAATCTGCAGTTTAGGTGCGTTGTCAGGATTGAGCGACAATTGCCATTTGCCGTGAACTTTTATCGCATAAACATCCGGTACGATATATTCAGTTTTGTCAGTTTGGATACTACTGCCGGGGCGCGGGTTAAGCAACTGAATTGAGCGAACCAGATCGGTTAATTCATCATCGCTGACTTTCAAAGCACGTTTGATCAGGGCGTAATCACGTTTAGCCAATGTATCCAGATGTTTGTCTATCAGTTCTGTAAGCAACTCAACATGCTTTAAAGCGACAGTCGATTCGTATAATCGTAATTGGATCAGTAAACACTCACGCAAGTCCCGAGCACCAACACCGACGGGATCAAAATGATGAATCCGGTGCAATACCGTTTCAATTTCATCAAGTTCTACTTCAGCAAATTCTTCGCCAAGGCTTTGCTGAATTTCTTCCAATGTGGTTTTCAGGTAGCCATCGTCTTCAATGGAGTCAATGATAGTGGTGGCAATTGCCTGTTCAGTTTCACTAAATGGAGTGAGGCGCATTTGCCAGAGTAGATGCTGTTGCAGGCTGTCACTGCTTTCGTCCTGATTATCCCGCTCAAAATCACTGTCTCCGGATGGGCCGGAACTCGTCATGCTCTGGGAATTATCGTAGGTATCTTCCCATTTGCTATCGACTGGCAGATCTTCGGGAATATCAGTATTTTCCAGTTCGCTGATTTCGCGGCTACCGGTATCTTCATCACGACGGACAGAGCTTGGTTCGTCGTAGTCGTATTCTTCCTCAACCTCCAGAAGGGGATTGGTTTCCAGTGCTTCCTGAATTTCTGTCTGCAACTCCAAGGATGATAATTGCAACAAACGGATCGCTTGCTGCAACTGTGGAGTCATCGACAGGCTTTGACCAATGCGTAGCTGTAATGAGGGTTTCACTTAATGTTTTGATTTAATGTTGTGACCATGAGTTTATGTTACCGCAATCGTCGCGCCGTTGCCTATACGTCTTTCTAAAATAAAAATCACAACAGTGTAACTGCAGTGGCTTTAAAACTAATCCATAGTGAATCGCCCAGAGAAAGCCCTAGTGAAGATAAAGCCTGGTGACTGATAATCACTTCAAATTTGTCACCACAATCAACTGTCAGGCGCACCGCTTTGCCCGCTTCGCTGATGCTGGTAAGTCGTCCGGGTAACTGGTTACGGGCGCTGCTATCCGAATGAGCATGGGTACTAATCGTTATCGCCAGCGGATCGATTGCAATATGTCGGGCAGAAAGAGAGCCTTCCGCGGCAAAGATTTTCAGTGTTTTGGTATGAAAGATTTCGCCATCATAATGACCATGGAACAGGTTCAGCAGGGGAGCCGAAACCGGTTTGCCCTTAAGCAGTTGTATTGTATGAGGTGTGATAGCGGAAGCCTGCAGACGGTCATGGGTTGAAAACAGTACTGTGCGCTTAGCATCGTTAGTCAACATGGTGATCACATCTTCCAGCTGGCGCTGGTGAAAGCTGTCCAGATTGGCAAATGGTTCGTCTAGCAACAGGATATCCGGTTTAAATGCCAGCACCCTGGCAATCGCAACACGCCGTTGTTCTCCACCCGACAGAGTGCTGGCGGTCTGATCAGCCAACTGGATCAAGTTGACGGTTTCCAATGCCTGTTGCAGTTGAGATGTATGTCGGGCTTTATCAACTTTTTGTAACTTCAGCGCCAGGCGAATATTGTCTTTTACCGTGCCGGGTAGCATATAGGGATGTTGGGGGACCAGCCCAATTTTCTGACGTTGTTTGGCTTGTGAATCAGTGATTTTATCGCCCAATACGCTGATATCACCTGAATCGGGCTTTTGTAATAAAGCCAATAAGTGAAACAAGGTGGATTTCCCCGCGCCATTTTCACCTAGTACAGCCATGCATTCATTGGCGGGGATATTGAGTTGCTCAATATCCAGGGCCAGCTCACCGTTATAACGAACTTTAATGTTGTCTAGTTGAAAGGCGTAGTTCATGTCAGTCGCCGGTTAATCCAGGACAAAGCAAAATTCAGGATAAAAGCGATCATTAGCAACACTATGCCGAGCGCCAATGCCAGTTCAAATTCGCCTTTACTGGTTTCCAGTGCGATGGCGGTAGTCATCGTACGAGTATAGCCTTCAATATTCCCCCCCAGCATCATTGCAGCACCAACTTCACCAATGGCGCGTCCAAAGCCTGTAAGAATAGCTACCAGCACCGCCAGTCTAACGGCTTTTAATACCTGAAAGCATTGTTGCCATTTATCTGCACCGAGACTTTTCAAGGTCAAAATAAGTCGGGGATCAGCGGTGTTGACGGTCACCAGAGTCAGATTCATCATGATGGGAAATATCAGGATGCTCTGCGCAATAATCATGGCGGATTGGGTATAAAGCAATCCCAATTCCCCTAATGGTCCCATTCGACTGAATAGACCATAGAGTAATAACCCAATCACCACGGTAGGCATGGCCATTAAAGTATTGAGGATATGTTGCAGTGTCGTTTTACCGGAAAACTCCGTTAATGCCGTAAACACTCCCGCAGGGATCGCCAGTAAAGCGGCAATGAAAGCAGCAGCAACGGAAATACTGACCGATGTCTGAATAATCTCCCAGACAGTAGCATCAAAAGCTATCAGCAGTTTAAGCGCTGCGGTAAAAGATGTACCAAAAAAGTCCATGGCTAATGAAGCCTAATAATCAGCGAACCAATCCCAGTCGTTCGCAAACGGTTAATACAGGCTGTGTTTTATTCATTGAATAAAAGTGTAAGCCGGGTACGTCCAGTTTAATCAGTTTTTCAGTAAATTCAGTCAGGTAATCGGTAGTAAATGCCTGCATCGAGACACTGTCATCATAAAACTCTTCCAGACGTTTTTTTAGCCAACGAGGAATTTCTGCACCACAGGCTGCAGAGAACCGCGCGAGTTGAGTGTAATTATTGATGGGCATAATGCCGGGAATTATCGGAATATCAATGCCTTTTTTCTGGCAGCGTTCTACAAAATACAGATAAGAATCAATGTTGAAAAAATACTGTGTAATGGCGCTGTCAGCACCGGCATCAACTTTACGTTTGAAATTTTCCAGATCGACACCAGCATCCTGTGCCTGAGGATGTACTTCGGGGTAAGCTGCAACTTCAATAGTGAAATGATCGCCGGTTTCTTTGCGAATAAATTGCACCAGTTCATTGGCATAACGAAAATCACCCGGATCACGCATGCCAGAGGGTAAATCACCTCTTAATGCCACCACGCGGGAAATTCCATTATCGATATAGGTTTGCAGGATAGTACGGATGCGTTCTTTTGATGATCCCACACAGGATAAATGCGGAGCTGCATCAATTCCGGTCTCTGCTGCGCGTTGTTGTATAGCGATAACCGCTTCAAGCGTATTATCCTGAGTCGATCCCCCTGCACCAAAAGTCACGGAGTAAAATTCAGGTTTTAATACAGCTAATCGCTCTTGCACCAATAAAAGATTTTGTGCACCTTTTTCCGTTTTTGGCGGAAAAAATTCACAGCTGATAACAGGTTGTTTGGACATGATGCTTACTTTAGGTAAAAGAAAAAGGGCTAACACTTAGGTTAGCCCTGCTTAACTTAGTAACGGTAGTGTTCAGGTTTATAGGGGCCTTGTTGCTCAAGCCCTAAATATTTGGCCTGTTCAGCATTTAATTCGGTCAGATTAGCACCGATTCGGCCTAAATGCAGCCGGGCCACTTTCTCGTCCAGACGTTTTGGCAAGACATACACTTTATTCTCGTAGTTGGCACTGTTATGCCATAACTCGATTTGCGCCATGACCTGATTAGTGAAAGACGCTGACATTACAAAGCTTGGATGACCGGTTGCACAGCCCAGATTGACCAGACGACCTTCAGCCAACAGGATAATACGCTTACCGTCAGGGAAAATAACGTGGTCAACCTGAGGCTTAATGTTTTCCCACTCGTAGTTACGTAGTGAAGCTACATCAATTTCGTTATCAAAGTGACCGATGTTACAAACGATAGCTTCGTTACGCATCGCTGCCATATGATCATGATTAATGACATTGATATTACCGGTAGCCGTCACAAAGATATCGGCCTTATCAGCGACTTCATCCATGGTGACAATACGGTAACCTTCCATTGCTGCCTGCAGGGCACAAATTGGATCGATTTCAGTAATCATCACGGTAGCGCCCATGCCACGGAAAGCTTGTGCACAACCTTTACCGACATCGCCGTAACCTAACACCACGCAGATTTTGCCAGCAACCATCACATCGGTTGCACGCTTGATACCGTCAAGCAGTGATTCACGGCAACCATACAGATTGTCGAATTTTGATTTGGTGACTGAGTCGTTAACGTTGATCGCCGGGACTTTTAAGGCACCTGCTTTCATCATTTCATACAAACGATGTACGCCGGTGGTGGTTTCTTCCGACAAACCTTTAACATCGTCGAGTAATTCCGGATAGTCTTCATGCATCATCGTGGTCAAATCACCACCATCATCCAGAATCATATTCGGGCGCCAGCCATCAGTGCCAATGATGGTTTGACGAATACACCAGATAGCTTCTTCTTCGGTTTCACCTTTCCAGGCAAAGACCGGGATGCCCTGATCGGCAATCGCCGCTGCAGCGTGATCCTGTGTTGAAAAGATATTGCAAGAAGACCAGCGCACTTCAGCCCCTAATTCAACCAATGTTTCAATCAACACGGCAGTTTGTATCGTCATATGCAGACAACCTGCAATACGCGCACCTTTCAGCGGATGCTGGCCAGCATATTCTTCACGTAAGGCCATCAATCCAGGCATTTCGCTTTCAGCGATTTTGATTTCCTGATGGCCCCATTTCGCCAGACTGATGTCGGCAACTTTGTAATCTGGTTTTAAGTTTTCTACTGCTGATTGCATGATAATTTCCTGTGTTAGTTGATTTTTGCTGCTTCACGTAAGACGGGAGCGAGGTCAGTTCGTTCCCAACTGAAGTCAGCGTCTTCACGTCCAAAATGACCATATGCGGCAGTTTGCTGATAAATGGGACGTACTAAATCCAACATTTTGATAAGGCCAACCGGGCGCAAATCAAAATGTTCACGAACTAATTCGACAAGTTTATCTTCAGCAATTTTGCCGGTACCAAATGTATCCACGCTAATGGAGGTAGGTTCTGCAACGCCGATGGCATACGAAACCTGAATTTCGCAACGATCAGCAAGTCCGGCGGCAACAATGTTTTTCGCTACATAGCGACCCGCATATGCTGCACTACGATCGACTTTTGAAGGATCCTTGCCGGAGAATGCACCACCACCATGGCGGGCCATGCCACCGTAGGTGTCGACGATAATTTTACGACCGGTCAGGCCGCAATCACCCACAGGACCACCAATAATAAATTGGCCGGTGGGATTAATATGGTAACGAGTATTTTTTGTTAGCCATTCAGCTGGAAGCGTTTGTTTGATAATGAGTTCCATTACCGCTTCTTTTAGATCAGCTTGGCTGATTTCAGGGTTATGTTGGGTTGATAGGACCACGGCATCAATACCCACCGGTACGCCATTTTCATAGGCAAATGTCACCTGACTTTTGGCATCAGGGCGTAACCACGGTAATTCACCGCTTTTACGTACTTGGGCCTGACGTTTGACCAGACGATGTGCATAAGTGATAGGAGCTGGCATAAGCACTTCAGTTTCATTGCTGGCATAGCCAAACATCAAGCCTTGATCACCGGCACCTTGATCTTCTTCTGTTTCACGATCCACACCCATGGCGATGTCACCGGATTGTTTACCGATAACTGACATGACCCCGCAGGTCTGTCCATCAAAACCGACCTCGGAGCTGTTGTAACCAATATCCGTGATGGTTTTACGAACAATGTCTTCCAAGTCTACCCAGGCGCTGGTTGAGATTTCGCCAGCCACAATCGCTACACCGGTTTTAATCAGAGTTTCGCAGGCAACACGAGCGTGGGGATCTTTGGACAGGATTGCATCTAAAACAGCGTCGGAAATTTGGTCTGCTACTTTATCTGGATGACCTTCTGAAACAGATTCAGAGGTAAAAAGATAAGCATTACTCATAGACAACTTCCTCATTAAAATTCAAATAAGGTAATGATAGTTTAACTATGGGTAAAGTTCGGATGAAACGCCCATTACTACCAGTGACCTGTAATAATGAACGCCGTTTGGAATGTAAAATTGAATAAGCCTAGCAGAGGGTTCTCTGTCGCAGCGTTCCTTATCCAATGTGGCATATATTAATTCATAATGAAAAAATTACCAAGTTAAGCCTTTCTTAAAGGCTTTGTTGATCTTTCATAGCCCCAAACCGTGGTGACTATGAAATATCATGGACCCTAGATAACGAGCTGATGTCCATGCTGTTTCAACCAACGGCGATGTTCACGGAAATTGGGGTCAAATTGTTCAACCAAATCCCAAAAGGCCTTTGAATGGTTATGCTGAAGCAGATGACATAATTCATGAATGATGACGTAATCATTTATCGACTGTGTGGCCTGAACTAATTGCCAGTTAAGTTGGATATCTCCTCTCATAGTACAACTGCCCCAGCGAGCTTTATAGCTTTTAATCTGAACCTGATTGGGTCGCAGGCTAGTTTGCTCAGCAAGCTGTTTTACTCGTTCAGGCAGTAACGATTCTGCTTGACGTCTGTACCATCTTGTTAACGCCTGTCTTATTTGCAAGGCTGTGACATTGGGCGGTGCCATAATCACCAGTTTCTGTTGATCAAGCAGGACATGCAGTCGCTGGCGTTGTGGCTCCTGAATAATATGTAATGGATATTGCTCGCCCATAAAAGGTTGTAACTCACCTTCAATAAATTGTCGTTTGGGTGGACGCTGCTGGAAATTTTTTAATTTATCCTCGATCCATTGCTGTTTGCGCATCACAAATTGTTTTGCCAACCATAACGGCATTAATTTGGGTAAGTGCACCGTTACGTTGCCATCCTGAATTTTGATCGCAATGGTCTTTCTGCGTGCGCTTCGGACAACGGCAACGGAGTGATCATTAATCTTGATGGTGCTCATCGACTGACTTAAATAACGTATTAAATGGGCATTTTAACGGCTGATTTGCGAAAATGTCGGATTAAACAGGTTTTATTATGACTTTGACAGCCAATATTAAATTCGCCCATCGCTTATCACTGGCACCGATGCTGGATTGGACCGATCGGGATTTCCGTTATTTGTGCCGAATCATTTCCAAGCATACTTTGCTATATACCGAAATGATCACCACAGGCGCATTGCTCCACGGCGATCATCAACGCTTTCTGGCCCATGATGAAAATGAATATCCCATGGCATTGCAGCTGGGTGGCAGTGACCCTGCAGAATTAGCAAAATGTGCCAAGTTAGGCGCCGAGGCTGGTTATCAGGAAATTAACCTGAATGTCGGTTGCCCCAGTGATCGTGTACAGAATGGTCGTTTCGGTGCCTGTTTAATGGCCGAACCCCGGTTAGTGGCTGAATGTGTGGTTGCGATGAAGCAGGCAACTGATATTCCCATCACGGTCAAAACCCGATTAGGGATTGATGAGCATGACGGTTATGAATTTGTCAGAGATTTTGTCGACGCAATTTATCAGGTTGAAGTCGATGCAGTGATTCTTCATGCCCGTAAAGCCTGGTTAAAAGGTTTAAGCCCGAAGGAAAATCGGGATATCCCTCCACTTGAGTATTCAAAGGTGTATCAAATCAAGCAGGAGTTTCCTGATTTGCATCTGGATATTAATGGCGGCATACACACGCTGGACGAAGCTGAAAACCATCTGCAAAGAGTAGATGGAGTAATGATGGGGCGGGCACTTTATCACCAGCCATATCTATTGGCTGAAGCGGATAAACGAATTTTTAATGATGATCGGTCAATCCCTAGTCAGCATGAAATAGTCGAATTGATGCTGCCTTATATTGAAATGCGTATGAAAGAGGGGAGACCCTTGAAGTCCATTACCCGCCATATGTTGGGTTTGTTTCAAGGCTTGCCAGGGGCTCGTCGCTGGCGGCGGCACTTAAGTGAAAATGCGCATTTACCTGGCGCCGGGATTGAAGTGGTCCGCGATGCGATTAAATTAGTAGGCTGAGACTAAAAGTAACCACAGAGACACAGAGGCTTTTGGTTGTTATATCCGCAGATTACGCAGATTTTCGCAGATGTTTTATGAATGCTTTAACAAGTCGGTTTGAAAGAAGCTAGCCCTCAGAGTTCTTTTGTGATGCATTACTGCATCAACCTGAAAACCATTTATTTAATCTGCGTGCATCTGCGTAATCTGCGGATTATTTTTTAAATGCCTTAAAACACCACTTAAACGTCAGTCAACATAAGCCACAAGCTATTTATAAAACTCTGTGCCCTCTGTGTCTCTGTGATTAATGCTCTTCAATTCCTTAAGCCAGTACCTTTATGCAGCAGATAAAGCGCATAGCTTGTCAGTGCAGCGATAAAGGCCAGGATGATGGCAAAAGCAGCGGCTACCGGAATATCCGAAACACCTAAAATGCCATAACGGAATGCATTGACCATGTATAAAACCGGATTCAGCATGGAAACGTTTTGCCAGAACTCGGGCAGTAGTGATATCGAATAAAATACGCCACCCAGATAAGTCAGCGGGGTGAGGATAAAGGTTGGAATGATTGAGACTTCATCAAAGCTGCGGGCGTATAAGGC
Organism: Methylophaga sp. UBA3613; assembly: GCF_002375415.1. Lineage (NCBI taxonomy): Bacteria > Pseudomonadati > Pseudomonadota > Gammaproteobacteria > Thiotrichales > Piscirickettsiaceae > Methylophaga > Methylophaga sp. UBA3613. The sequence goes on along the minus strand of NZ_DFLS01000002.1, from coordinate 190,673 downwards.
GTTAATAAATCCGCCTAATGCAAACATGACGGCACTGAGAAAGACCATGCTAATGGTAATACCGATATGTTGAACGGTAAGTTTGGTAAATATCAGTGAAACCAATGTCACAATGAGTCCAACAAACAGGCCGCGGGCTGCTCCACCGACAACATATCCTGCGAGGATAATATAGTTGGGAACGGGAGAAACCATCAGCTCTTCAATATGATTTTGAAACTTGGCACTGAAAAAAGACGAAGCGACATTGGAATAGGCATTGTTGATAATCGCCATCATGATGATGCCGGGGGCGATATATTCCATATAACTGAAACCCTCCATCTCACCAATTCGGCTACCAATCAGATTACCGAAAATAATGAAATATAACGTCATGGTTATCGCTGGTGGTAACAGCGTTTGAGCCCAAATCCGCAGGAATCGCCTGATTTCCCGGGTGACGATGGTTGAAAAGGCAATCCAGTGATGCTGGCGGCGGTTATTCATTCAACAGACTCCGGACGTTCAACCAGGGTTAAAAATAATTCTTCGAGACGATTCACCTTGTTTTTCATACTGCCTACTTTTATGCCGCGTTCGGTTAACACCGTGAATAAATCATTCAGGCCCTCCTGGCGCTGAAGTTCGACCTCTATAGTTGTTGGATCTACCTGATGATATTCAATCCCCTGTAGCAAACTGCTGTCAGTCAGAGGTTCCAGCAGATCCAGTACAAAAGTTTCTTTATCCAGGCGATTTAATAACGATTTCATATCAGTATTTTCAACGATACGGCCCTTGTCGATGATGGCAATATTGCGACACAGATTTTCCGCTTCTTCAAGATAGTGCGTCGTCAGGATGATAGTGGTGCCACGTTGATTGATTTCACGTAAAAACACCCACATTGAGCGCCGCAGCTCAATATCCACACCCGCTGTTGGCTCATCCAATATAAGCAGGCGTGGATTGTGTACCAGCGCCCGGGCAATCATCAATCGGCGCTTCATACCTCCAGATAATGATCTTGAAGGCGTATGACGTTTTTCCCAAAGTCCTAATTGTTTCAGCAAGACATCGGCTCGCGGTTCGGCCTCTTTTGCTGGAACTCCGTAATAGCCTGCCTGCGTCACCAGAATGTGTTTAACCTGCTCAAAACCATTAAAATTAAATTCCTGCGGCACCAACCCGATATAACTTTTAGCCAACTCGGTTTGACTGTCCAGATCGGCATCAAAGATGGTTACCGAGCCACTGGTTTTTGTGACTAACGACGTTAGAATGCTGATGGTAGTGGATTTGCCAGCGCCATTTGGCCCTAACAGTGCAAAAAAATCACCTTCTTCAACCGTCAGATTGATATCTTTGAGTGCTTCCAAGCCATTGCGATAGGTTTTATTCAGATGTTCTATAGTAAGCGCTTTCACCGGAATCGCCTTAAGCAGATTTAAACGTACTAGATTATCATGTCACTCATGTCTGATCATATTTACCCGGAACCGGTTCCAGTTTCTCCCCCTGCCTCTGAAGCTGAACTGATGCATCGTTGCCAACAAATAGCTGGCAAAACGGTGGGTCAGCTTGCACAGCAATCCGGCCTGACGGTTCCTGTAGATTTGCGCCGTCATAAAGGTTGGTTAGGGAATCTACTGGAGCGCATTCTGGGCGCCGATGCCGGTAATCAAGCGGAACCGGATTTTGTTGCTTTGGGTATTGAATTAAAAACCATTCCATTGAATACCCGCGGTGAGCCAAAAGAATCGACATATGTCTGCACGGTGACTCCCAAAGCTCTGTCTGAAACGCATTGGCAGACATCATGGTTACGTCGTAAACTGAGCAAGGTTTTGTGGTTGCCGGTTGAAGCCGATAACGCTATAGCATTAGCGGATCGATTTATTGGACAGGCGATTTTATGGCAGCCTTCAGAACAGCAGGAAACAGTGCTGCAGCAGGACTGGGAAGAGTTGATGGAAATAATGATAGCTGAAGGTGCCGTGACAGCGAAACTGGGACGTTTTTTACAGATAAGGCCCAAAGCAGCCAATAGTCGGGTAATTACCCGGCAGATAGGGCATGACGGCGAGGAAGAATGGTATCATCCTTGTGGTTTTTACCTTCGGACAAGTTTTACGCAACAAATTCTGTCAGGGAAAGCTTGCTGTTAATGTTCAGCAACAGGCAGAATGCACATTAGAATAAAGGATTGGCATAGTGCAAAAACTCAATGCATTAGTAGTAGACGCATCTACTGAATTTCGTAATAAGGCTCGTGCACTATTATCGGCTGCCGGGTTTGAAGTGGACCACGCAGAGACTGGGAATCAAGGTCTTGAACATGCTCAGCAGACACGATATCGATTAGTTTGTTGCAGTGATGATCTGTCGGATATCGCTGGCAGCGAGTTCTGCGGTCAATTACGAGCAATCAACGGCTATGATTATGCTGCTGTGCTGGTGATGACAGAAACGGATAACGCCCGAACCCTCAAGCAGGCATTGCTGGCCGGTGCCACCGACATTTTCAGCAAGCATGACGAATCCGAATTAGGTATTTATGTGCAACGCCTGGCTCAGCGCGAAACCCGCCAGTTATCCGGCCGAGTACTGTTTATCGAAGATTCCCGGGTTTTACAGACCATCATTATCGATTTATTAACCGATATGGGGCTGGATGTTGATGCTTATACCTTTGCAGAAGAAGCATGGGAGGCCTTCAGTGGCGGCGATTATGATCTGGTGATTACCGATATCATGCTGGAGGGCAGTATGAGCGGAATTACGCTGGTGAGAAAGATTCGTCGTTTGCGTGAAGACTATGGCAATGTACCCATCATCGCGACTTCCGGCTTTGATAATGTGTCACGCAAAATTGAGTTATTTCATCTCGGCGTAAATGATTTTGTTTCTAAACCGATTGTCCGTGAAGAACTGCGTCAACGGGTGTTTAATCACATTACCAGCTATCAGAATTTCCGAGAACTGCGGGCACAGCAAAACTCACTATGCAGTCTGGCAATGCTGGATGAGCTGACGCAATTATTTAACCGTCATGCACTACGGGAATTTGCCGGTAAATATTTAAGTGAGGCCTATCGATTCAAACGTGATTTGGCGATGGCGGTTATCGATTTAGATCATTTTCGAGCCATCAACGAACAGTATGGTTTTGTCCGTGGCGACAATCTGCTGGCGGAATTGGGTAACTGGCTCAAACGCCACGTTCGTGATGTTGATATGATTGCCCGCTGGTCCGGTGAAGAGTTTGTCTTGCTTTTACCAGGTTGTGACAATCAGACTGCGGCACTGTTGATGCAACGTATGCAGAAACGGCTGACGCGATTTAAGCCCGCTGGTATCGGTATTACAATCAGTGTTGGTGTGGCAACGCTTCGACAGGATAAACAGGACACGCTTAACAGCCTGTTTGAAATGGCTGATCGGGCAATGTATCAGGCTAAAATGGCGGGCCGTAATTGTGTAAGGATTTTTGAGTCAGAGTCTGAAAGTCCGGTCAGTGAAACTCAGGAATAAGCGGCTGCAAACTCAGCACATTGTGCTTGGGTCAGCATAAAGATCCCATGACCACCTTGCTCCAGATCCAGCCATAAAAAATGTGTTTCCGGCCATCTTTCATCCACTGCGAGATCGCTATTGCCTACTTCAACAAACAATAATCCCTGTGGCGAAAGAAACGTCGCTGCGCCAATAATGATCTGTTCTACCAGAGCAAGACCATTATCATCAGCCTGCAGCGCATGGACCGGTTCATGATGATATTCCGCTGGTAAGCTGGACATCTCAAGATCCCCCACGTACGGGGGATTACTGATAATCAAATCATATTGGCGAGATTGATTTAATTCCGTCCATAGATCTGATTTTATAAGCGACAGCTCATCTCCGAGCAAATGTTTGTTTTTATTAATCTGGGCGACGCTCAACGCTTCATCACTGATATCAACAGCATCAACTTCAGCACCTTCAAACGTCATGGCCAGTGCAATTGCGATGCAGGCACTGCCAGTACACATATCCAGAATACGTTCGACCGAATCTGCATCCTGTAACCAGGGAGCAAATTGGCTATCAATTAATTCGGCAAAAGGAGAACGTGGAATGAGTACACGTTCATCGACATAAAAAGGCAGGCCAGCAAACCAGGCTTCATGCGTCAGATAGGGAACAGGTACCCGTTCTTCAATTCGCCGTTTGACCAAATGCAATAAAGCCTGTTTTTCAGCACTACACAGCCTTGCATCGAGAAACAATTCCGGTAATTTAGTTACCGGAAGTTTCAGGCTATGCAGAATCAGTTGTGTGGCTTCATTAAACGCATCGTTATTGCCATGACCAAAAAATAATCTGGCTTCTTCAAACCGTGAGGTGGTCCATCGCAGAAAATCACGCAAGGTACTGAGTTCAGCCTCAGCGGCTTGATAATTGGTCGCCATTAATGCGTAGTAATATCAACAAAGTGGCCGGCAATTGCCGCGGCTGCCGCCATTGCAGGACTCACCAGGTGTGTACGACCACCTTGCCCCTGACGTCCCTCAAAGTTGCGATTGGATGTAGAGGCACAATGTTCACCTGCTTCCAGACGATCTGCATTCATTGCCAGACACATCGAGCAACCTGGATCACGCCATTCAAAGCCTGCTTCTACAAAGATTTTATCCAGACCTTCCTGTTCAGCCTGTTGTTTCACTAATCCCGATCCCGGAACAACCATCGCTTGCTTTACAGTAGCGGAGACCTTTCCGCCTTTAATTGCTGCAGCAGCTTCGCGTAAATCTTCAATACGTGAGTTGGTGCAGGAACCGATAAATACTCTGTCCAGACGAATCTCCTGAACTGGCTGATTCGCATTCAAGCCCATGTATTTCAGTGCTTTCAGCATGCCATTGCGTTTCACAGCATCACTTTCTGCAGCGGGATCTGGAATATTGGCATCAACGGGAACCACCATTTCTGGGGAGGTGCCCCAGGTAACCTGAGGTTTGATTTGGTTGGCATCCAGTACCACGACCTTATCAAAATGCGCATCAGCATCACTGTGTAAGTCACGCCAGGCTGCCATGGCTTTATCCCAGTTTTCCCCCTTAGGCGCAAAAGGGCGATCTTTCAGATAATTAATTGTTGTGTCATCCACAGCGATCATTCCAGCACGGGCACCTGCTTCAATCGTCATGTTGCAAACAGTCATCCGTCCTTCCATGGATAAATCCTGAATGGCTTCACCGGCGAATTCAATGGCGTAGCCGGTACCGCCAGCGGTACCAATTTTACCGATAATGGCCAGAACGATATCTTTCGCCGTAATACCTGGGTTTACATGTCCTTCGACTTTTACCAGCATGTTCTTGGATTTGCGTTGAATCAGGCATTGCGTTGCCATTACGTGCTCAACTTCCGATGTACCAATACCAAAAGCTAATGCACCAAAAGCACCATGCGTAGAGGTATGCGAGTCACCACAAACTACCGTCATACCAGGTAGGGTAGCGCCCTGTTCCGGGCCGACAACATGCACAATGCCCTGACGTAAATCATTCAGGCCAAACTCAGTAATACCAAATTGTGCGCAATTTTGATCCAGCGTTTCAACCTGTAACCGTGAAATTGGATCGGCAATACCTTGTTCACGATGGCTGGTTGGTACATTGTGATCCGGCGTTGCCAAAATTGAATTCAAACGATATGGAATACGGCCAGCCAGGCGCAAGCCTTCAAAAGCCTGCGGAGAGGTGACTTCGTGAACCAGATGACGATCAATATAAATCAGTGCAGTACCATCCTGTTCGCTGCGGATAACATGTTGATCCCATAATTTGTCATAAAGTGTTTTGGCGGACATAACTCTCAGAACCGATTTAATTTAAATAGCCAGATATTATACCGTTTTGAAGGACGAGAACGACAGACATAAAAAAACGGGCAACCCGAAGATTGCCCGTTTTTTATTTTTTGCTAAGGAAAGTGGTTATTCCATATTAGCGTGTCTATATTTCATTTCTTCTTCTGGAATACCTTTCTCATGAATTAAATGAGAAACGATGGCTTCCAGGAAAATCAAAGTAGACAATTCAAACATGGTTCCCATTGGCATGCCCTTTGTTGGGGCAAAGCTATTATCAGTACCAATCTGAATTGTTTTATCTGCGATATCACCAATCGTTGAACTGGATTTTGAACAAATCAAAACCACTTTAGCATTCTCAGATTTAGCTTTATTAGCAAATGAAACCAGCTGTGTTGTTTCACCAGAACCGGAAATAACGATTAACAAATCGCCTTCACGGATACTTGGTGTACTGATTTCACCTTGAACATAGACGGTATAACCACTATGCATCAATCTCATACCCAGAAAGTTGCCTACCAGTCTTGAACGACCTGCGCCTGTGATGAAGATGCGCTTGGCATCATCACACATAGCAACAAATTCGGCTTCAAGTGAACTGTCAGTTGCCTTCAGAATATCAGTGATTTTGTTTACAACTAGATCACGATGCATTGTCATTTTACTAATCCTTATGCTGCGTCAACCAATGCACGCAGTTCTTTAGCAGATTCTGCTGGAGAAGGTGCGCCATAGATTGCAGCACCAACAACAACGATATCAGCACCAGCACGAACTGTGCTTTGAATGGTGTCTTTGTTGATACCACCAGCAACAGAAACTTTAACATTCAGACCCAGACCAGCGATGGTTTTCAGATCTTCGAATGGAGTTTGACCAGCAGCTTGAGCGTCCAGACCAGTGTGAACACCGATGATGTGCGCGCCGTTAGCAGCAGCTTGTTTTGCAACAGCAGATTTGTCTTCAACACCGATCAAATCGATTTGAGCTTCTGCATTGTTAGCGTTTGCAGCTTTGATAACACCTTTCATGGTCGCTTCATCAGAAGCACCCAATACAGTAGTGATATCACCACCAGCTTCAAAGAAAGGAGTTGCTTCGTATTCACCAGCATCCATAGTTTTCAGGTCAACCAGAATTTTCTTGTCTGGGTGAGCAGCTTTCAGAGCTTTAACTAATTTCAGACCGTTGTACTTGATGCAAGGTGTACCGATTTCCAGAATATCGACGTAAGGTGCGACTTGTTCAGCCAGCGCCATAGTTGCGTCAAAATCCAATGAATCCAGAGCCATTTGAATTTCAGCCATGTGTATTTACTCCTAAAAATTTTAATAAAAATTATTGCCACGTTTCGCAGTGCGAGCGGGACTATAGTTCAGAATTTGGCGATAAGTCAATTGAGCCAAAATCTGTTGAATCAGGTTGCGGATAATCCGCAACCTGATTGCAGATTGCTAATCAATAATTAGCTTTCCAGATTTGCCAGACGTGTAGCCAGCAGTTCTTCCAGTGATTCCAGTGCTTTGGCAAAACCATCGATACCTTCTGACAGTTTTTCTGCTGCCATGCGGTTTTCAGCATGCATGGCATCGAAAGTGGCTTTGTCCAAATTCAGTTTTGCAACATCAGATTTAGCTGCGACTTCTGGAGACAGTTTACGCTCCAGAGTGCCTTCTGTGTTTTGTAATTCATCCAACAGAGCTGGAGAAATGGTCAGCAAGTCAACACCCGCCAATTCAGTGATTTCACCAACGTTACGGAAACTTGCACCCATAACTTCAGTGTTATAACCAAATTTTTTGTAGTAGCTGTAAATTTCTGTGACTGACAGTACACCTGGATCTTCGTTTGAAGGATATGAATCACGACCAGTATCTTTTTTATACCAGTCAAGGATACGTCCAACAAATGGAGAAATCAGCGTAATACCATTTTCAGCACAGGCTACGGCTTGGTGCAGACCAAACAGCAGAGTCAGGTTACAGTGAATACCTTCTTTTTCCAAAACGGCTGCAGCCTGAATGCCTTCCCATGTTGAAGCAATTTTGATCAGAATGCGATCACGTGAAACACCTGCTGCTTCGTATTGTGCAATCAGGTCACGACCCTTAGCGATAGTGGCTTCAGTGTCATAAGAAAGACGGGCATCTACTTCAGTAGAAACACGACCTGGGATGATTTCCAGAATTTTCAGACCAAAAGATACGGCCAGACGGTCAAAAGCCAAAGAGACAACTTCAGATGCAGGTGCATCAGCGCCAAGTGATTGACGTGCTGCTTTCAATGTATCGTCAACAATGCCTTGATACTGAGGCATTTGCGCTGCAGCTGTAATCAGTGATGGGTTGGTTGTTGCATCACGTGGAGTGTATTTTTCAATTGCTTGAATATCACCCGTATCAGCAACAACGACGGTCATTTGCTTTAATTGATCAAGTAAATTCGCCATTTTCTTACCTTCTTGAGTTAGTTTGTAGAGCTGTTGAGCTTAAAATTTTTTTAATATCACGACGACCATAGCCGGTTTAATACCGATTATTTTCCCACCATCATTAGGTGGCGGGTAAGTTATTCGTAATAAAGGCTAATTAAGCTTTGCTGCGAATATAACGCTCAACACCGGTTAATGGAGCGGCATTAGCTTTGCTGCGAATGTATCTTTCAACACCTGTCATCGGTTTATTTGCTGACAGTTTGTTGCGAATATATTTTTCAACACCAGTTAATTTTGAACCGCTTTGTGATTGGTTGCGGATGTAGCGTTCTACACCTGTTAAACCATCATTTGTATTTTTCGGTGCTGCTGCAGTTTTTGATTCCGGTTTACAACAACTGTCATTGTCAGACGAAAACAAGCCTTTAAAAAAGCTGCAGATTGAAGCAAAAAATCCTTTATCACTCATGAGTATACCCCTGTTACATTTTTAACCCCATCTGCCCAACATGATGAGGTTGGTGCAACGGGTAAATTACTATTTTAGATTCTGTGTGGCAAGCCAGCAGGATTGCAGACTACGGATTATAATCACGCTCTGCTGTTTTTGACCAATTTATCTGCATGGTCAATAAGTTATACCGGCAGAACTTGCAACATTAAATCCGGATGAGTCAGCTAAGCGTAAAAAAAACGAGTGGCACAGGGCCACTCGTTTTTATTTATGCTACTGTTTGTTCTGCTTACGCAGCATCAACCAATGCGCGCAGTTCTTTAGCAGAATCTGCTGGAGAAGGTGCGCCGTAGATAGCAGCACCAACGACAACGATAGTTGCGCCAGCTTGGATTGTTTTCTGGATGGTGTCTTTGTTCAGACCACCAGCAACAGAAATACGTACACCCAGATTCAATGAAGCGATTGCTTGCAGATCAGCAAATGGTGTTTGACCAGCTGCTTGCGCATCCAAACCAGTGTGAACACCGATGATTTGCGCACCGTTTTTAGCGGCTTCAGTTGCAACAGCTTTTTTGTCTTTAACGCTGATCAAGTCAATTTGGGCTTCTGCATTGTTAGCATTGGCTGCTTTGATTACGCCGCCCATAGTTGCTTTATCAGATACACCAAGAACAGTACAGATATCTGCGCCTGCTTCGTAGAATGGAGTTGATTCATATTCACCAGCATCCATTGTTTTCAGGTCAACCAGAATCAGGTTGTTAGGGAATTTGGTTTTCAGGGCAGTGACGATTTCCAAGCCATTGTATTTAATGCAAGGTGTACCGACTTCAAGAATGTCGACATAAGGTGCAACTTGTTCTGCCAATGCGAGAGTTTGATCGAAGTCCAGAGAATCCAGAGCCATTTGGATAAGTGCTTTTGCCATGCTGACATGCTCCTAATAATTGATTTAATTTGTAGTTTTACGTTGAAAATACGCTCGCAGACTATAAAGCACAAGGTTCATTTATGTCAATTTTTCCGGGTTTTTAACGATTTTCGCGTTCGTTTATAACTGGACAGCCTATTTTGTTCTGTGCGACGCTTTTTCAAGTTTCATTTCAATAACATTATTTGATAAGCAGGTAATCATGCAAACAATCAACGATCTGGGTGCATTCATCATCGATATGGATGGTGTCTTATGGCAGGGTAGTAAACCGTTGCCAGGATTAACAGAGTTTTTTTCTACATTGCGCGCCAAAAAAATTCCATTTGTACTTGCGACAAATAATGCCAGTTTGACGCAACAGCAATATCTAAAAAAACTCGCGGACATGGGGGTTGAGGTATCAGCCAACGAGATTCTCACCTCCAGTATGGCGACTGCCCGCTATCTGGTGGATACATTGCCTGCAGCGAAACGGAGAGTATTTGTCATTGGTGAGTCCGGTCTTATCGAACCTTTGCAACAGCAGGGGTTTACCGTGACCTCAACCTATTATCCTGCTGATCCTGATGCAGAAACAGATGATATCTGGGCGGATATTGTGGTTTCTGGTCTGGATAGACAACTTAACTGGAACAAATTGGCCACAGCAACCTTAAATCTCCGGGCTGGTGCAGAATTCTATGCGACTAATGCCGATACGACCTTACCCACTGAATTGGGTGAAGTGATGGGAAATGGTGGTGTGCTGGCAGCATTAACCGCTGTGACGGGGATTGAGCCCATTGTCATTGGTAAGCCTGAACCTATTTTGTATCAACAGGCTTTTGAGATTCTGGGTACTGATAAACATAATACAATCGCCATCGGTGACAGGTTGAACACAGATATTTTAGGGGCCGTGAATGCCGGTATGCGCAGCATTATGGTGTTAACCGGCGTGTCATCTGAAGCTGATCTGGCGGAGATTGATTACAAACCGGATTGGGTTTTCCAGGATATTCAGGAAATAACAGCGTTATTAAAACAGCTTTAAAGAAAGGGGAGTGAGAGAATGAAAAAAATAATTAATCACGTTGATAATCTGCTTGATGAAAGCCTTAATGGTTTCGCCAAAGCACATCAGGATATTGTTTCTCTGCAACAGCAGCCTGCATTTGTGCGTCGTGCAACCATATCAACAGAACCAAAAGTTGCTGTTATCTCTGGTGGTGGTTCAGGTCACGAGCCACTGCATACCGGACTGGTAGGCAAAGGTATGCTTGATGCTGCCTGTCCCGGACAAATCTTTACCTCTCCGACACCGGATCAAATGCTGGCCGCGGCAGAATCCGTTGAAAATGGTGCTGGCGTGTTGTTCATTGTTAAAAATTACGCTGGCGATGTGATGAACTTTGAAATTGCCGCGGAAATGCTGGAATGTCAGCACGAAACAGTATTGGTAAAAGATGATGTTTCGTTACCTGAAGCACATAGTACTGGCCGCCGCGGGGTAGCCGGAACATTGATTGTCGAGAAAATGGTCGGTGCTGCGGCAGAGCAAGGAAAAGATCTAAACCAATGTAAAAAACTTGGCGATCGTGTAGCCAATAACACCGCATCAATGGGCTTTGCGTTAACCAGCTGTACCGTTCCAGCCGCGGGCCGCCCAACATTTGAACTTAGTGAAAACGAAATTGAAATGGGCGTGGGTATCCACGGTGAAAGAGGGCGCGAACCGATGACCATGAGCTCCGCTGAAGAGCTGGTTCAGCATGTTACTGCTGCTATTGATAAAGAATTAAATCCTAAAGCCGGTCAACAGGTGCTTTTGCATGTAAATGGCTTTGGTGCGACACCATTGATGGAGCTATATCTGGTATTCGATCTGGCCGCTAAATTTTGGGAAGAAAAAGGTGTTGAAATCAAACGCTCATTAGTGGGTAACTACACAACATCTCTTGACATGGCCGGTTGCTCGGTGACCTTGACCTTACTGGATGAAGAAATGATTGCCTTATGGGATGCCCCCGTGCATACCGCAGCACTTCGTTGGGGCTGTTAGTTTTTAATTAATCGACATGGATGTCGCTGTGGTTTGAGCTTTTATTAGTGATCCGCAGATTATGCAGATGGACGCAGATTATGCAAAAGGATATGCAAACATACGAAATTATCGGTGCGGCAATGAGAGTTCACTCTGCATTAGGTCCGGGGTTCTTAGGGTCTGTTTATCAGGAAGCACTGGAGATTGAATTTAAAGACAGATGCATAGACTATGTAAGAGAAATGTCGCTACCGATTTACTATCGAGGGCAACAACTTAACACTTTTTATAAAGCTGATTTTGTTTGTTTCAAGTCATTGATTCTTGAGCTTAAAGCACTTCAAAAACTGTCAGGGTTAGAAGAAGCCCAAATGATTAATTACCTAAAAGCCTCGCAATTGCAAAAAGCACTATTACTCAATTTTGGGGCAACTATTTTGCAACACAAAAGATTAGTTCTTAATCTGCGTCCATCTGCGTAATCTGCGGATAAATCTCTACTAAAACTTTGTGTCTCTGTGGTTAATGATTTTCAATAATCACATCAGCAATAGCACACAACATCAGCTGGCTGGTGCGGGCACCGGCATCGATATGTCCCCGGGCGCGTTCACCCAGAAAGGATGCACGGCCTTTGGTTGCAAGCATATCCTTAGTCGATTCCATTCCCTCAGTCGCGGCTTTTTTCATATCATCCAGAGCGATGGACAATTCAACTTCATTGCTAACGCTTTGTTGCAGGCTGGTTGATGCCGGAATTAAGCTATCAAGCATGGTTTTTTCACCAATGTCGGCTTTCCCTCGGGCTTTGATAGATTCAACCCCGGCGGTAAATATTTCGGTCATACCCGTTAAATCTAATGTTTTATCTTTCGCTGTTTTGCCCATGGTGACAAACATGGAGCCAAATAAAGATCCTGATGCACCGCCCATGGTCGACATCAAAGTCATACCGATTTTGCTCAACGCGGCGGGAAACTCAAGCTGCTCCAAATCTTCAATGTTTTTCAGCAATGCCTCAATTCCACGTTGCAGGTTAATCAGATGGTCGCCATCGCCAATCGCCTGATCCAGCTGCGCAATTTCGTCAGCATGAGCATTTATTGATTCTTTGATGGCATGGATAAAGGGCAATAGCGACATATTGTTTGACATACTTACCTCAGCGTTTACGGATAATAACATCTGATACTTTAGCGTAAATACCAAGGTTTTTTTACACACTGCAGAAAGTGAAAGCAAAAAAAAGCCCCAACCCGAAGGTTGAGGCTTTTTATCAGTTTTAAACTAAACCCGAGGGTTTAGAAAATAACTTCTTACCAGCTGACGAAACCACCGATAGCAAAGACATCAACTTCATCATCATCTGCAGCAGAGTGATATTCAGTTTCAAGACTTGAATATTCAGCAACCAGTTTCAGGTTAGCAGTTACGTCATGATAAACACCAATTGTCACACGACTATTTTTGTCGAAATCATCATAGACTCCGCCAGCAGCAAATGGACCAATAGAATCATCTTCGTCAAGTGTTGATTCACCGTAAGATGCTGCTACTAATGTTTGACCACCGAAACGGTAACCAGCTTGTGCGTAGTAACCATCGCCTTCACGAGCACTACCATCAGCATCATAAGCACCGAGGCCACCTAAGCCTGCAACACCTTGACCTTTACTGTCATAGTAAGCAGCAACAGCTTCGAAGCCACCCAATATTAACTGACCACCCAAAGTCCAAGCATCAGAACGCTCATCACCAGCCGCACCAAGTTCAACTTCAGAAGTCATGCCGTCCAACCAAATTTTGGTAGAACCACCATCAAATGCTGTTGCGTAGCTCAAAGAAGCTTCATAACGCGGAGCTTTTTCTGATACTTGGGAAGGCATGAAGGTTGTGTCGTTATCAACAACAGCTAATGCGAGTTTGAAGCCATTCATGTCAGCTGAAGTCCAACGGATTTGTGAGCGCCAGTAAGCGTACTCATAACCCCAACCGATACCGCCTAGAGAAGTAGCACCAGTGTTTTGGCTGCCGTTAGCAGTGAAACCTGTCGCACCAACACCGTATAATGTTTGATCCAACAAGATGTTGTTTGCAGAGTACAGGCCTAAAGCTTTACCCATCAAGATTTGACCAAAGGCACCGTCAACCGTAGCAAACGCTTCACGTTGCTCCATAGCGTTACCGTTTTGCAGGTAGCTGCCATTGTTAGTTGATGGAGAGATAGATACGCGCGCAGCTACTGTCAAACCATTAATTTCAGGAGCTTTAACGTTAAAACCGAAGAATGTTGGTAACAGACCGTTGGCAACTTGTGAGTTGTCTTGGCCGCCTGCACCGTTAGCATTATCTTGATCCGTTTGGATGAAGAATTGGTTGATGTTACCGTCAACGCTAAATTCATATCCGTTTTCGCCGCCAACAACGATTGTCGCGTTAGCTGCGCCGGCTGCTGCGAATGCCGCTGCGCCGACTAATGTAGCAAGTGTAGTTTTTTTCATGTCTGTTCACCTTCTAGTTGTTAACAGATTACTTTAAGTTTCTCTCGTAACCGGAATGTTTCGCGGTTAAGAGTGTATTTTCCACATCTACAAAACCTTTGCAACACTTTTACAACAAAAAAATGTGAATTTGGTCATTTTGATACGAATGTGTGTGTTTTTTACAACAACGTAGGTTTTCTATCTATATTATGTAGGGCAAAATTAAATTAACCACGGAGGCACAGAGGACACAGAGATTAAGTTTTTACGACTAAAGCCGTTGGGCCTTGAATATCAGTGAGAAAAAATGTCATCCGCAGATTTCGCAGATGAACGCAGATTAAACTTTGAAAACTTAATTGATAGGTATTTTGGCCTATCAACAGAGCATAGCTCGATTTTGATTAATTTAGCGCTGTAGAAAATACTTATACTGCGCCAACAATTTATATAGAGCTTCGTGGTTTCTATTTGTCCCTGGTTAATATTCATGTTCAAACATAGAAGAGCTGCATAACAACTTCCATGAAAGCATCTTTAAATATCATCTGCGTAATCTGCGGATAAATTTCTATTAAAACTCCGTGCCCTCTGTGTCTCTGTGGTTAATCATCAAAGAAGATATAGATGTCAGAATAACGGGCAATAAAAAAGCCCGGGTTGCAAGGCAAACCGGGCTTTGAATTCGATGGTGGCTCGACCTGGAATCGAACCAGGGACACAGGGATTTTCAATTACAAAGCCCAATATTTTTTAAAGTAATGTTTTTAGATTTAAAACTGTTTCTGTGTATAGGTTTGTAAGGTTTTCTCTTTAGCTGATGATGCTATCAAATTATCTCAAGATCTCCTAGAATGAACTAAAAAAGTAGCCCCAGAGTAGCCCTGGGTTTAATTCATTGCTCAGGATAAGACTTTTGAATAAGCATTTTCTTTTTACTCAGGAAAGATTGAGTAAGCTCTCACCACCTTCATCTGGACGTGTTGAATATTTCGATACAAAGCAACAGAAGTTAAGGTTGAGAATTACATCTACAGGGACTATCTCATTTGCGGTGGTGAAGAAGCTTTTTGATAAGCCTAAACGTGTAACGATTGGAACATGGCCTGAGATCTCCATCGCTAAAGCTAGAGAGCAGGCAATCAAGATACTTGATGATATTCGTCAAGGGGTCGACCCAGTTGCTATGAAACGGAAAAAAGTTTTGGCCACTACAACGCTGAACGATGTGATGGAGCAATATCTTTTAGAGCGAGATCTTAAGCCTTATACAGTGAATAACTATCGTTACAAACTGAAGCTGGGCTTTTCCGATTGGCTCGATATGTCTATTTCAAAAATTGATGAGGACATGCTTTTAAAGCGTCACAAACAATTGACACTTAAAGGTAAAACAACAGCAAATACGACTATGAGGGTGATGAGATTAACTTTAAATTATGCGGTAGCTATAGGGATGATAGAAAAGAATCCTACCAGCATTCTGAGTAAAGCTAGGCTTTGGCACAAAAATAAACGTAAAAATAGAACGATTCCGAGTGACAAACTTATGGCATGGCATGAGGCTGTAGATGCTCTGATTAATCAGCAAGCCAAAGTTTATTTGCTGATACTTTTATATATGGGGTTTAGGAGTAGCGAAGCCTTGACTCTTGAATGGTCAAATGTAGACCTAAAAAGAAAACTGATAACACTATCCGATACTAAAAATAGAACCGATCACACGCTTCCCATACCAGATTTTTTAACCGATTACCTAACAAATCTATACAAACAGAACGCTGACAATAATTGGGTTTTTCCAAGTATAAATGGACCTAATCCTATGTCGATACCCATAAAGCCAATAAAAAAAGTGATTGAAGCATCAGGGGTAGATTTCAGTCCACACGACTGTAGGCGAACATTTGCAACCATTGCAGAAGCCATAGGGCTGCCGATGAGTATGATTAAACGATTAATGAATCATGTCACAACCAATGACGTGACTGGAGGTTACATTGTGACCGAAGAAGAAACCTTAAGGACAGTGATTAATAAAATTGCGGATTATATTCAGGCTAAGGTCACCACAAAATAAATTGAGAGGAGTTGTTATCTTTGAATGTTTTACTTAAGCCTTACTATACCCTGGAAGCAGTTTATAACGAGCTAAAAAACTTTGTTAGTTTAGATAGTGCTGAGGATGTATTGCTACTTGCTAAAGACAAAAAAATTGCTGTGAAATTGCTTTGTGATAGACCCATTACCTTGATTAAGGCCAGAACATCTCAGTTATTAAAAATACCCTATATAGATACAAATGAATTAGCAGAAGAGCTAGTAGCTACAGAGGCTGTACAAGAGATATTAAAATCAGAAGCGTTAAATGCCGTTTGGATTAGCAACGATGTAGATGACTTCATTTACTTTGATGGCGCTAACCAAGAGATATTCTTGCGACCAATTAATTGTATTCCTACCGGTCCTCCCACATCACTAAACTATGAATATGCCGAATCTCGTTGGCTTAAAGGTTTTAGTCCACCTGTAGCCGGTGAAAACTTAGTGGCCGTTGAATACGAAAATGAAATCTTTTTTGTTTGTAAAAGCATGGCTTCAAATCCATTTGGAGCAAAGATTCTGAATTATGGTGATGAACAGAGAGCATTGGAATATAGATTAGATAACTTTTTTGTTAATAATCTGATATCGAATAATAAGTATATTGTCTCTCAAGCTGAATTGAACTCTTTTATTAGTTCACATAAAGATGCTTTTAAAGAATCTGCTTCTTCAGAGTTGGTTCCAAGTTGGGAAGATCTACTCAATGCTCCAAATAAGTACAGCGAAATTTTTGAATGCTGCCAGTCTGGTGTGATCAAATTTATTGAAAGGGAAAAAAGACTCCCAGGACGAAAAGAATTATGGGAAGAGTTAAAGAAGCATTATAAATATGATGAACAAAAAAAAGTATTTTTGAATATATCTAGTACAGATACTGATTGGGTGACTTTCCGCAGGTATTTTAATCGAATCAGTAAAAAACAGGTTTAAATCGGGATAATTGAGACACTATCGGGATATTTGAGATCGTTAAACTATTCTCTAACACAAGCAATCATCATCCATTTCATCGCTGGTCATGCAACGGAATCACCAGCGACCTCTACTATTGAATGGAAATGAAATGATGAAAAAACAACGAAGTAATTTAAAACGTGATATCAGATTAAAATCTATGACACCTGAGGAGCTTGCTTCTCACCTGAATGTATCTGAACGAACATTAGCCAAATGGCGTTCTATTGGCCACCCAAACATTCCTTATATGAAAGTAGGACGTTGCGTAAGGTACAACATAAGTGATCTTGAAGATTATCTAGCTAAACATACCATTAATAATGTGGAGGTTTAGCATGAAATTACCTTTGCCTAATACAAAAATACGTTCTGTGCTGGATGCTCTCATGACGGGCGATAGTTTTAATCGCTTTGAATCTGAAAGGAAATTGCATGACCATTGCCTACATAGCACTATTTCCACATTGCAGAATAAATATGGTATTCAAATTGAACGCGCAATGGAAAAAGTGACCAACTTCTTAGGTAAAAAAACAACTTGCAAAAGATATTGGCTTTCCAAAGAGATCATAAATTTACTCCTTAAAAATAGTTCAGATGAGTTTGAGAAACGTTCGACAAGGGGATATAGAGAGTAATTAAATGTCCCGGAATAAAAAAAACAAACTCCCCTTCGATAGTAGGGGGGGAGTTGTTGTTATATCAAGAAGAATGCTTTCTCATCCAAACTATTTGAATTTAATGCCCCAGGCAAAAGTATTGATCACAATGTTACAAAGTCTATGGAGAAACGATAAACCTGTTGATTTTGGAATACGTGAAGCATCCGAAAAAATCCCATGTGATAGGAGAACCGCTATGAAAGCCTTTAAACAATTAATAGAGCGTGGATTTATAGTTTGTGTTGAGGAATCATTCTTTAGTAGCCGCACTGAGAGTAGAACAAGAAGCTGGCGACTAGAGTGGATGCCTTTTAATGATCAAAAACCACGTAATACATGGGAAAACGTTGAGTGAAAATTATCGTACCGGTGTATTTATGCCACCTATACAAGACAGCGAGATGCCAAAAATGACACCTACACACATAAAAACCTTTTTCACAGGTGCTGTTTATACACCATTGGCCTATACAAATCATATGGTTACTTAATAAGCTGAAGTAGCATAAATACACCACACCTAATAAACCATATCCCCTGTTAGTTAGTAAGGTTTTATATTAATAAATGTGTCGTGATGAGTTAATGTTTGAATATAAAGTAAATTACGGCAAGTTTGAGGCAAGGGAAATCTTTTCACGCTTAAAATTGGATGCCAATTTAAAAAAATAATATGAAATCAAATAATCCTAATCATTTAACTCTAGATAATGATGATGGCAATTGCGATGATGAACGTAATCTACCGATACCCAGAATGATATGTCGGTGTGGTTTGCTAACGCATAAGAAAAATAAAAATGTAATCTGTGTTTTTTTATCTAAACTTGTTAATAAGCTGAATAATAGGTTCTTAAAAAAATGAATGTCACCAAAAGGTGACCTGATTATTAAAAATTAAGGTGTTTATTTGAAGATAAGTTACCTAAATGTATCGAAAACGAGACTCAATTAAGAATGTTTAAAGATACTGTTCTTAGCTCTAACGAATATCGTTAACTGGGTAGGATTGGTGATGAAGATAATAATAAATTTGCTGATTACTTCAATATACTGTCGATTTTGATTTTGTATTTCATCAACGCTTCTTGGATGGCTACGCCAAATATTAAAACAACTAGGCCTTGAATGAGTAAGCGCTTGGTGTTGATGATCATATATTCGTTGTTGTATCGATACGTGGTAATAAGGTCATAACCCTCTGAATAGCAAGCTCCAACAAAATCTTCACACCAAGGTGGGTAAATTACCATCAGTAATAACAAAGCGAAGATGAGGGAGGTTATTAAGGGGTTATAACGTTTATGATAGGTACTGTCGTAAATAAGGCCAACTAAACACAGCATTAAGAAAAAAATCAGATACCAAAAACTCATCTCAGCGAAAGAGAAAATAGCAAAAGTAAAGCTGGTTAGAAATTCCATTTCAAATTCTCAATCGTGAGTCTGCTTCCAACATAAAACGGTAAGGTTACGGTAAGGGTATTAGTTACTCAATATGTGAAGCTTGCTTGGGATTCCCAGGGCAGTCCACTAAATGGCTTAAAGGTATCTAGTAAATTAGTGGCGACTCAAAAAGACCTAATGAATCTAGAGTTGCTTTCAGTTGGTTTGGTCTTGTTATGAAATTTCATGGGCAATCTAAAACAGACACCAATGTGTGTTTGATGGATATCGCATCAGCTGCTAAATCTACCGTTAAGAATCGAATAGGATGATTTTGAACGGTGAAATATTCATCAATGTGGCCATCAACTGCTGGATGTAGAAATAAACCTTTAGATGTCATACTCAGCAAGTCTTTTGATGACTCCTGAGATTTAAGGTAGCTGTATAGCTGAAAAAGATATTCGCGTTTGAAGCGGTCCTGGCCATGATGGTTTTTTGTCAACACTGAGGTAAATTTAGTGTCGATAATGATCCGCTGATTTAGTTCTTTTTTTTCAAGCACAATGTCCGTTTGCATTCGAGGCAAATAAATATCAGCACCTTCCGAGCTTACTGATACTGGCCAATGAATCACTTGGCCTCGGGATACGCTCCAACCTTGCGGTGTAAGGTGAACATAAAAAAAACCAGCCATACTTTTTTCAAAAAGCTGTCTCGCCCAATGCTCTTCACGAGCAGCTATGGGAAGGGCCCTGTAACCGGTAATTTCTGTTGGCAGAGCGAGATTATGGGCTAGTCTGGCTGCTGAGAGCATCATAGCATCGTGACGCTCATGCCTAGCAAGAGGGCTAAGCGCCTTATACTCGGGGAAAGGGTCATTAGATACCCCAAGCCTTTCCATGCTCTTATTTAGGGATAATAGTCGTCTCGCAGTTTGTTTTTTTGTTACTCTTGCTAATAACCGGCATGCCTTTTTTATATATCGATTTCTAGGCGTGTCTTGGGTCAACTCTTCGAACTGACATGCAACTTTGCCTTGAAGCAACAACTGTCGTCTTATTGTTTTAAGGTGATCAATTCGTCCTCTTACTCTGCTGAGTATTTGTTCGGTATTGTGATAACTGGGTGTAAGGCTCTGTTTTAGCCTTCTTTCGAGGCTTCGGCACAAAACTTCTGCAACTAGCTCCGGGATGTCATCAGGGTTTTCTTCTACGTCAAAATAGTGAATCCCATATGCTCGATACAAGTCAGACGCATACAGCATTAATAACCAAATATTTCTTACCGGGATTTTGCCGATAAAACCATCCGACAATGATTGATAGGTGAGATTCGATGCCACTATCAAAAGCCTTCGATTAACTTATCTCTCAGGCTTCTGGCTTTCTGCAAGTCTTCGTACCAGTATTCATCAAGTAAAACACCTATTTCAGTTTTGACCACTTGTCGAAACCAATTCTTTGGATCTTCGATGACATAGCCTTTAGACGGTGTGACATAGCTGTGGCCAATCTTAAATTGCTCACCCAATGTTGGATCACCACTAATCTGCTCATTGAGATCATTAAGACGCTGTCTTACTATAGCCAAGAAGTCTGAATCAATTTTTGAGTTCTTTGCTACCCATTCTTGCCAAGTGTTATTCAATATGGGTTCAAGATTGATGAAGGCAAAACGACGACGTAAAGCAAGGTCTACCATCGCCAGAGAGCGGTCAGCAATATTCATCGTTCCGATAATATAAAGATTTTTTGGAATGGATATCCGTTCGTCATGTGTACGGCGATAAGACAGCTCAAGAGCCTCATCAGGATTACGCTTATCAGCTTCGATAAGCGTAAGCATTTCCCCAAAAATTTGTGCCGGGTTACCACGATTGATCTCTTCTATCACTAATACATAATCATTTTCCGGATCATCAATGGCATCATTAATCATTTCCAGCATAGGGCCATCTTTTAAATCTAGCTGCCCATTGCCAGAGGGTCTGTAACCTCGCACAAAGTCTTCATAGGATAGATTGGGATGGAACTGAACCGCCCTGAGTCTGACGTCATTACGCTCACCCATTAGGGCATAACCAAGCCTTTTAGCAAGCCAGCTTTTGCCGGTACCAGGAGGGCCTTGGAATATTATATTTTTCTTTTCTTTTAAACGAGCAATAAACTCTCTGAGATGATTGGTTTCAAGAAAGCAGCCTTCTGAAATAATGTTCTCTATATCATACGATTCAAATACCTGAGTAACTTCAGACTCATCACCAGAGGCGCTGTAAATAGAGTTAGCATCATGAATGGTACTAAATTCTACGAGTTCGTATTTTCCATCACCATGGAATATAAGTTTGTTGTCATCCCTCAATTTCTGATTAGTACGATCTATTGAGTACTCACAACTGTTGTTATCAGGGAATGCTAATTTAAAGTCGTCTAGATATCGGTCTTTAAATTCCTGGCGGGTATATTTTGCAGAACCTTTATCATTACAAAGTTCGACAGTTTTTGCGTAAACTAAATTAAGCCAATTCTTTTCAACCACAATATCGTTGTCTGCTGGGGGGTTGTAGCGTCTGGCTTGAAGCGATAAATCTGGGAAGGAATGAACGGGATATATATCTTCCAAAAATCGTGATTCTAAAACCTGTTTCACAGTCAAATAGTCGTTTGCATTACAGCGAGAATTTGGGCCATTCAAACCAATTTTGATACCCAGTTTTTTGGAAATATATCGCTGTGATTGGGCGTCCAACGGAGGATAGAACCATGGTCGAATCCAATATAGTCCCATAGTTAAGTTCCATCCAACGTTATAGCGACTAGCGGCTTCGTTGTAATCGTTTAAAAATTGATTTTGTAAATCGTTGGAGTCATCGTTGGAAAAAATTAAGGCGCTTTCAAAGACAGACCATAAAATATCAATATCATTATCACGCCTCTGCGGCATTTTCGTAAATCCAAAGAACCAAGTATTTTGATTGTTCATGACCGGTATACCATCAAAATTCACAGGTGCTTTTTCATCAACCCCTAATTCCTTAGCTAATTCATAGGCAAATCTTGTTCTATTCTCTCCAGTCATACCTCTGGAGAAAATCCCCATAATGGTAAAAGGGCAGATATCCTTGAGTGGTTCCTCAGTACCATCAGTCAATTTATCGATAAACTTTGGAAAGTTGTCGATACGTTCACCTAGCTTATGGATACGGGTGACTAGATTGGTTCTATCATGACGAAACTCTAATAACCGGTCAGCCATGGCTTGGTAAAACCTTGTCCAAGGGAATCTGCTAATATCTTTTTGATTATCACCATATCGTTCGGACCAGAATGGAGCATTTCTAAAACGGTCGATATCTTGTTTTTCATCTAAAAAAGTGAAACGAATTAAACCCTCTGTCATCCAATCATTAGCCGTTACTCGCCAAATTCTTGAGCGATTGGTGTAAAAGTACCATTCTTTGACTGGATCTTCGCGTTTCCAATCAACCTCAAGTTCTTTCCCGTCTCCTTTGTTATTAAGGACCTTCCCAATGGCTTTAATAGCATTTACAGAAACAAATTGGCCATGGTTTTCAAAGTTCAGTCCATACTTGCGTGTATATGCTGATTTAATGGCTATCCAATCCCCAGGCTGAATAGCTTTGACTTGATCTTGGGACTTTCCATCATTCCCATTTAGCCATATTCCTTTATCTATAAAGTCATTGCTTACATCTTCATTTCCAGCGTAAGAAGCTCCAACAAACCAAAACGTTTTTCCTTCAAGTTCATCTGAGAAGGCGACCATGTGTCTCTCCAAGTTGCTATTGATTGTTTATAAAGCTTTCACTGATACTGTTTTCAGTACTGGTATGAGTTTCATCAAAGTTTGCCTGAAAAATGAGCTTAAAACCCAACTAGCTATCTTGATTGCAAACTTTTTCAACACCATGTTTATCTTCATGAAGGCCTCTGTAAACCAATCTACAGACATCACCATTTGTCTTTGTGATTTTCACCGAATCACCAACATATAGCCTGCTCGAAATATCATTGATGGTGAAGCGAATAGACTTATTGCCGTTGTTATAATCACGCAGACCTAGAACACCTAGGTCAGGATATTGGATTGTTTGATACTCTGCTATTGCGATAGTTGGAACAATATCTCCACCTTTTTTCTTTTTCAGCTCTTCACGAAGAATTTCTCTATCATCGGCAACCGTTTTCAGTTTATTCGTTAGATCTTTGTTTGTGGCAAGCGTGAGTTCAAGATTTTTTGATAGTTGAGTGATTGCTGTCTGAGCAGCTGCGTTATCAGTAGTGACAAGCTTTAAATCGTCTATCGATGATTGTACTTTTGAAAAATTCTCGTTCTGAGATTCAATAACGTTCTCTACTGTCGTCCCAAAAAAGTCCGGATCTAAATATGCTATCGCTGACTCAAGCTTCTTTTCCGTGATTAGAGTAGCGGTGATCAAAAATAGTGCAAATATTACTTTCTTCGAATGTTTAGGCGCACTCTTAGCCATATTGGCTGCTTGACTTCTTAATCCATTGAGGTTCATTTCATTTCCTTATGTGGTTAGTTATATTTCTAAATAGTTTTTTCGACAACCGCATTAGCGAGTTGTTGTTGCAGGGTTTGGGCTTGGTTAAGTCTGTCTTTGAGTTGGTCGCACAGCACCATCAGTTCATCGACTTTTTTGACGATCCGGTGTTGTTCGGCAAGGGGGGGGATTGGAATAATCATCTCACCGACATCACTTAATCGAAAACTATTTTTCACTCCTCTCTGAGGAGCATTGAATTGAATATTTGCGAGCGGTGATCTCATTAGCTCAGGGAAGTAGCGGTTTTGGCATTCGGGCATAAACCTTAGTAAACATGTATGTTGATTTATATAAGCATCACCAAAATTTTCAGGTACAAGCCCTAGGTTACCAACATCACCAGTTATAGAGATTAGGAGATCATTTTCAACAAGTTTTGTCCTTGCTCCTTCCCCTGATTTCGGAGGGTTTACGTATCTAATATCATCCATTCGAAGATGATAATGACCGCGGGAGAGGTTGCCCATAGTTATAAAAATCGCACCTTCATTTGAATAATATTTTGCCCACCCTCTAGAACCTGATGTGATTAGCTGAGCGACATCCTCCACATGCGCCCATTTCCAACCAGCAGGCAAAGCAAACGGGGTTTCGATTTCTCGAATTTCTGGCAATGACTTTTGTTCTTTGATTTTGCCTTCTTTAACTAGCCGAGCCTTTTCCACAGCGATTTTTTCAAGCAGGATGTTGGCGGGTTCGTCGTTGGGGTCTTGCGGTACGAGTTTTCCCATGACGGCGAGTTGCAGCAGGGTTTGTTTGAGCTGGTCGATGCTGGATTCGGTGGTGAAGAGAGTATCGAAATGCTCAGCGATACGGTGCCAGTTTTGCTGAAAGCCTTCGGCGTTTTCAGATTGAGTGAGCGCGTCCAGCAGCACTTTGACCAGGATGTCATGCGCCTGAACCGCATCGGCCTGTTGTTGCTCTAGCTGGTCGCACAGCGCCATCAGCTCATCAACTTTTTTGACGATGCGCTGTTGTTCGGCAAGTGGAGGTAAAGCAATTGGATAATTCAAAAGCTTATCTTGTGTTATTCCCGCTACTGTTGTTCCAGTACCTTTAATGTCTATAGTAGTGTATGCGTTCAGAAAAAAGTCGACCGAGACGTGCGATGACATTTTTATAGCTTTCAAATCTTGGTTTATAGCAATAGGGCTTTCACAAATTGCAGTTTTACCCAGTCCCATCCGTGTACAGATTAGGATGTCGCCAACGTCCGCGAGTTTGCTTCCTTTTTTTAGTCCTTCTTCAGTAATAAAGTCTTGAGTAGAGCGGATGTATCTAGCTTTTCCAAGGTCTTTTACACTTGCCCAAGGAATATCTCCACCCCAAAAAGCTGGATTATTTTTACTAGGAGTTCCACCGCTGATTATTGAATTGAACAATACTCCCAAGCGAGTCCAACCCCATCCAGCTGGTGCCTGAAATAGTAATTCTTGAATTGAAACTGGTGGCAGTATTTTTTGCTTTTTGATTTTACCTTCTTTAACAAGTCGAGATTTTTCCTCAGCAATTTTTTTCAGCAAGAGGCTGGCGGGTTCGTCGTTTGGGTCTTGTGAGACAAGTTTACCTCGCACCGCCAGTTCCAGAATCAGTTCACGCAGTTTTTGCACACCATATTGAAGTGTATTTTCAGCACTACGGCCACGACCCGCCGATTTTCGAGTTTGTGCGCTTAACCAAACCGGCAAACTCTCTAACAGGATATTGCCTGCGTCAACGACTTTAAGCACAGGCGCTAGATCGGTCAGCTGATAATCAGCTGATTGTTCTTTGATTTGTGACATCAGTTCGTTCGCTCCAGCGCTTCGCTGAGAATGCCTTTGAGCTGGTCACGAAGCTGACTGATTTGTTGTTGCTGGTGGTGGTATTCGGCCAACAGTTCATCCGGGTCATGGTTAATTTGTTCGCCAACATGTGGATTTTTGAAGTCTAGGTTGTAGTTGCGGGCCTTGATGTCCTCAATGCTGATTTGCCAGGCTTGTTCAGTTTCAACGCGACTAGCAAAGCCATCAGAAACATCACCCCACCAGTCGATTTCGGTCTGAAACTCTTCAAATTTCATCGGTCGGGTTTTATTGTAATTTTTGACACCTTCAGGGTAAGGATGCTCATAAAACCAAATATGTTTAGTGGGTGTGCCTTTGGTAAAAAACAGCAAATTGGTTTTGATACTGGTGTAGGGGTTAAACACGCCATTAGGCAACCGAACGATGGTGTGGAGATTACACTCATCCAACAGTTTTTCTTTAAGGCGGGTCTTCATGCCCTCGCCAAATAAAAAGCCGTCTGGCAGAACCACAGCGGCGCGTCCGCCATCTTTTAGCAGATGGATAATGAGGGTCATAAACAAGTCCGCGGTTTCGCGAGTGCGGAAGGTTTGAGGGAAGTTGGTTTCAATCCCGTCTTCTTCCATGCCACCAAACGGCGGATTGGTAATGATGGTTTCAACGCGTTCTTTTAAGCCCCAACTGGTCAGTGGTCTGGCCAGTGTATTGTCATGACGGATTTGGTCTGGCACATCAATACCATGCAAAATCATATTGGTGGTGGCCAGCAGATGCGGCAATGGTTTTTTCTCAACGCCATGGATACTTTTTTGCAGCTGTTGTTCATCGGCCGGGGTTTTAACGTAATGCTGACGTTTGTGCTCAATGGCACAGGTTAAGAAACCACCGGTACCACAGGCAGGATCAAGCGTAGCTTCATCAAGTTTGGGATCAATGCGATCGACCATAAACTCCGTGACGGCACGGGGTGTATAAAACTCACCGGCGTTACCGGCATTTTGCAAATCTTTGAGGATTTGCTCGTACATATCACCAAACAGGTGTCGTTCTTTCGATTTGTTAAAATCGACGCCTTCCTGAATTTTGTTGATTACCTGACGAATGAGCTGGCCGGACTTCATGTAGTTGTAGGCGTCTTCAAAGACATTACGAATCACAAAAGCGCGTTTGTCTTCACCAACGGCTACCAAATTTTGCAGCGCTGGAAACAACTCATTGTCGATAAAGCCTTTCAGCTCTTCACCAGTGATGCCCTCGGCATCAGCGGCCCAATTCCGCCAGCGGTAGGCTTGCGGAATGGGTGATTGGTAGTTGTCATCAAACATCTCCCACTCTTGCTCACGATCATCAAAGATTTTCAGAAATAGCATCCAGACAAGCTGGCCAATACGTTGGGCATCACCATCTACGCCGACATCTTTCCACATAATGTTCTGGATTGATTTTACAGTGGTGCTGATACTCATTGTGTTCCTTGGTTAGGCTTGTTGTTCTTGGTAGAGGGCATTTTCGAGATCGCGCACTGCTTGCTGATATTCTGGTTTACCACCAAAAGAATTAATTAATTCCATCGGCGCACCCATTTGGCTAAACGGATCAAGGTTGAGGATTTTAACGTCTTCTATGGGTTCAATGCCGGTATCAGCGTATTTTTCTAATAAGGCTTCCAATACTTGTTTAGCGGCGCCTTCGTATTTGGTGAAGTAATTACGTTTTTTGACGTTATCCGCACGTTCTTTGCGTGATAAAGGTGGCTGGTCGAAAACGATATGTGCGATGAGATCAAACGCATCCATCTCGATTCCTTGTTTGTTGCGCACATCTTCTCGCAACTCTTCCCAGAAAACACCTTGTTCGGCCAGTGCTTCGATGATGACTTTTTTCTGCTCAGCTTCATTCCAGGTTTTTAGAAAATCCTTGAGCGTAGCAAACTGCTTTTTGACGCATGTTTTGGTGTAATCGGTCAGCGACTCGGTGATAAGTTTGCCGTGGGCATCCAGAAACTGGACACGCTCAGCAACGACACTGACATTCACGCCACCCACTCGGTATTTAACGCGTGGTTCGCTAATGCCACCCCCTCCTGGAAGTTCTTCAGGCTCTGTCTCATCTGGCCCACCAGGAAAGCCATCAGTTGAATCAGGCTTTTCATCTGGCGGGTCAATGGGATCGTCAGTGTCGGGTTCATAAATTTGAACCGGGTCGCCATCAAAGGCTGGATCAGCAAATAGCTCGGTGGCTTTTTTGAAATCCATAATAGTGAACCAGTGCTTGTCAAAGTCATCATTAATGCGTGTGCCACGACCAATGATTTGCTTGAACTCAGTCATTGATTGAATGCGTTGGTCCAGCACGATGAGTTTACAGGTGACAGCATCGACGCCAGTCGTCATTAATTTGCTGGTGGTGGCAATGACGGGATAACGCTCTTCAGGGTTGATGAAATTATCCAGTTCAGCTTTACCTTCCTGCTCGTCCCCAGTAATACGCATCACGTATTTGCGACTTTCTTGAACACGTTGGGGGTTAAGATTCACCAACGCTTGACGCATTCGTTCGGCATGGTCGATGTCATTACAGAAGACAATGGTTTTTTGATATTCGCCGGTTTTTTGCAGATATTCGGTGATTTTTTGAGCAACCAGATAGGTACGCTCATCAAACACGACATTTTTGTCGATGTCTTTTTGATTATAGATGCGATCTTCAATCAGGTTGCCGTGTAAGTCCTTTTGGCCCTTCTTAGGTCGCCATCCTTGCAGGTCGAGGTCAAAGTCGATGCGAATGACCTTGTAGGGGGCGAGAAAGCCATCATCTATGCCTTGCTTGAGAGAGTAGGTGTAAATCGGCTCACCAAAGTATTCGATGTTTGAGGTTTCTTTCGTTTCTTTTGGTGTAGCGGTGAGACCAACGTGAGTGGCACTGTTGAAGTATTCGAGAATTTCCCGCCAGGCTGAATCTTCTTTGGCACTGCCACGGTGGCACTCGTCGATAATGATTAAATCGAAAAAATCTGGTGAAAACTCTTTGTAAATATTCTGCTCTTCTTCATTGCCGGTGACGGCTTGATAAAGCGACAGATAGATTTCATAAGACTTGTTGATTTGCCGCTTGGTGATTTTGGTCATGGCCTGACCAAACGGTTTGAAGTCGTTGTTTTTGGTTTGGTCGACGAGAATATTGCGATCAGCAAGAAACAGGATGCGTTTCTTTTGTTTGGACTTCCACAGACGCCAGATGATTTGAAAGGCTGTGTAGGTTTTGCCGGTACCGGTGGCCATCACCAGCAGAATCCGGTTTTGCCCTTTGGCTACGGCCTCAACCGTGCGGTTAATAGCATTGGTCTGATAGTAACGTGGTGAACGGCCGGTCCCATCATCATAATAAGGTGCCTGAACAATCTGCTTGGCTTGATCTGAAAAGCCTTTATATTCGCTATACCAGTGCCAGAGTTGCTGAGGTGATGGAAAGTCCGCCAGGGCGATTTCTTTTTCGGTTTGACCGCTAAGGCCAGTCTTATCGTGAAACAGAAAGCCATCGCCATTTGATGAAAACACAAAAGGCACATCGAGCGCATCGGAATAAGCGAGCGCTTGTTGCATACCAGAACCAATGCTGTGTTTGTTGTCTTTCGCCTCAATAATGGCGATGGGGAGATTCTTCTGATGAAATAACAAGTAATCAGCCCTGCGTTTAACGCCTCGGGTATGCAAACGGCCACGGACAATGATTCGGCCAGCGGTAAATGTATATTCCTGACGAATTTGCCTATGGATGTCCCAGCCGGACTGCTGGATGGCCGGAGTGATGAACTTGGTACAAATATCTTGTTCACTTAGCGATTTTTTATTCACCTCGCGCTCATCCATGGTTCAGTTATTTAAAAAATCGACTATATCACCATCGAATTGATGAAGGTAGCACGCAGGGATACGCTCAAGATGAATTTCAAAAATATTTTTAGAGTAAAAAACAAATCTAAAAACCGTAAAAGAGATATTTGAGGTTATTAAATACGGGTTTAATTATTGTTTAATAAACAACATAGTCACGCTTATTCAGTCTTAGATGATTAGCTCGACTTGTTAACATAAAACTATCTTTGGTCGAGTGAAAGCTCAATGATGGTGATTGATGTAAGACATGTCTAATTAAGGTTGGACTTCTTGGCTTGGATAAACCACGTCAATATCACTTAGTCCGGTGTATTTTTCGATCATTAATCCAGCATTTATCATATGTTGCTGACTATGCCATTCCCTATGACGCATATATCGTCCCGAAAAAGGATTGATTTGCCATTTTTGAGTCTGTTCTTTAAAAAGTAATTCACCAGCAATTCTTGCCCATATACTATTCCCAAGGGTTGGATGTCCACCTTGGGAGTCATCACCAATGTGAAGAAACCCTTCAGAACATATTAACCAGATGTACTTAACATCAGTATCTAATGGTTTATTTTGTGATAAAGGTTCAGAAAGAAGTTTTTGTGTAGTTACTTTACTCTGTACCACAGGCGCGTTATTTGAGACCTCATCAACCTTATAATATGCGGGGGGTCTCGGGGGGCCAAAATGTTCGTCTAAATAAGATGAATAGCTCTGTTTCTCTTCGATTATCGATTTGCCAATTTCAGTTATATCATCAGTTGATAAATAAAAATAATTTTGTTCCAGTGGACTTCTAAAGGCGGTTTCAAAACTTTCTTTAAGTAATTGATCTACTAACATTTTGTACTTTAAATCATAATAAATCGTTTCAAGAAAAACAGCTCCTTGCTGAATATCTGTAGCATCGAATAAAAACTCGAAAAGAGGGTGGTTTAAATCATCCTTTGCGATTGCCGACCATATATATTTGGGCATGCTTTTCGAGAGTAAACTTAGTCTGCTACTAACTATTTTGTGCTTTTCTATGTTGATAATTCTTTTCTTCAGCTCATTTACGTTGGTGAGCTTGATATCCCACAAGAATCCTTTTTCCGTGATGTTGATAAACTTTTTTAGAGCCTCAGATGTTTCTGCTCCTCCTAAGAAAAGGTCGACTATCCTAGCATTGAAAGAAATACAGGTATTTTTTATTCTTATGTAAGGAATACGTATTTTAGGGTATACCCCCAACATTACTAAGTTGGGTAAATAAACACGCTCTTTATCTATTAATGATGATTGATGAATTTTTATTTTAATTTGCGAGTTAGCATCTCTTAAGTGACTGTCTTCATTTTGTGGTCCACCAATGATTCTAAGATTGTCATTAGTGATTTCAGTTCTAGCATATGGACCGAGCTGATCATCATGAATATAAAAATAGTTAATATCATCAGATTTTAAATCGATATCATCGATTTCACTTTCTAGTTTTGTGAACTTACTTCTATTTAACGAGTACCCTACAATTGTTACAGCGTGAGACCCTTTATATATAAAGGGTCCATCATCGCTTTCTCGTTCATATACCTCAAGGCCCATAATAATAGGCAACTTAAAAGAGTTATATGAATAAACGATCTCTTTTAGGTGCCTGATAAAGTTTCTTCTATTGGTAAGAGCGCAATCTTTATCTGCCTCCTCGAAACTCATAACATCCTTACCTATCTCTATAGGAGATAATCCTAAGCTTCTAAATATGCTCGACATTGAGTAGGGGTCTAAACCACTTGTATGAAAATCAAGTTTTGATGCTTCTGGGAGAGAGAATGCCATTTTTGAAATTGTGCTGGGAGATGGAATATCTTTGAGATTAAATATTGGAGCATTTAAGTAGGTCCAAAGGCTTGATGTTGCACAGGCTGATACAACACGATCCTGCTCTTGGAATGGAAGCGCATCTACTTTTAATTCAATGCCAAATAAATTCACTTGGATATTCTTCAGCAGAACATTTTTAGTTTCATCATTTAGGATGTATTTGTAGGGCCTTATAGCCCCCGACGCTATAAAAGTACGAGGTATTGGTCTAATGACTATATAGCCAATGTAATTTTCCTGAAGAGAGTCCAGCAGGGTAGAAAGTTTTTTATTATTGCTACTGGCTCGAGTTCTATTGAGAAAGAATCTAGTTTTAGAGTTTGGGCTTAACCTTTCTTTGGACTTTTTTTTAAAGCTGAATGGTTCAGATTGATTTTCTTTCCCGCCAGCAAGGAGATTGGAAAATTCTAGCTCCGAAAACTCACATGAGAAGAAATGTATACGCGTAGACTTTTTTCCATAGTCATTGAAGCATCGAACGAAATAATCAGCATAGTCTTCTAAATAAGACTTTTCGATATATTCGTGCTCGACAACTACTGATTTAGTATTTACTTCTTTATGAGTTAGATAGTGGTGAAGGTAATTGAGTTGTATTTTTGTGTGAACAACTTGAAATTCAGTGTTAGTTACACTCGATATGTAATGGCAAAGAGCCTCGAAATTGTACTCTTTGTAGACAGTGAATGCGCTTGTGAATAAGTTCTTGTTGGACAAAAAAATCCCTTCAATGCCAAGAGGTCGCCCGAGTGAAATATTTAGAGGTTGTAAGCTTGGCGATATTGAACCGCGCTAGGCTTAATAGAACTCTCAATGGCTTTGAATTTTTTATTCTCGGATTCAATTTTCTCACGCACAGTGTTTTTATATTGTTCTGTACGAATAAATTGCTTTAAAACTTCAATCGCTTCTTGCTGTTCTTGATTCATGATAATCAGTGTCCATCTGGCCTAGCAAGTTAATCAAGTTGTGTACTACGAATGCTTGATCAACGAATTTACACGTGTTATCGGACAATAGTCAAGAAAATTGGTTCTTGATTATTATGCGATATAAGTAAAAGTAGCCCCTGGGTAGCCCCAATTTAAAAAGCCTCAAAAGCAATTGCTTCTGAGGCCTTGGTATTTGTGGTGGCTCGACCTGGAATCGAACCAGGGACACAGGGATTTTCAATCCCTTGCTCTACCAACTGAGCTATCGAGCCAACAAGGTGCGGTATTAAACCTGCACGCGTGCTTGCTGTCAAGTCATGTTCACTATCCTGGGAAGTTCTCCTTGTGGCATTTAGACAGCCATGCTGTAATGGCGGGCAGTTTTGCATCGGGGCAGCAAATAAAAATGAATTCCAGTCAGCGTATTTTATTGTGGATCGTCAGTGTTTTAGCGATAGCTGCAGCACTTTATTTTTTATCGCCATTATTTGATTCACTTGCCCCGGCAGATAAACATCTTGTAGACGCTGATGATGACGATGACGGTGATGACGAGAAGCAGAATCATCAGTTTGCGCTGTCAGTTGAGTTAACCGAAGCTGCACAAAAAATGGCGTCCATTGAAAGTCAGACATTGATGGAAAGTTTCTATACCCCCGAAATACGAGCTATGGCAGTGGTTATACCGACTCGGGAGCTGCAATTAGCCCACTCGCGCTGTTCTGAGGCAAAAATGAACCTTCGTATGGCTAAGGTTAATGAACAGGGGATGAGCAAAGAGTTATCGCGTTTAAAAACACTTCAGCAAGCGACCGGTAGTGTGGCATCAAAAGAGGTGGACTTTGCGCAAACCAATTTATCGATTGCTCAGGCGGAAGCTGAGTTAAAACAGCAATTAGTAGAAAACTGTCACGCTGAAGTACGCCAACAATGGCCTCAACCCGTTGCCGACTGGGTTATTAACGGTGGAGAACAATTCGAACTGCTGATGTCGCGGGAACAGTCGATTCTTAAAGTCACTTTGCCTCCCAAACAAAGCCTGAATCCAAACGTTGATACTGTGCGGTGGCAACAACCCCATCAACAAAATGATGTTGGTGAGGCGCAACGGCTTGCCGCTGCCATCAGTGTCGATCCGGTGTTAAGTGGCGAGACCTGGTTTTTTCTGAACAAATCATCCTCTTTGCAGGAAGGTGCAAAGTTACATGTGTGGGTGCCTACTGAGCAGGGTGCATTTTCAGCGGTGCTGATTCCGTATCAGTCAGTGGTCTGGTACGCGGGCCAGCCATGGGCCTATTTGCGCATGGATGAGCAACGTTTTCAGCGTATTTCGTTGCTTAATGGTCATGACTCGGTGGAAGGTATTTATCTGCAACAGGGATTCCATCCGGGCGATGCCGTTGTGACCTCAGGTGCTCAGACATTGTTATCAGAAGAGTTCAAATGGCAAATTCATGATGAAGACGATGATGATGACTAGCCAAATCATCAGCACCCCCTTATTCGATAATTAACAGGAACACGGATGCTTTCTCATTTGGTTGCTTTTTCGGTTCGTGCCCGCGGTGTGGTACTGGCATTAGCGTTATTAATGTTGGGCTATGGTTCCTATCAGCTCTACAAAGCCAGTCTGGATGTGTTTCCAGAGTTTGCCCCAAAGCAGGTCATTATTCAGACCGAAGCGTCTGGATTTACTGCCGAGCAGGTGGAAACCCTGGTGACCCAGCCCATTGAAAACGCACTGGGTGGTCTTCCGGATGTCATGTTTGTGCGTTCAGCTTCGACGCCCGGACTGTCCGTTGTAATCATTACCTTTGAAGATCGAAGCGATATTTATCTTAACCGACAGTTGGTATCTGAACGGTTGATGCCTGCACAGGGACAATTACCGCGGGGCGTTGGACCCGCTTTAATGGTGCCCCTGGAGTCTTCTTCCGGCACCATCATGACCATCGGGTTGACCTCTGATAAGCAGAGCCTGATGCGACTGCGGGAAATGGTGGACTGGACATTAACGCCCAGATTGCTTGCCGTTGATGGTGTAGCTGATATCAATGTGTTCGGTGGTGCTGAGAAACAAATGCAAATCCAGCTCGATCCTCAAAAACTGGCTTTATACCAGTTGTCCCCCATGGATATCGTTACAGCCGCTCGTGAAGCTACGGTATTGCAAGGCAGTGGATTTATTGAAAACAGCAATCAGCGCATGATGCTGCAAGTCGTCGGTTTTCCGGTGAGCGCTGACACAATGGCGAAAGTAGTGATTCGTCAGCAGGGTCAGTCTGTGCTGCATCTCGGTGATGTGGCAACCATAGAATATGGTCCTGCACCCGCTATCGGTGGCGCCGCAATCAGTGGTGAGCCCGGTATTGTGTTGATGGTGATCGGTCAATATAAAGCCAATACTCTGGCAGTAACCCAAGGCATTGAAACCGCGTTGAATGAGTTTCGTGATGGGTTCGAAGTTGATGGTATTGAGTTACATGCCGATTTATTCCGCCCGGCCAATTATATTCAAACCTCGCTGGCGAACATCCAACATCATCTGCTGGTTGGTGGTGGTCTAGTGCTTTTAGTGCTGTTTTTATTCCTGTTCAATTTACGCACGGCGATTATTTCGATGACCGCCATACCACTATCATTGTTTGCCGCGTTGATAGTGCTGCTGGAATTCGGGGTCAACATCAATATTATGGTGCTGGGCGGTTTGGCTATCGCGCTAGGTGAGGTGGTTGATGATGCGATTATTGATACCGAGAATATTTTCCGTCGTTTACGTGAAAATGCCGCATTAAAAGAACCCCGTCCGGTTATTCAGATTGTTTATGAAGCATCGATGGAAGTTCGTGGTTCGGTTGTTTATGCCAGCTTAATTGTGATGCTGGTGTTTGTGCCTTTATTAACTCTGGGCGGAGTGGCTGGAAGAATGTTTGAGCCATTAGGTGAGGCTTATATTCTGGCGATTCTGGCTTCGTTGTTTGTGGCGTTGACGGTCACACCGGCGTTATGTCATACGTTACTCAGTCGGATTGGGGTTACCCGAACCTCTGAGCCACCACTGATCCACTGGCTGCAAATCCTCTATGGGCGCGTTTTAAAAGTAACCTGTCAATTCCCCAAACTGATGATAATCAGCGTATTGGTGTTGTGTATCGCTGGAGCCAGTCTGCTGCCATATTTCGGTGGACGTTTCCTGCCAGAGCTGCGTGAGGGGCATTATATTATTCACACGGCCAGTGTGCCCGGTACCTCGCTGGAGGAATCCTTGCGAATTGGAGGGTTGATTGAACAGCAGGTAGCGGAAATACCTGGGGTGCGAGCCACATCCCAATGGGCCGGTCGTGCAGAGCGTGGCGCTGATACATTTGGCACCCATTACAGTGAATATGAGGTGGACCTGGAGCCACTTTCGGGCCCTGAGCAACAAGTTGTTCTGGATGAAATTCGTGAAATTCTGGAAGCGTTCCCGGGCATCAGTTCTGAGGTGAACACCTTCCTGACCGAGCGGATTGATGAGACCATTTCAGGTTATACCTCGCCGGTCGTAGTCAATATCTATGGTTATGATTTGGATGCACTTGATTATAAAGCGCGTGAAGTGGCTGAGGTGATGGCCGATATCGAGGGAGCCACAGATATACAGCTACGCGCTCCGCCGGGTGAACCCCAACTGCAATTACGCATTAAACTCGAAGAATTACCCCAATGGGGCCTGCAGCCGGCGACGGTGATGCAGAATATCAAAGCGGCATTTGATGGTATTCAGGTTGGGCAGATAACCGAGGGGAACCGTTTGTTTGATATTCGTGTGGTGTTGCCACCCGACCTGCGTGAACAACCGCATCAAATTCTGAGTATGCCATTACGTACTCTAGATAACAGGATGTTGACACTGGGAGATGTCGTTGAGTTACAGCAGGTTTCCGGCAGACATGCGATTCTGCATCACGGTGCTCAGCGATTGCAAACTATTACCTGTAATGTCACCGGACGCGATTTGCGTTCATTTTTTCAGGAACTGCAACAACGGATCCATGAGGATGTGCAGTTCGATGCTGATACTTACCCCGAGTTTACCGGCACTGCTGTGGCTGAAGCCGAGTCACGTAAGGATCTGATGATTCATTCCATTCTGGTTGGACTTATCGTGCTCATTTTATTGTATATGGCACTGCGCAGCGTGCGTAACACGTGGCTTGTGTTACTGAATTTACCCTTCTCGTTATTGGGTGGTGTGGTGGCAGCATGGTTAACCGGAGGCGTGCTATCTATTGGTTCGCTGGTGGGGTTTGTCACGCTGTTTGGCATTACCCTGCGAAATGCCATTATGCTGGTCTCACATTATCAGCATCTGATTGAGCATGAGGGTAAGGCCTGGGTAATGGAAACGGCTATTCAGGGAGCGCTGGAGCGTCTGCCATCGATTTTAATTACTGCATTGGTCACTGCGTTGGCGATGTTGCCAATAGCAATTAACGCTGACAGCCCGGGTCGTGAAATTATGGGGCCAATGGCGGCCATTATAATCGGCGGGCTGATTTCGTCGACATTGCTGACTTTACTGGTATTACCCAGTGTGATGTTGCGTTATGGCGAGTTTAACAAGCAACGACTCACTCAAACGGAAACCACCATGCAAAGGCAATGATGCCAAGCACAATCAGAATCAAAATAATTTCAACAATCATCAGCGACCGATAGCGAAAGTTTCTGTTGTATTGTTGCGTTGCTCAGCAAAGAATTGGTAAATCTGTTTGATTTCATCACTGGAAAAACGGATTAAAATCAGTTCCTGTCCGGGACGGATCAGGTCGGGATCATAGCCCATGGTGTGAGTATTGAAGTTATAAACGTAACTGGTCGATACTTTATCATGCAGAATCTTGCCTAAAAATGAACTTAGTCCGGTGGGTAATGGTTCATCTGCATCCGCTGGAATCAGCACACTGACTTTTTGCTCTGAGCCATCACGCTGCAGGCGGATTCCCTGTCGAAAATTGCGAATCAAACCGGTCTGAATAATGCCCCAGAGACCTTGAATATCCTCTTCCGTTACCCGGTGCAGATAAAACAGGCTGTCCTGCATTTCTTCTGAATCACTATCAATTAACTCGGCGATATCCAGTTTTTGTACACCCCGACTGATGGTGACAGAAATTTCCTGATTCTCTGGAATACCTGACTCGGCCAGCGCGCCTGCTTTAAGCTGTTTGACCTGTTTCTGCTTGCGGATTTGAGTCACAGGCGCCTGTTGATCAATATCTTCACGTTTTAACAACTCCACCAATGGGGCGGTAATTGTCTCGCCTTGTTCAGTCACAATGGTAATCGGCGCGATATGATCCTCTTCCTGAGTTTCCAATTCCTGCAAGGTGGTCTTTTCACGGGTTTCTTCGGTATAGCGAATGGTCACTGGAGTATCATCGCTAAGCGATGTGTCATCCATCAGACTTTTTAATGTGGTGACGCGTTGTTCAAGTTCTGGCAAGGCAATAATGCTGTCCGGGCGGACAAACATATCGTTATATTCATTAATAATAATCGTATCTGTATCAGAATTCGCCAGATTATCCACAAACGCTTCTGCTTCCTGTTCACGAATGGTTTCACTATCCGGCACTTCATCAGCGGAGCGAATAATTTCCAGCGGTAATTCTGGTTCGATTACTTCTATCGGCGGGTCGACTGTTAATTCACTGCGGTTTGGCGGCGCGTCACTCCATAACAAATAGCCAAACAGTAATAACACGATAACAGCGAGTATCGCCGCGATGATTGTGGAACCTGTACGGGCTCGATCCATTTGAAAACCGCCTCAGTGCATGTTTAATCAGTCCGAGAATAAGCTACCAAGTGTCGCCAGATCAAGTTCTCGACACCATGGCTTTTCAATACATTCCGACAGAGTGACCGATTTCAGCCATTCCTCTGCCTGCTGGGGCAGAATCGTATCTGAGGTTTGCAATAACTCAGAAAGATAAAGACCAAGACTCTCTGCATCAATATTATCTTTAGTGACAGCTGTGATGACTGCATACACCACTGTGTTCAGATCCAGCTGTGCCAGTGCAATGGGGATTTTTTTGATGATTACAGCATTTTCCATCGGTTGTAACTCAAAGCCGAATGAGTTTAGTAATGTCTGTTGTTTTTCAACACTGTTTAACTGGGCGTCACTGCACGGCTGGCTGAGCGGCACCAGAATCGGCCGGCTTTTCAAGGGCAACTGTTTTAGCAGCTTGCCGAATTGTTGCTGGCGAGAACTGGAGAGGGCTTTTGGAAGATCAATCAGATAATGCTGTTGCTGAAAATGTATCCAGACATATCGTTGGTGCAAAATTTGCATTAACTGAATAGCATTATTTGAGTCAGTCTGGTTAATGGATACCGGCCTATGGACAGCATACTCTGGAGGAGCTGTGGCAAGGTCATGTCTTTGATAGAGCGAAGCCTTTTCTGCAATTCGTGGCATATTTGTCGTAGAGGGACTTTGAACAGGGCCAGTAATTATTTGTTGCTGTAACTGATCTTTTACCGCTCGATGGATCAATCCATGAATCAGCCGGGTTTCCCGAAAGCGAACCTCATGTTTGGTTGGATGTACATTCACATCCACCCGATCCAGTGGAATGGTCATATAAAGAACATAGGCTGGATGACGGCCAGCCGGAATCAAATCGGCATAGGCCTGACGCACTATCTGACTGATCAGACGATCCCGTATTACCCGGCCATTAATAAAAAAGTATTGTTGATCAGCCTGAGGACGATGCGCCTCCACATGCCCCAACCAGCCTTTTATCGTAATGATATCAAACGCTTGATCAATCGCTATGGCCTGCTTTACAAATGCTTGACCACAGATTTTGCCAATTCTTGCCAATTGCTGAGACTCAGACTGGGCAATGGGCAGGTTGAGCTTTTGCTGGCCATTTAATTGACACTGAAAGCGCACATCGAAGCGGCTTAATGCCAGTCGCTGCATGGTGGTAAGGATTTGTTGCTGTTCGGTACGCGCACTGCGCAGAAACCGGCGGCGGGCTGGCAGATTAAAAAACAAATCTCGCACGGCCACAGTGGTGCCTTCTGGGTGGACAACGGGCTCTGGTTCATCTTCCTCATGATGAATCTGCCAGCCACATTCACTGTTCTGCTGCCGGGAAATCAAACTCAAATTGGAGACCGAGCTGATACTGGGTAAGGCTTCACCACGGAATCCCAGACTGGATATCTGGCTCAGCTGATCACTGGAGGAAATTTTGCTGGTGGCATGCCGGCTTAGCGCCAGACAGAGATCTTCAGGATGAATACCTGAACCATTATCCCGAACCTGAATCAGCTGACTGCCTGAACCTTCAATGGTCACATCAATTTCTGTTGCTGATGCATCCAGACTGTTTTCCACTAGTTCCTTGATGACAGATGCCGGGCGTTCGATAACTTCGC
Organism: Methylophaga sp. UBA3613; assembly: GCF_002375415.1. Classification (NCBI taxonomy): domain Bacteria; kingdom Pseudomonadati; phylum Pseudomonadota; class Gammaproteobacteria; order Thiotrichales; family Piscirickettsiaceae; genus Methylophaga; species Methylophaga sp. UBA3613. Next base: position 150,878 of record NZ_DFLS01000002.1, on the reverse strand, counting down.
CAGCCGCAATTTGGTTGGCAAGTTGTAGGGGCAGTGCAAGGATACGTTTCGGCGTCAGCATCGACACAGTTTAACAGCTGCGAACAGCAAATCCGCAGTCAAAATCACTCAAGGAATTTTTAAAACGTCACCGACCATCAGTTTGCTGGTTTGCAGATTATTGGTGGATTTCAATTCAGACATATTGACCCGATAGCGTTGTGCAATGGTGCTTAAGGTATCCCCGCTGCTAACAATATGTTGTTGCGGTTTAACCTGCTGGGTTATCGGGTTTCTCTGGAAATAACTACGAATACCAGCCAGCATTGCCTGCGCCAGTTTGTTCTGATGATTGACATCATTAAGCTTGCGCTCTTCTTCCGGGTTGGAAATAAACGCTGTTTCTACCAGTACCGAGGGAATGTCTGGTGATTTGAGTACTACGAAAGCGGCTGATTCAACCTGTTTTTTATGTACCGGGCCAACGCGTTTCAATCCCCCCAGAACACTGTTACCCACTTCAAGACTGGCTTCAAGACTGGCGGTCTGTGATAAATCGAGTAATACCGAGGCCAGCAGGTCGTCTTTATCCTCCAGACTAATACCACCAGCCAGATCAGCAGCATTCTCACGGTCTGCCAGAATCTGAGCCGCCTCACTACTCGCTCCGCGTTGCGATAGCACATAGACCGAAGAGCCTTTGGCGCTGCTACGTTGGAAGGCATCAGCATGGATGGAAATAAACATATCCGCACCATTTTGTTTGGCTCGCTGAATACGTTGTCTCAGGGTAATGAACTCATCGCGTTCACGTGTCATAAAGGCACGCATTCCCGGTTCGTTATCCACCAGCTTTGCCAGCCGACGGGAAATAGCGAGTACCACATCTTTTTCACGTGTACCTTTTCTGCCAATCGCCCCCGGATCACGGCCCCCATGTCCCGGATCGATTGCTATCACGATATCGCGACGGGGTAGCATCGGTCTATTGCGTACCGTGGTCGTAGTGGCTGTTTGCTGCGGTGGTGGGGTGTAATCAACTTTTGTAATTTGAGTGGAAGCTTTTTCTTCCTCTTTAACAGCCGCTTTTTCTGGTGATTTTGATGATTTGTTAGTGGCCAGAGCCGTGGCTGGTCCATGTTTTAAATCGACCAGAAGACGATGCGAGTATTCACCTTCAGGCGCCAGAGTCTGAATCTCATAGTCCGTTTGCTGTTTAAGATCGAAAACCAGGCGATATGTTTCTTGATCATGCTGGGCATGACGGATTTTTTCGACTACTGCACTGTTAAATGTCGGGGCAATTAATTTTTTGTTTACCTTTGCGGCTTTAAGATCAACAACTAACCGATGCGGATTTGTCAGTGTAAAGCTGGAATATTCCAGTGCTGTATCAAGATCCAGTACCACCCGGGTCAGGTTGGTATTTTGGGATATACGGATATTCTCAACCGAGGCGGCAAGCGCATCGACTGTAAACATCAATAATATCAATCCCAATAACAAACGAGACATAGCAAGTTCCAACAAATTACACAGTGCTAGTTTGTGATTGAAGTAATAAAAAATCAAGACTTTTTTCTATATTTTTAATGAGATAGCGAATAAAGCTGAATTAGTTGTGAAGTTTGTCGCAGATATCAGAAGCAACTTCGGAATAAGCCCTAAAAATAACTTCACGGCCGGAAGTCTGATATTTCAAAGAGATAAGCAGGTCGGGCTCAGGTAAAACGCCTGTGCCTTGTTCCGGCCATTCGATTAACGAGAGGGCGTTGGCAGAAAAATAATCTTCTATACCCAGATAGAGCAGTTCTTCCGGATCAGCGAGACGGTATAAGTCAAAATGGTAAATATCCCGCGCATTGAGCTGATAATGCTCGACCAGAGTGTAAGTCGGGCTTTTAACTTTACCTGAATGGCCAAGAGCTTTGAGCAATCCCCGAACAAAAGTCGTTTTCCCCGCTCCAAGGTCACCTTTGAGGTGGATGCAGAATGCTGAATCAGGCAGCAAGGCCGCCAGTTTAGCCGCTAATTCCAGAGTAGCTTGTTCGTCTTTGAGCCAGAACATTAATAGATAAGATTTGCTAGTCGACGCAGATGTGGCATCAAATCCATGGCCAGTGTGCCGCGTTCACCATCAAGTTCGGCTGCTTTATCCGCCGCCATGCCGTGAAGCGTGACGCCCACACAGGCGGCATCCATGATTGGAAAATGCTGCGCCAGCAGTCCCCCAATGACCCCGGCCAGTACATCACCCATACCACCACTGCCCATTCCGGGATTACCCCATGTGGAAAGACGGGTCGGTGCTTCACCGTTGGAAATCAGTGTTCCTGATCCTTTCAGAACTACCACGCCACCATAACGTCTTTGCAGTTCATAAACTGCAGCAAAACGATCTGCCTGGATTTCTTCTGAGCTACAACCCAATAAACGGGCTGCTTCACCAGGATGCGGGGTGAGCACCCAGTTATCATGATGTTGTGGGTTTTTACTCAGCAGATTTAGCGCATCTGCATCAACGACCATCGGCAGGTTGGTTTCAATGGCTTTCTGGAATAACGCAATGGCCCATTCACTCTGGCCAAGACCAGGGCCAACTGAAAGTGCATTTGCAGGACGCAGCAATTCCTCAAGCTCACTGGCACTTTCAACGCCATAACACATCAATTCAGGTCGGGCCAGATTCAGGATGGGACCGTGTGCACTTCGGGTTGCAATACTGGTTAAACCGGAACCTACGCGCGCTCCTGCCTCAGCTGCAACGCGTGCTGCGCCAGGCATACCATGATCGCCGCCAATGATAAACAAATGGCCATATAAACCTTTATGACCTGTACGCTCGCGAGGGGCTAGTCCTGCCGCATCGTTTTCCAGACTGACCCGACGCGCAATGGGGGTAAAAGCTTTATAGATGGCAGAAGGGACTTTTAATGAATCAAAGCAGACCTGGCCACAGTAATTGGGGCCTTCGCCGGTAAATAACCCTTTGTTCAAACCTAGAAAGCTTAATGTGATTGTGGCATGGACGGCGGTTCCTAATGCGCGGCCGGTGTTAGCATGAAGACCGGAAGGAATGTCCAGCGCTAAAACCGGTATTCGTTTTGTATGTTCATTGATAGCGTTAACCGCTAAGGCATGGTAACCACTTACTTCACGACTGAGCCCTATACCCAGAAGCGCATCAACAATAACGTCTGTGGTGGGTAATTTATCTTCAAACCGATGAATTTCAACACCGCTGGCAAGAATTGCTTCACGGGCTGCAAAGGTTTCCTCGCTCATTTCTTTTTCATCGCCCACCTGAAAAATGCTGACGCGATACTCTTCCGCGATTGCCTGTCTGGCCAGTTCGAAGCCATCCCCACCATTATTTCCAGTACCGCAAACCACTAATATACGTTCAGCTTGGGGCCAATGACATTTAATACAATCCAGCGCAGCCCCGCCTGCACGTGCCATTAATGTTGCTGACGAAATATTATGTTGCCCTGTGACAATACGTTCCAGTTCACGGGTCTGTTCTGCAGTGTAAAGTTCATGTGGCAAGGTCGACATAAAATAATATCCCGATGAAAAAATTCAGTTCTTTATAATAGCCCGCATGGCCGATTCAAATACAGTGCAGTTATCCCGAACGCTTTTAAAAGATATGCAGATCTGGGCGCGTTCACTGGGCTTTCAGCAGCTTGGGGTCAGTGATATTGACCTTTCTGCAGCTGAAGATCAATTGCAACAATGGTTAGCGCGCGGTTTTCATGGTGAGATGGAGTTTATGCAACGCCATGGCAGTTTGCGAACCCATCCCGAAGAGTTAATGCCCGGAACTATTCGCGTAATAACCGCCAGAATGGACTACTGGCCTGAAACCGCTTCCGATGCATGGCAAGTGATGGGCGAGAGTGAATTGGGTTTTATCTCCCGTTATGCGCTGGGTCGGGATTATCACAAATTGATACGTAAGCGTTTACTTCGGCTTTCGAAACGAATTGAGGAGGCCGTTGGTGTAATGGGATATCGGGTTTTTACCGATAGCGCACCCGTGATGGAAAAAGCCCTGGCACAAAAATCCGGACTGGGCTGGATTGGCAAACATACCAATGTGTTAAACCGGCAAAACGGTTCATATTTCTTTTTGGGTGAAATTTATACTGATCTGCCTTTGCCACTGACAGAGCCGGTCTCTGATCATTGTGGTTCCTGCACGGCCTGTATCGATATCTGCCCGACTCAGGCGATTGTCGCACCTTACGAACTGGATGCCCGGCGTTGTATTTCGTATCTGACTATTGAGCTTCGCGGCAGTATCCCCGTCGAATTCCGACCTATGATGGGCAATAGGATATATGGCTGTGATGACTGCCAGTTGGTATGTCCCTGGAACAAATTTGCTCAGATGACAACAGAATCGGCTTATTTGCCACGCGAAGGTCTTGATGCCCCTCAGCTGGTGGATTTATTTGCCTGGACCGAATCTGAATTTCTGCAACGCCTTGAAGGCAGCCCAATCCGCCGCATTGGTTATGAATGTTGGTTGCGGAATATTGCTATTGCTCTGGGGAATGCCAAAACTTCACAAACAGTTTTGGCGGCATTAAAGGATCGGATTGAATATCCCTCAGAGCTTGTACGTGAACATGTACAGTGGGCTTTGGAACAACACAATACCCCGTCATAAAGCTGTCATTAACACCCTATAGAGTCTCGTGCCTGTATGTCTATTTATACTGGAGCAGGTGTGAGATTAAGTGTGGTATCAAGATGGCTGGCAATATTTATGGCTGCTGGATTAATGATAGGAGTGCTGGCGGGTATTTGGGGTTGGCAACAATTAGATAAGCCCTATCAGATCGCCCAGCAGTTCCAGCAATTTAAATCCCGGTTTGATATTGAGGTTCGGGTGTTGTTGGCCCGTTATCTGGCTTCCGGTGATGCTGACCTGCTTCAACAGGCGGAAACACAGCTTGTTGAATTATCTACCGTAGAACAGACCTGGCTCACTGAACAGGATAATCAGACGATTCAATCTGCCATTGCCTTGCTTCAGGAAAAAGTACTTGAAGTGCGTGAGGCTGGAAAACTGGCTGGTAATCCACAAGCGCTGCTGATTCAAAATGAACGTGAACGAGATGGTGAAATTGGTCTTTTGATCGACTACGCTCAAAATAGAGAAGCGCAGGGGCATCCATATCAGCAATCCTTTACAGCACTACTGGCAGAATTAAGTCGTCAACTGAATGATATTGGTCGCCTGCGGCAGCGTTATATCGAATTGCAAACCAGCGAGATTCAAACAGCATTAGTTTCTGCGAACAATGCGTTTATCGATAAGTTGGAACAATTAAATACTCTGCCAAAATTTGGTGTTTATTCAGAAGTGAATACCGAAGCATTAATTCCCCAGGAGCCGGAAGAACTTGGGCAACGTGGCATTGACTCATTATTCTCATTGAGCAGACGCTATGAAAAAGAATTAAGCAATACATTAGAGTTTGATCAGCAGCTACAACAAAAACGCGCGGCCTTAGGTGGCGAGATTTCTACATTTGCCGATAAGCTGGATCAGTTTCAGTTAAAAATAGAAGACATCAAACAGTCTATCAGTCAGCAGGTACAGTGGATCATGATGGGGGTTGTTACCATTATTATCCTGACTATTTTGCTGTTCTATTTTTTACAGAAACGAATCATCCGTTTTCTAATTCAGTTAGAGCATTATTTCAGCCAGATGATTAAAGGTAACTTTCAACAGACGCTGGTTTCACAGCTACCGTTTGTCGAATCACGATCCGTTGAGCAATCGGCCCTGCAGCTACAAAGTTATTTTGCTCAGTTGATTGATAAGCTGAATCAGCAATCTCAAAATGTATTGGCTGCCAGTACTGATTTACAAACTGCCTCAATGCAGGCGGTATCGGTCAATCAACAACAGATTGCCGCCACCGAGGAAGTTTCGGCTGCGGTCACCGAGTTATCGTATTCCTTTAAAGAGGTTGCCCAAAGTGCCTCAAATGCGGCTGAATCAACAGAACAGGCTACTCAGGCAACTCAGCAGGCCAGTCAACAATTAACCAGTGCTGCCAATGCCAGTCATCAACTCGCTGAGGATTTGTTAGCATTTGAAAGCACGATGAATACATTGGAACAACGTGGCAAGGATATCAGTCAGGTGCTAGTGGTGATTCAAAGTGTGGCTGAGCAAACAAATCTGTTGGCCCTGAATGCGGCAATTGAGGCCGCAAGAGCCGGTGAACATGGCAGAGGCTTCAGTGTGGTAGCCGATGAAGTTCGACAATTGGCGACCCGCACTAAACAATCAACGGAAGAAATTCAGGCCATTATTGTCGATCTGCTGAACAGCAGCGGTGAAGCTGCTGCAACGGTTCGATCCCAGAGTCAGTTTGCTGAACAATGTGCTGAACAAGGTTTTAAAGCTAAAACAGCGATGACTCCGGTAATAAACGCGGTGCAGAATATTCATCAGGTCAATGCTTCCATCGCCACAGCAACCCAGCAACAGACAGCGGTAGTGGATGATATCGCCAGAAGTACCGAACAGATCAAACAGCGCTCAGAGACCGTGAATCAGCAAATAACTGAAATTGAACAGGCTGGGCACAGTCTCAATCAAGTCAGCCAGAGTTTGAATAAACTGGTGGGGCAACTAAAACAATAAACCGAGTGATAATTTGTAGTTGGAATTTTTATGAACAACCATTTTGATCCACTCCTGCAAAAGCAGTTGAGTCGACGCTCAGTGCTGCAATTCAGTTTAGGTGCGATGCTGGCATCTGCCATGCCATTATCCTCGGCCGCTACAATGCTTCGCAATCAATCTCAATTGCTTGGCTTTACACCGATTCCGACCGCTGATTTACTCGATGAAGTGGTGGTGCCGGAAGGCTACCGGGCTGAAGTGTTTTACCGCTGGGGGGATCCTATTTCGGATGGTCCGGCATTTAACATGGATGCCAGCAATAGTGCCGCTGATCAAATGCAACAGGCCGGTATGCACCATGATGCCTTGCAGTATTTTCCATTGCCTAAAGGTTCAGAGAATAATGATCATGGCCTGTTGGTAATGAATCATGAATATCTGGATCTGGATATCATTCATACCGATGGCAGCCATAAGCATTCACCGGAAACCTACACTGCCGACAAAGTCGCCAAAGAGCAAAATGCTCATGGTGTATCGCTGATTGAAGTCAGACAGGAAAATGGTGAGTGGCAAATTGTCCGTCCATCGACCTATGCCCGCCGTTTAACGGCTAACACACCAATGCAGATAAGCGGCCCGGCTGCAGGACATGAGTTGATGAAAACCCGAGCTGATCCAGAAGGCAAAAACGTGCTGGGTACTTTCAATAATTGCGCCAATGGTAAAACTCCCTGGGGAACGTATCTGACCTGCGAAGAGAATTTTCATTATTACTTTGTCGCTGATCCCAAACACTCAAGAGATGCGGAAACCGAACGCCGCTGGCAACGCTATAAGCTGGGGTTCAGTTATTACGGCTGGCAGCAGTTTGACGCGCGGTTTGATTTGGATAAAGAGCCTAATGAAGCCAATCGCTTTGGCTGGATGGTTGAATTTGATCCGTATAACCCACAAAGCATTCCGGTAAAACGGACCGCACTGGGACGTTTTGCCCATGAAAATGTGGCGCACAAAATAGGCAGGGACGGCCGTTTGGCATTTTATTCAGGTGATGATTCCAAATTTGAATACATCTATAAATTTATTACCCGCGATGCCTGGGATGGCAGTCTGGGCGCACATCATGGTCGGTTGCTGGATGATGGCATTCTCTATGTTGCACGCTTTGAAGAGGATGGCAGCGCCCGTTGGTTGCCGCTGCTGTTTGGTGAAAATGGGTTAACGACTGAAAACGGGTTTGTCGATCAGGCCGATGTACTGGTTCATGCCCGTGCAGCAGCAGATATCGTGGGCGCCACTAAAATGGACCGCCCGGAATGGATCACGGTGCATCCGCATAACGATGAGGTGTTTGTCTCTCTGACCAATAACAGTGATCGGGGCCAACAAGATAACGTCGGTAAAGATGCCGCTAATCCGCGTAACCAGAACCTTTTCGGTCATATTATTAAATTCAGTGAAGCCGACGCCACCGCCACTGAGTTTAGTTGGCAGGTTTTTGTTTTGGCTGGCGAGGGAGAGGGTGAGCAGTTCGCCAATCCTGATGGCTTAAACATCGATGACCGCGGTGTGTTATGGATTCAGACCGATGTCAGTGCCAGCGTATTGAATGATGGGGCGTTTAAACAATTTGGCAATAACCAGATGTTGGCAGCCGATCCGGCAACTGGTGAAATCCGCCGATTTCTGACTGGACCAGTGGGTTGTGAAGTCACTGGCGTTATCATGACGCCGGATATGAAAACCATGTGGGTGAATATTCAGCATCCGGGTGAAATGTTAGATGTTCTGCAAAGACGTGGCATCAATAAGTCCCCCCAAAACCCTAACGCGGCCAGTAACTGGCCCGATCATCATCCAAATGGTCGTCCTCGTTCCGCCACTGTGCTTATTAGCAAAGAGGATGGTGGGGTGATTGGGACGTGATGCTAAGTAATTAACCACAGAGACACAGAGATTTATATAGTCGTTAATCCGCAGATTTCGCAGATGGACGCAGATTATTTGAGAAGTAATATGGATATTACCGTGCCTTACAAACCATAAATGTTGATGGATAAATTTTTTTCGTAGGTTGGCGCTTAGTCTGCGAAGCCCAACACTATATTTATGTCGGGTTACGCTTCGCTAACCTGAACTGCTTCATTTATCAACCTCTGTGCCTTCCGTGTCTCTGTGGTTAATTCAAAAAAAATCTGCGTCCATCTGCGTAATCTGCGGATCAAATAATATTAGTTTTGACTGGGTTTGCGAAACCCAAGATTTATTCTGAAAAATACAACGAATTAGCTGTTAGTCTTGGCTGAGACTAAGTTTTGATTACTATTGCATGTAGTTCATCGCCATTTGAGGCCCTAAATGTTTTCATCCTTGACGTTCAACGTGATCGCTTTTGGCATCGCTGCTCTGATCATCATTCTCGCTGGCAGTCGGTTGGCAAAACTGGCAGATGAACTGGCTGATCGGACTGGCATGGGGGAAGCACTGTTTGGAGTGTTACTGCTGGCGGGAGTGACTTCGCTACCGGACTTTGCTGCGACATTAAGTGCCGCAATGGATTCACGCCCCGATCTGGCCATGAGTAATGTTATGGGTAGCATGGCGGTGAATCTGGTGTTTCTTGGTATTGCGGACATCGTGTATCGCAAAGCCAATCTGGAGCATGCAGCCGCTTCCCCTGTGAACCTGATACTCGCAGGCTTGTTGATTGTATTGCTGACACTGCCATTACTGGCGATCGTCTCGCCCTCAGTTTCCTTTTGGGGCGTGCATCCAGTCACGCCGGTGGTCGTTGTCACCTATTTGTTTGGATTGCGCTTGGTTCACCGCGCGCAATCACGACCAATGTGGTTTCCACGGCCAACCCAACAGACAGTTCCGGATAAACCCCAAAAACATCATCATGGCAGCCTGATGGCGACATGGCTTGGTTTTATTACCCTGGCTTTCGTGACCTGCATCGCGGGTTGGATGGTAATGGAATCAGCCAAAGGTATTGCCGATCACACTGGCCTTTCGGACACTTTGGTGGGGGGCTTGTTTACCGCCCTGGCGACTTCCACACCCGAATTGGTGACCACTATCGCCGCGATACGTTATGGCGCGCTGACCCTGGCAGTTAGTAATATCTTCGGTACCAACTGTTTTAATATTCTCGTAGTAGCCGCAGCCGATGTGGGCTATCCGCATAATTCCATCTATCACGATATGTCACCCGTCCAGATGACATGGGGCTTGGTCAGTATCCTGATGACTGCCATTCTGTTGCTTGGCATGGTGCGGCGCGAGACTTACGGCATTGGCCGAATTGGTTTCGAAAGTGCATTAATTCTCTCTGTTTACGTCATCGCCTTGGGCATTATTGTGTTAAATGGCTGAGACCTTTCAGATTATTAACCACAGAGGCACGAAGCGCACAGAGGTTTATATGGATATTTATCCGCAGATTACGCAGATGTACGCAGATTAATTTAGAGGCAATGGTGTGATTTAACCATGCCTCCTAAACACCAATATTGATAATGTAAAAACTTCTTAGGTTAGCGCTGAGGCACGAAGCCCAAAAATCACGTTTGCTTTGTCGGGTTACACTGCGCTAAACCAACCTACATTATTTATTCATATTTATGCCCTCCGTGCCTTGATGGTTAATCCAAAAAATCTGCGTCCATCTATGTAATCTGCGGATCGAACTCATTAAATTGCTAGTCATTTAATAATGTGAAATATTATTTTTTCAACGTTTCAATGCACCATGCATTATGGAAAGACAGAACGGAGAAAACAGAAAGTAGTTTTGTTTTCTTAAATAAATAGAACAGGGCGCGAAGGTCCTGATAAAGCAAAATCTAGGGAGGGAAAAAATGTCTTCTTCATTAATGATCGGACCCTTACTCGGTGTCGAGTCGGACACTGATTACACAGTGTGTTTTTTGACCGATAAAACGGTGAGCTCCGCTACGGTGATCATGGATGACATTTCTGTTCAGGCAACGCAAATTCAGACAACATCAAAAGGCTACTTCTGGCGAGTTGAAGCAGAAATACCAGCAAACAGTTCAGGTAAGTTTGTCAGCTACACTATTAATCTGAATAACAACAAAGCCAATGACAAGCATGGTCGTGACCGCTGGACGTTTTATGTGCCAGGTTTAGATGAAAAGCCGATATTTGCTTATACCTCCTGTAATGGTTTTTCCAGTGCAGATATTCTCACCAAAACCGAAAACCCATACGCCTTATGGGAGGACATGCAGCGCAAGCATTATCAACAACCCTTTTCCATACTAATGATGGGCGGTGATCAACTCTATGCGGATGAAATATGGTCGGCTGTCCCGGAATTAGAGAAATGGTTACAACTCACTAAAGTAGAAAAAACGTCGCGTACCTTTAACGCCACAATGCGCGATCAGGTCAATCGTTTTTATGAAAAACTCTATTGCCAACGATGGGATAACCCGTCCATGTCATTGATGATGGCATCAATACCGACGGTGATGATGTGGGATGACCACGATATATTTGATGGGTGGGGCAGCTATCCAGAGGAAATGCAGCAATGCGATGTCTATCAGGGTGTTTATGATATTGCTAAACGCTATTTTGAATTATTCCAAATCCGTAGCAGCAAAAATATCAGTTTGCTGGATAATCAGGCAAAACATTATGCTTTTGCTTTTTTATTCCGGGACTATCATATCCTGGCACTCGACAACCGAGCCGAGCGCACGCTTGAACAGGTAATGAGTTTCAGCCAGTGGCAGATGGTTAATGATTATCTTGATAATAAGGTGAACAATGGCGACCTGTTAGTCATGTCAGCTGTACCGGTTGTGTATCGTGACTTTTCATTTACCGAAGCCAGTTTTGATGTCACCCCCTGGGAAGAAGAACTGACTGATGATTTGAAAGATCACTGGCGTTCCAAAGAGCATCAGGGAGAGCGTGCTCGTTTAATTATGCGTTTGCTGCAAAATGCTGAAAAACGCTACAACATTAAATCACAGCATCAGAAAACGGTGATTCTGTCTGGTGATGTGCATCTGGGATGTCTTGGGGTGATTAATGATTCACGCAAACACGATCGACCACTGAAAATTCATCAGGTTGTTTCCTCTGGCATATTGCATCCGTCTCCAAGTCGCATTGCCTGGTTGGGTATTATGGCCGTGACCAATGATCGAGATGAGTTTCTCAATGAAGACGAAACCATCAAAATCTCCATGTTGAAACCCTTTGGCTCCGACCAATATATCCGAGCACGAAATTATTTGACCCTTGAAGAAGGCACCGATGACAAACTTTGGGTTAACTGGATATGTGATCAAAGTAAACAAAAACCGAGTTATCCACTCGAGTAAGCGATTTCTAAAAATCCACTGGACAACAAGTTGATTAATATCTTTTTCCTCTCTAAATTTAAAAATCGCAGAAAGCGTACGGATTGACGAACGTACATTAAGGCGTACAATTTCCACAGTTTTAAAAATTAGTTGAGGTTTACCATGAGCGGAATAACTGCCACTGAAGCACGAAGTAATCTTTACAGGCTTATTGATGAAACGGCCGAGTCTCATCAGCCGGTGGTGATTATGGGCAAGCGTAATAAGGCTGTGTTGATTTCGGAAGAAGACTGGACCGCTATTCAGGAGACATTATTTTTATTGTCTGTTCCTGGGATGCGCGAGTCGATTCGTGAGGGTATGGATACGCCTGTTGAAGAATGTGATAAGGAGCTTGAGTGGTGACATGGAAGTTGGTTTACACCAAGCAAGCACAAAAAGATGCAAAAAAATTGGCCTCAAGTGGGCTTAAACCCAAAGCCCAGGAACTGCTGACGTTAGTTTCAGAAGATCCTTATCGAAAACCACCGCCATTTGAAAAGCTGGTTGGTGATCTTTCCGGAGCCTATTCACGCAGGATTAACATTCAACATCGTCTGGTTTATCAGGTCCTGGAAAACGAGGGTGTAATAAAAGTTCTCCGGCTTTGGAGTCATTATGAATAATGGTTTGAATGGTCTCTAACATCTAATCTTTCGGCAAATCCTTAAACGCGGCAATGGCATCTTTTCTGGCCTGTTTATAATCCACTACCGGTTGTGGGTAACCGTATTGTTCGCGTAAATCTGCTGGTGGATTATGCAGTTGCTTGATTGGTACGTCTTTTAACTCCGGTACAAAGCGTTTGATAAATAATCCTTGTGGATCGTAACGTTCGGATTGCAGGGTGGGGTTAAAGACCCGAAAGTATGGCGCTGAATCGACGCCAGTTGATGCACTCCATTGCCAGCCGCCGTTATTGGCGGCGAATTCACCATCAATTAATGTCTGCAGAAAATACTGTTCCCCACGTCGCCAGTCGAGTAACAGCAGTTTGCTGAGAAAGCTGGCGGTAATCATTCTGAGACGATTATGCATCCAGCCTGTTTGGTTGAGTTGACGCATGGCGGCATCGACAATCGGAAAGCCGGTTTTGCCTTCGCACCAGGCTTTGAAACCGGCTTCATCATCGCGCCAGATAACTTTTTCAGTTTCTGGTTTGAATGCTTTACCCATGCTGATGCGTGGAAAATACAGCAATAATTGTTTGTAAAAATCCCGCCAGGCGAGTTCGCGAAGCCAGTCATCATGACGCCAGTCACGATTGGCTTCACCGCAATAAAACTGAATGGTCGCCAGTAATCTTCTGGGACCTAACTGGCCGTTGGCCAGATATGGTGACAGCGTGCTGGTGGCCGGTTTGCTGGGAAAATCACGTTGACTTTTATAATCATCCAGTTTGATTTCACAAAATGCCGAAAGCCGTTCCAACGCTTTTTGTTCATTGCCGGGCCATAAATCATCACGAAATTCTCCGGCCCAATCACATTTCAATAGCTCTGGTTTTAAGGCTTTACCCTGTGGTTTTGGCTTTGCATAAGGTGCTTGCTGAATATCTTCGAGGATTTGCAACCAGCGACGGTAATAAGGCGTGAACACTTTAAAAGGGTCATCCTGCTGGGTTTTTACCGGTAAGGCGACCAATAGGTCTTCGGCGAGCAGATGCACCTTGAAATTGGCTTTGCTTAATACATCTTTAACAGATTGATCGCGACGTTGCTCATCCAACGGTGTTTCGGCCTGAAACCAGATATCACTGATGTTTTGTTGCTTACAGAGTTTGAGTATTTCAGCAGGTACATCGGCAAAATAATCGACTTCGAGTAAATGAAACGGTATTCCAAGCTGGGCAAGTCGATCAGCGATATCCTGTAATACCGCTGCGCGAAGCCCTAATCTTGCCGGGGATTCATCATGTTGCTGCCATTGTTCGGGTGTGGCGCAGAATACTACCTGGATTGGCCCTTGTTCGGCTGCTAATGCCAATGCGGGATGATCATCGAGGCGTAAATCATTGCGTAACCAGACCAGTTGCGTTGCTTGCATGGAGTTTCCTTACGGTAAATTTCTGAACAAGTATTCAGCATGCTGGCTGATGGCCTGTTGTTCATCTTGAGATTTGTTGTGCCAGTTTTTGACCTGCATACCGAGACGAGGGTTTTTACTCAACAGTTCCTGATGCCGGTCTACAAAAAGCCAGTACAGCGTGGTAAATGGACATGCGGTTTCGCCACTGGCCTGTTTTGGATTAAATGGGCACGACTGGCAATAATTGGACATGCGGTTAATATAGGCGCCGCTGGCAATATACGGTTTGGAGCCGACAATGCCGCCATCGGCGTATTGACTCATACCCAATGTATTCGGGATCTCCACCCAGGCAACGGCATCGACATACATCGCCAGATACCACTCATGAATAGCCTTGGGTTTAACACCCCATAACAAGGCAAACAAACCGGTGACCATCAGTCGTTGAATATGATGGCCGTATCCATGATCCAGCACCTGTTTGACACTGTGATGCAGGCAAGTCATTTCGGTTTCAGCATTCCAGTATAACGCTGGCAGCTTGCGTCGGGCATTCAGAGCATTCATCTGCAACCAGTCATCACGATAGCTCCAGTAAAGCCCCCGCACATATTCACGCCAGCCGAGAATTTGCCGGATAAAACCTTCTACCGCATTTAAAGGTGCTTTATTGTCGGTGTAAGCTTTTTCAGCCGCTGCAATCACCTCTGCGGGGGAGAGTAGTTTGAGATTCAGACAGGTCGATAAGCGTGAGTGATAAAGCCAGGGTTCGTCAGTCCACATCGCATCCTGATAATCGCCGAAATGTGGCAGTCGATGCTGGATAAAATCATTTAATGCTGCCAAAGATTGTTCACGGCTGACCGGCCAGTTAAAGGTTTCAATATTGCCGTAGAGATCCGGCAGAAATTTTTCAACATCGGTTATGACTTGTTTAGTGATGTCATTCGCTTCAAACAATAAAGGCTCAGGCAATTTGGATGGACCTTTTTTGCCAAAGCTTTTGCGGTTGTCCTTATCAAAATTCCATTGACCGCCAAGCGGCTGGTCATCTTCCATCAGGATTTGTCGGCTTTTACGCAGTTGGCGATACCAGAATTCCATTCGCGGTTGTTTGCGATCGGCAAGCCAGGCTTTGAATTCACCTTTTTCACTGATGAAATGCTGATCGGCCAGCCATTCAATCTCAATATCAACATCATTGGCGCACTGCTGTATTTCATTCATAACCCGGACATCACCAGGCAATACGCAACGGATTTTTTTAAATGAATCGTGTTTTAACGTGGCAGATAAAGCGTCTGGGAAACTGGATTTTTTGTCACTCAAAGTCCAGTAAATCAGCGGATAGTTATCGGTTTTGAGTTTTTCAGCAAAGTGCCGCATCGCCGATAAAAATAAAACAGTGCGCTGTTTACTTGATAAATACTCTGTGGACTCAGCTGACACTTCAGCCATCCACAGTCGATCATGCTGAGGATCAAAGTTATCGAATAATTGACTCTCTGCATCAAGTTGATCACCAAGGATCAGATTGAGATAACGCAGCCTAGACATTTAATGTCGACATTGCTGCCAGCCACAAAAAAAACGCAGCGCCATAAGATAGATGAGCACGCAGACGCATCAACTCGGCAGAGTAGATTTCATGGAGTTGCTGCCGTTCGTATAAGTGCAAGCCAATAAATGATAATGCAGCCAGCCATAACCAGTAATGTGTTGGAGATAACAACCAGCACCAGGCCCATAACATGGTGGAGATGCTGACTATCAGCACATGACGGGGAAGCTTTTCAACGCTGCTGACATACCAGATTAGACCACCCAGAAAACTGAAAATAAGTGCCGCATAACTCAACAACCAGTCGATAGCATATAAATAGCCCAGCCAGCTCATAACTGCCAATCCTAAGAAAGGCAGCAGTCCGGCATAGCCTAAAATTCTATGACTTTTAGTGATCATGAAGCCTCCTGTGCAGGTAAACGTAATGTCTCAATCAATAATTGTTTAGGGCGAAGTTTTAATAGAAAGCGTAGCTGGATTTTGTAGGCATCCAGATCAAAATATTGGGGTTCAGCATATCGCTGTTGCAGCTTTTCATAAGCATCATGATGATTTTTAATGGTGCCAAGATAAAGCCATTGATCGACCAGATGAAAATGCGCCGCCTCGTAATCGCCATCTGCCGGCAGTTCAGTAATTACAATGGGCCCTGACCATGGCCAGGCTTGATTTTTAATACCGGATAATGCAGTTTGCAATCGCAGGTTGTACCGTATTGCCGGTTCTTCGCCACAGCAGCCACCCAGACATTTTTTTAACTGATAACCAAAACAGCCGTTTTTAGTTTTTTCCTTGCCGCAAAGTTTTTGACACAGCTGATGTTCATTAATCAGATCGAGTAGTTTTTTTTCCGCCTGTTTTTGGCTACGGAATAATCCATAACGTTGACTGATATCCGGCGGCTGATGCAAGTCAGCCATTTCAATTGTGGTGCGGTGGTATCCCTTCTCATCAACGGTTAAAGCGATTTGATAAAGTCGCTTGGCTTTGGTCTGACGCCGGTTGTAGCGCGGTGTTTTGCTTTTGATTAATTGGTTTTCCAGCAGCTGGGCACCAAAATCGGAAGGCGTTTCGATAAAATCGATATGCTGTAGTTGTTGCTGCATTTCCGAGTTGCGTAGTTTGCCATTCTGTACAAAATGACTGAGCACACGTTGTTTGATATTGACCGATTTGCCGATATAAAGCAGCGCGCCTTGCTCATCAAAAAACTGATAAACCCCAGGGCGTTCTGGCAGTTTATTAATTTCAGCTATAGCCAGATGACTGGGCAATCGGGTTTGTTGTGATAATTGTTTACAGGCTTGCTGGAGAGTGAATTCATCAAAATCGCGTTGAGTCTGCTGGAATAACTCAAGAATGACCTGCGCATCATCCATCGCCCGATGCCGTTGATTAATGGTCAGGCCCAGCCGGGCAACAATCGCATCAATTCCATGACGGCGGTGCTCAGGGTATAACAAACGACTGATTTTGACCGAACATAGCGTTTTGGCAGAAAAGTTTATACCAATGCGACGAAACGATTCGCGGATAAAACCATAATCAAAGCGCACATGATGGGCAACAAATACTTTGTCGGCTAGACGTTGCTGCAATTCTTCAGCAATGTCGACAAAGGAAGGTTGGTTTGCCACCATTGAATCGGTAATGCCGGTTAATTTGCTGATCCATGGGGGAATGCTGATACCCGGATTAATCAATGTCTGCCACCGGTCTGTTTCAACGCCATCGGTGATTTCGATTAAAGCAATCTCTGTGAGACGATCACGAATGGCATTACCACCCGTGGTCTCACAATCGAGTAATACCATTTTTTCCGGGAACCCCACTAAGGGCTTCATATGCGATTGACCTGCTTACGCTGACGACGGCACCGCTCTGAACAGTAAAGCACCTGCTCCCAGCACTCACGCCATTTTTTTCGCCAACTGAATGGTCGGTTGCAGATCAGGCACTGCTTTGACGGTAAGTTTGGTTTAAGGTGCGCCATTACAATCACAATTTAATTGAGTGTAATGATCATCCTGCGGTTGTTGTGAAATTACCGTGAATTGTAGTTACTACAAATGGTGACTTTACTCAGGCACTTTAATCATATGCTCGCGATAGTGCTGCAGTTCGCGGATGGAATCTTTAATATCGTCCATCGCCAGATGTGAAGATTTTTTCTTGAAAGATTTTTCGACTTTGGGTGCCCAGCGCCGCGCAATTTCCTTGAAGCTGCTGACATCAAGATTACGATAATGAAAATAGGCTTCCAGTTCCGGCATCAACCGCGCCATAAAGCGACGATCCTGACAAATACTGTTGCCACACATAGGAGAAATGCCTGCAGGGACGTGCTTTTTCAAAAAATCCAGAGTTTCCTGTTCGGCTTGTTCGACGGTGACAATGCTGTTACGAACGCGTTCAGCCAGACCAGAGCCGCCATGCTGTTTGGTATTCCATTCATCCATACCCGCCAGAATAGCGTCCGATTGATGAATCGCAATGATTGGGCCTTCTGCCAAAATATTCAGGTCGCTGTCAGTGACAATTGTGGCGATTTCGATAATATAGTCGTTATTGGTATCGAGACCGGTCATTTCCAGGTCAATCCAGATCAGGTTATGTTTGCTTTTGGCCATGAGCTCCGTCTTTTTATTACTACAGATTTAGGTGAACTATGTTGCCATTGATTGTATCAAAGGCTAATGTACACGACACCTTATACGATTCTAACTGGTTTAAAAAATTATGAATGAATTTAGCTGGATATTTTTAATTGCCCTCGCCCTGATGACGGGGATTGAGATCTGGTTGTCATTGCGTCAACGTCGCCATGTGCTGGCGAATCGCGATGAAGTGCCTGCCGCATTTCGTGAGCAGATTGGTCTGGCCGCACATCAGAAAGCAGCTGATTACACTGCCGCTAAAGGGGCTCAAATGCGCCGCGAGAGTCTGTTTGGGGCGGTCGTGTTAATTCTCTGGACCCTGGGCGGTGGTTTGGCAATGTTGTCCGGTGCCTGGGAAGGTTTTGGCTGGTCAGCCATGACAACAGGGGTGGTTTTGATTCTGAGTTTTCTGGTGATTGGGTCACTGCTCGAATTACCGTTGTCCTGGTATCGCACTTTTGTAATGGAAGAAAAATTTGGCTTTAACCGAAATACACCTGCCTTATTTCTAGGTGACTTTGGCAAGCAAATTTTGCTGATGTTGGTGCTCGGTGCACCGATTGCCTGGGTGACCTTGTGGTTGATGAACAGCACTGGTGAATTTTGGTGGTTATATTTATGGGCAGCCTGGATGGTTTTTGCTGTGGTGATGATGTGGGCTTATCCGGCATTTATCGCACCGCTATTTAATAAATTTACCCCTCTGGATGATGCCAACCTGAAACAGAAGGTCGAAAGTTTATTACAGCGCTGTGGTTTCAAGAGTCAGGGAATTTATGTGATGGATGGTTCACGCCGCAGTGGACACGGCAATGCCTATTTCACTGGCTTGGGTAATAACAAACGCATCGTATTTTTTGATACGTTGCTTAATACCTTGAATGAAGATCAGATTGAAGCGGTTCTGGCACATGAATTAGGTCATTTCCGTCGCAAGCATGTCGTCAAGAATATGCTGATGATGGCCGTGATGAGTCTGGTTGGACTGGCACTATTAGGTTGGGCATCAACACAGACCTGGTTTTACACCGGTCTGGGTGTAGAGACCCAAAATAATGCGATTGCACTGATTCTGTTTATGCTGGTGATTCCGGTATTCAGCTTCTTTCTGCATCCATTGATGACATCGATGTCACGCAAATACGAGTTTGAAGCAGATGCCTATGCGGCTTCGGTTTCCAATGCCGACGATTTGATAACAGCGCTGGTGGCTTTGTATAAAGAAAATGCCAGTACACTGACACCGGATCCTTTAGTGTCGGCGATCTATGACTCGCATCCACCAGCTTCATTACGTATTGCAGCCTTGCAAACACGGGCAGCTGTCTGAGCGATGCGTTATTTAGTGGCTATGATTTTCCTCAGTGTCAGCGCGACAACGCTGGCACAGGGAAAACAATTGCACGATGCCAATTGCATGCAATGTCATGCTTCACTGACCGATGGAAAAGCTAACTCCCTATACACACGGGATAAACGAGGAGTTAAAAGCCTGGAAGGTCTGAATAAGCGCGTCGCTAATTGTGCAATTGCCGCTGGGGTTAACTGGACACCTGATCAGCAAAAACAGGTGGTCGAGTATCTCAATAGCGAGTTTTACAAGTTCTGATTAACGTAACGTAATGCAATTTCGACCAGCTGCTTTTGATTCATATAAAGCAACATCGGCTCGTTCAATAATATTCAATGTAGTATCGCCTGGCTGATACTGACTCAGTCCAACCGAAACTGTTACTGTTCCGATGGTTTCCTCACTGTCTTTTTTCTTCAGATTACTCCCTGCCAGCTGCTGACGGATAGTATCTGCAATTTGCACGGCAACATTTGATGGAGTGTTAATAAAAATCAACGCCATTTCTTCCCCACCAAAACGGGCTGCTATATTGGGTTGATGCTCACATTGTTTTTTCAGCAGACTGGCAAAAAATTGCAAGACGCGATCCCCCAGTAAATGACCAAATCTGTCATTTACCTGTTTAAAGTGATCGAGATCGAACAGGGCTAATGTGAACACGTTTTTACCATGATGGCACAATTCGGCAAGTTCTTTATTGAGGCTGCTCCGATTTAACAAGCCTGTTAAACCATCGGTTTTGGCTTCCTGTTTTACGGCTTCCAATTCTGATCTGAGTTTCAGAATTTCCTGTGTGGTTTCGGCCAGCTCCTGCTTGAGTTCGCTACCGGACTGTCCGAGTCGACGAGTATTTTCCAGTATTTCTGACAACACACTCTTGATTGCTGAAATATCCTCGGATTGTTCCAGTTTGGTTTGCTGAACTGCTAAATCTTCTGAAAAGTCATCTGCAGCCAGTTCAACCTTATTAATTTGATTCATCGTGTTGTCGACGACCAGTCTAAGGCCATTATTTGTGGCTTCAAGCCTTTCCGGCATGCCCATTAATACGTATTTTTCATAAAGCTGCTGGGTGATTTCCGCTGTGATTTTCTGCTTCTGCTGTAATCGACTGTCAATCGCTTGTTTTAATGCCTGATTGGTGCCTGAGACATATTCGTACCAGACGGCATAATTTACCGGATTAATAGGGGTCTGATGTTGATTTATAAAGGGTAATGCTCGGCGCAGATTTTCAGAGGCCTGATGAAAAGGTTCAGTGTAAACGGGCGGGAATGATGATTGCGTTGACACAAAATATCCTTCTTAGTGAGTTTTTATCAGACAAATTTGCGTTTTAATTTAATGAGAATTGGGATAATCAATAGTACAGCTAAATAAGGTAAATTTTGTAAAAATAATGCACTGGGTGTATCTGCTTTGGCCACCAGATATGTCAGGATTAAAAAACTTATCATCGCCAGATTCTGCACCCAATTATTCGCAGCCAGCACACTGCCTAATTGAGTAATGTCAGCATGCATTTGAATTAATGCATTGAGTGGAATAATAAACAAACCACCAAAAAAACCAAAGCCAATGATTGTTAAAGCGAATGGAATGACAGCACTAAGGTAGGGGATTACAAACAGCATGCTGATTAATCCAATGGCCCCCACCAAAATGACAGGGAAATGAATTTGTTGACGACAAAGCTTTCCGGCCAGAAGAGAACCGCTGATGATGCCCAGACCCGAGCAGGCTAATAAACCCTGAATAATGATCGTATTGTCTTCATTCAGCACGATTTTGGCAAAAGCTGGAAAGACTGCCAGCATGGTTTGAGATAATGCCCAGAATAATGATAATCCCAATATCGAAAACCAGATTATCGGTTTGGTAGTCACCAGTTTTACATTGGTTTTTAGTTGTTTACCTTGGGTATATGCTGCCCAGTTAAAACGATGCTCTTTCTGGCTGGGAAGCAATACTGGCAGACGCCATGCCAGCAATAATTCTAATAATGACAATCCCACTAAACACCAGCCTAATGGGGCAATCAGTCGAATAATATCGGCTTCGTTTTGATAAACCTGATCGCTTAACAGGCTTTCAAACAAGATGGTAAAGACAAATATCCCACTTAAAATTGCCACGATGGTAGTGGCTTGCAGAAAACCATTGGCAGGGGCAATTTCAGTTTTACCGGCCAGCTCGCGGATATAGCCATATTTAGCGGGAGAGTAGATCGCACTTTGTGCAGCTAGAACAAAGGTTAAAGCAAAGGCAGAAATGAACCAGCCTTGATAATAGGAGAGTGTAATCAACAAGGTAACGATGACGGCAGAGAAAGCCGACCAGCGCATAATACCGGGTTTGGCAAATCTATCTGAAAGATAACCTGCCGGGGTAAACAATAAAATAAAGGGTAATAAAATTAACGCATTAACAACGGCTGTCAGGCCGACTTGCGCTGCATCATCATAAATTTTGAAGATGGTATTTTGCACAATAATTTTGTGGCCCAGATCCACCATGGCATTGATAAACGCCACAGCAAGAAAAGGTCCTAAAGCCGATAGGCGTAAAGTCATCTTTGGTTTAACTTTCGTCCTTTAACCTGACGGCTAAAACGTCACACCCAGCATGATGCAGTACAGCATTGGCGGTGGAACCCAGTAGCATTTTAATGCCTTTACGACCGTGAGAGCCCACGACGATCAAATCAACATTGTTTTCCTCGGCAATACGCACAATGTCGCGACCTGGACTGCCAAATTCTATCCATTGATTGTTTGGTTCAATATCAAATTTTTGCCCTAAAGCGGTTAGTTGTTTTTTGCCTGCATCGAGTAAAGCCTCACGCATATCAGCATCAACACTAATCATTGGCTCATAAGCAAAATCTGTAAGTGGAAAATCCTCTACGATATGACATAAACTCAAACGTGTATTGTTAGCCGATGCTAATGCTTTAGCTCGGTGAATCACCATATCCGTATGGTTGGAAAAATCCGCTGCAATCAGAATATGTTGATAAAGCGCCATTGGTATTTCTCCTAAGGATAGATAAGGCAGGGAGGCCCTGCCTTATGAGTTTTTATTTTTCACTTTCCAGAAAACGTTCAGCATCCAGCGCTGCCATACAACCAGCTCCGGCTGAGGTAATCGCCTGACGGTAAATCGGATCAGACACATCACCCGCAGCAAATACACCAGGAATACTGGTTTGGGTACCTTTCTTGAGGATAATGTAGTCATGCTGCATTTCCAGCTGACCTTTAAACATCGACGTATTAGGTTGATGGCCGATGGCGATAAAGACACCTTGAACGGCAATTTCCTGAGTATTATCAGTTTCTGTACTCTTTACACGAATACCTGTAACGCCAGCATCATCACCCAGAACTTCATCAAGAGTATGATTCCAGAGAATTTCGACATTTCCGGTTTCGGCTTTTTTCAGTAACTGATTACTGAGAATTTTCTCACTACGGAAGCTATCACGACGATGAATTACGGTAACTTTGGAAGCGATATTAGATAAATATAATGCTTCTTCTACGGCTGTGTTACCGCCACCGATGACGGCAACAGGTTGATTCTTATAGAAGAAACCATCGCAGGTGGCACAGGCTGAAACCCCACGCCCCTTAAAAGCTTCTTCAGAATCCATGCCCAGATATTTTGCTGATGCACCGGTAGCAATGATTAAGGCATCAGCTGTGTACTCTCCGGCATCGCCGGTTAATTTGAACGGCCGCTGGGTTAAATCCGCAGTATGGATATGATCAAAGATAATGTCGGTACCAAAACGTTCTGCATGTTTTTGCATACGCTGCATTAATTCCGGACCTTGCACACCATCGGCATCACCAGGCCAGTTATCGACATCGGTGGTGGTGGTTAACTGACCACCTTGTTCAATACCAGTAATTAAAACGGGTTCCAAAGCAGCACGAGCAGCATAAACCGCGGCCGTATAGCCCGCCGGACCAGAGCCTAAAATCAGTAGTCGGCAGTGTTTGCTGTCCGCCATAAGAGTGTCTCCCAGTATCGAATAAAAAACGAATCGATTAGAGTACCCATTGCTTTGCTTTTGGACAAGCATCAGCTGTTAAAACCTGTGTTAGAATTTGCGCTTAATCAATTGGCTTCATTGGAATTATCACATTGGCACAAGCGACAAAGGCAAACGACAAAAATAAACCGGATGCCACCGCTGGCGCAGTCGGATTCAGACTTCGGGAAGCTGCACTGATTCTGGCGCTGGCACTGGCGGCTTATTTACTTCTGTCTTTATTAACCTACGAACCGACGGATCCTGGGTGGTCAACTACCGGTACTGATGATCTGATCGCGAACCGGGGCGGTATTGTCGGAGCCTGGTTGGCAGATGCTTTGTTGTACGGCTTTGGTTTCCCAGCTTATCTTGCGCCATTTATGGTGGGCTTCAGTGGCTGGCTTTTATTCAGTTGGGGCAAACGTGCGGATGGCGACGATGCGTTACATTTCTGGGTATTGAAATCAGTTGGATTAGTGATGGCCTTGGCTGCAGCCAGTGGCTTGTCTTCCTTGAGTTTAATGGACTATGCCGATTTGTTGCCATTAGGTGCTGGTGGGGTGCTGGGTGAAGTCGTCGGTCATGGTTTTGAATCGGTTTTTGGTGCTTCCGGAACCAGTTTATTGCTATTGGCGCTGCTATTGACCGGGGTAACGTTGTTTACGGGGTTATCTTGGCTGATGGTTATTGATCGTCTCGGTGCGATGGCCATGGTGGTGTTAATTCATGTGGCTCGCTGGAGTCGTGAGCTAAAGGAAAATTTGCAGGTTAGACGCACCCGTCAGCAACGTGAAGAAACGTTTATCGCTCAGAAAGAGAAAATGCAGCACAAGGCCAAAGTCCGAGTTGAGCCAAAGTTGCAGGTAAAAGAACCCAGCAAACGCGAAGAAAAGGAACGTCAGCAACCTTTATTTGAGACACCTGACGCACCAGGTATGCCGACTCTGTCGTTACTGGATCTGCCAAAAGCTGTCACAGCGGGTTATAGCGAA
Source organism: Methylophaga sp. UBA3613 (assembly GCF_002375415.1). NCBI lineage: Bacteria > Pseudomonadati > Pseudomonadota > Gammaproteobacteria > Thiotrichales > Piscirickettsiaceae > Methylophaga > Methylophaga sp. UBA3613. The sequence continues at coordinate 126,214 of NZ_DFLS01000002.1, read as the reverse complement.
GATGTATTACAAGCGCTATCACGTCTGGTGGAGTTGAAGTTAAAAGACTTCGGCGTGGAAGTGCAGGTGGTCGAGGTTCAGCCCGGTCCGGTAGTCACCCGCTTTGAATTACAGCCTGCAGCTGGTATCAAGGTCAGCCGCATCAGTGGTTTGGCGAAAGATTTGGCCAGAGCCTTATCTATCACCAGTGTGCGTATTGTTGAGATTATTCCGGGTAAACCCTATGTTGGTTTAGAAATTCCCAACGAAATACGTGAAGTAGTTCGGTTACGTGAAATTCTCGCCTGTAGTGATTATGAAAACAGTAAATCACCGCTGGTTATGGCCTTGGGTAAAGATATTGCCGGCCGACCTGTGGTGGCAAACCTTGAAAAAATGCCGCATTTACTGGTGGCGGGCACAACGGGGTCAGGTAAGTCTGTTGCAGTAAATGCCATGATTTTAAGTCTGCTGTATAAAGCCACTCCGAAAGAGGTCCGGCTAATTATGGTAGACCCCAAAATGCTGGAATTATCAATTTATGAAGATATTCCACATTTATTGACGCCGGTCGTCACCGACATGAAAGAAGCCGCCAATGCATTGCGCTGGTGTGTTGCCGAAATGGAACGACGTTATCCGCTGATGGCGGCATTAGGCGTGCGAAATATCGCTGGGTTTAATAAAAAAGTACAGGATGCGATTGATAGTGGTGAACCCATTCCGGATCCAATGGCTGAAGTGTTACCCGGGGAACCGATTCCAACACTGGAAACTTTGCCATTTATCGTGGTGATTATCGACGAACTGGCCGATATGATGATGGTGGTCGGCAAGCAAGTCGAAGAACTGATCGCCCGGCTGGCCCAGAAAGCTCGTGCTGCCGGTATTCATTTGATTCTGGCAACCCAAAGACCATCGGTCGATGTCATTACCGGTTTGATTAAGGCCAATATACCCACACGAATGGCGTTTCAGGTGTCGTCGCGAATTGATTCACGCACTATCCTTGATCAGATGGGAGCAGAGCAGCTATTAGGGCAGGGCGATATGTTATATCTGCCTCCAGGCAGTGGATTGCCAGAACGGGTGCATGGCGCCTTTGTCGATGATCATGAAGTGCATGCTGTGGTGAATTTCCTGAAAACCCAGGGCGGCCCAAATTATCTGGAAGAAATTACTCAGGATAATGCGGATGATGATAGCGAGGGGGGCAGCGGCATTGGTGATGCCAGTGATGGAGAATCTGATCCCCTCTATGATCAAGCGGTGCAGATTGTGACTGAAAGCCGCCGCGCTTCTGTTTCCGGAGTGCAGCGTCGCCTGAAAATCGGCTATAACCGCGCGGCTCGCATTGTAGAAGCGATGGAAGCTGCAGGTGTGGTTTCAGCAATGCAAACCAATGGTAGCCGTGAAGTATTAGCACCCCCTCCGCGTAATTAATGCAATTAGTTAGTAACAGTTGATGTCTTAGTTGTTCCTGAAATGTTTTGGAGTAAAGAAATGATAAAACGCTGTGCAATACAGTGGTTGATGCTTGGGTGGTTAATTCTGCCATCATTGGCATTTGCAGAATCGGCTGTTGATAGGCTCAATACATTTGTTCAGGAGGTCTCTCAGTTGGAAGCGGATTTCCAGCAAACTGTAATTGATACGGATGGACAGGTGGTTGAAGAAGCAACCGGTCAGTTTCTGTTATCCAGGCCCGGTAAATTCCGTTGGGATTATGAAACGCCTTTCCCGCAACAAATCGTGGCGGATGGCGAGCGTATCTGGTTTTACGATGTCGATTTGGAACAAATCACAGTCAAGTTACAGGATGAAGCCTTAGCCGAAACGCCAGCAGGTTTATTATCCGGCAATACCTTGCCAGAAGCGGAATACGATATTCAGGAACTGGAATCGGAAGACGATCTGCAATGGGTTCGACTGGTGCCAAAAGCGGATGACAACAATTACCAGACAGTCGCTTTGGCTTTTGATGAAAAGGGTATTCGTGAAATGCTGATGGTAGACAGTTTTGATCAGCGCACCCGACTGGTGTTTAAAAATCTAAAGATTAATCCTGATTTACCAGCATCAAGATTCGAATTCAAAGCGCCATCGGGTGTTGATGTGGTGGGCGACGTTCCCTAATGAGTCTGTTTGATAATCTGCATCCACAGGTCGGCCGTCCATTGGCTGATCGGATGCGGCCGCAGTCGCTGGATGAATATATCGGTCAGCAACATTTACTGGCCGAGGGGAAGCCCTTAAGACAGGCCATCGCCACAGGCCAGCCGCATTCAATGATCTTCTGGGGCCCTCCAGGAACTGGTAAGACAACGCTGGCACGATTGATCGCTGGTTATTGTGATGCAGAATTTATCAGTATTTCGGCGGTATTGGCCGGGGTTAAAGAAGTTCGTGAAGCTGTTGCCAGAGCCAAACAGTTGCAACAGGAACGTGGTCGACGCACCATGTTGTTTGTCGATGAGGTGCATCGGTTTAATAAGTCGCAGCAGGATGCTTTTCTTCCTTATGTTGAGGACGGCACCTTTACCTTTATCGGTGCCACCACTGAAAACCCGTCATTCGAATTAAATAACGCATTGTTATCGCGGGCACGCGTCTACGTACTCAAATCGCTGGAAATTAATGATTTAAAACTGATCATTGAGCGGGCTATGCAGGATGGTATCCGTGGACTTGCTGGCCGTGATATCGCGATGAGCGATAAGTTACGTGAACAGTTGGCGCAAGCAGCCGATGGGGATGGCCGAAGGGTGCTGAACCTGTTGGAAATCGCCATTGATTTAGCAGACAGTAAACAGCAAACCGAAGTCGATGAGACTGATCTGGCCGAAGTATTATCAGGTACCTTACGACGATTCGATAAGGGTGGAGAAGCTTTTTACGATCAGATCTCGGCATTACATAAATCAGTTCGTGGCTCCTCACCAGACGGAGCGTTGTATTGGTTATGTCGGATGCTGGATGGTGGTTGTGATCCAGTTTATTTGATGCGGCGTATTGTGCGGATGGCGGTTGAAGATATCGGTAATGCTGATCCGCGGGGCTTGCGTATTGCGTTGGATGCCTGGGAAAGCTTTGATAAACTGGGTCGTCCTGAAGGCGAACTGGCGATTGCTCAAGCGGTGGTCTATCTGGCCAGTGCACCAAAAAGTAATGCTGTATATACCGCTTTTAAAGCGGCGATGCAGGATGCCAGGAACTTTGGTTCAGCCGAAGTGCCTTTGCATTTGCGTAATGCCCCGACCAAGTTAATGAAAGAGCTGGATTACGGTAAGGAATACCGTTACGCCCATGATGAGCCGGATGCATATGCGGCGGGAGAAAACTATTTTCCGGAAACTATGCCGCAGCGACACTATTATCAGCCGGTCAACCGTGGTCTGGAAATCAAAATTGCCGAAAAACTGGCGCATCTGAGAGAACTGGATAAACAACGACGCTAACGGCAATTAACCAGTATAAATATCGTAACGGGTATTTTTACTTTCAATGCTGACGTGTGGTTTTTGATCTGCGAAAAATTCAGCACCTTTTGGTCGTTTAACGGTTACCCGTTTTAACGCAACTTTACGTGCAATATTGAGTAACTCGGCACTATTACTATCGGGGCCGACCAGCTGATGTAAAAGCTGCATTTCCTTTTTGACCAGAGCCGATTTTTCTCGTGCTGGATACATCGGATCCAGATAAACCACATCCGGTCTTTCTGCTTCGCTAAGGCTGGCTAAATACTTCGTAGCATCGCTCTGGTGTAACTGCATGCGCGAGATAATTTGTGCCGTCTCTGCATCTGTCTCTGCACGTTGCATCGCATCGGACAATAGGGCTGCTACAAGTGGTTGCTGTTCAAGCATTGTCACCTGACAACCGAGGCTGGCAAATACAAAAGCATCCCTGCCAAAACCGGCAGTTGCATCGATGATAATTGGATTCGCGCCGTTTTTAAGGCCTACAGCTTTTGCCAGTGGCTGACCCCGACCACCACCAAATTGACGTCGGTGCTGATTTTTACCGCTAACAAAATCGATAAAAACGGGCCCCCCCAGCTGGGGATAACGAATTTCCAGTCGGTTAGGCGTTAAAATCAGCTGGGCTTTTTCTGCATCAGGCAACATTAATTCAAGATTAAGTTGCTCAGCCAGTAAGGCCGCTCTATTGCTTAACGTGGCGTCAGTTACAGCCAGGGAAGTTATCTGAATTGTCACAACAGATTATTGACTGATAATAAAATCACCAAAAGCACGGCTGCCTTTTCCAGTTTTAACATCAGTAATACGTTTGCCCGTAGTCGTGTCAATGATGGATACACTGTCACTACCCCAGTTGGAAACGTAGAGATGTTTACCATTGGCCGTTATATCAATACCTTCCGGACTGTCTTCTACATCAATGGTATTAATATTCTTCTGTGTAGCAATGTCTATCACGGATACGCTGTTTTCATCCTGATTGGTCACATAGAGAAACTTGCCATCAGGGCTAGCCACCGCACAATAGGGCCATTCACCAACCTCGATTGTGGACGTTGCTGTCAAGTTATGAGTATCAATCATCGTCACACTGTTATCTTGAACATTTACGCTGAAAAGCCGTTGTCCGTCCGTCGTTAATGCAAGACCAAACGGGGATTTGCCAACATTTACGATTTCCAGAACCTGTTCAGTAATAGTGTCGATGATGCTGACAGTATTGTCATCACGGTTAGCAACATATAATCGGTTACGTGATTCATCGAGGATAATACCTGCAGGTGATTTCCCTACGTTGATACGATGACGGATTTGTTGTTCATCGACGTCGACGATACTGATTTTATGTTCGTACCAGTCAGCAACATAAGCAATGCTGCCATCATGGTTAGTGGCGATACCGACCGGTCCCTGACCGACTGGAATCTGGCTGATTTCAGTTAATTTACGTGCATCAATAACGGAAATATTCTGGCTGTCAGGATTGGTAATCAGTACTCGATTTCCGTTCTGACTTAATGCCACTCCCGCCGGCGCCTTGCCGGCCTTAATCGTGCTGACTACTTGCCGCTCATTTATATCAATCACCGTTATGTCATCACTGAGCTGGTTGGTGATAAAGGCATAGTCAGTTTTTTCTGCACAGGCGCTTAACGAAATCGTTGCAAACATAAAAAAAGCGACCCGATTAAGGGCCGCTTTCAGAAAAGCATTTTTGTCGTTCGAAAAAAGCATTATTTTTCCATAATGTTTTTCAGGTTTTCCAAACCGCTTTTATACACAGCAGTTACAGCTTCAACCGCTTCAGCATCAGACTGACCTTCTGGTACTGGTGGGTTATCCATGAAAGAACGATAGAATTTACCGCGCCATCTTACTTCAGTTCCACCATCTACTTCATTAACATACATCCATGATTTGTAGGTAGAAACGGGCAAGGTGTAATAAGGTGTATCTTGACTGTTAAACGTAATGGTTTTAACGACGCTCATATCAGTGATCTTGTAAATCAAGGTCATTTTTTCGTCGTTAATTTTATCCAGCTCTTCGGTAATAGTTGGGTTGCCTTCGCTTTTCAATGTTAAAACACGAACCTTATCGTCCTTCATTTCAACACTTTCAACTGCTGGATGCCATTTATCAATGGCGCTAAAATCTTTGAGCATGCTCCAGACTTTTTCAGGTGAAGCATTAATCACTATTTTCTCATCAACTTCCTGACGAGTAGGGCCGTGCGCTGTGGCTACCAAAGGTAAGGCGATAACTGCGGCTGCAACGATTTGCAAAAATTTCTTCATTCTTAAATTTCTCCGTTTGATCGGTGGTTTACCAAAATATCTGCAGGAACTTTGAGTCAATACCCATGGAACTAGTTCCTCAAACTTAACATGGCGACAACACTTTAGCCGATACAGAATGGTTTTTCCACACAGCGATTTGACTTACCAACAGCGATTCAAGAAAATTACCGATCTTTATATCTAATATCGGCAGTAAAAAATGGCGCCACTGATAAAAATCAGGGATTTGTATTTTAACCGTGGAGACAAAGTTATCTTCAGCGGTGTAGATATTGATATCTACCAAGGTAAGGTAACCGCTATCATGGGGCCGAGTGGTACAGGTAAAACCACGCTGCTTAAACTGATTGGCGGTCAGCTTAAACCGGATCGCGGTACTGTTGAAGTTGATGGCCAAAATGTCCACAAGCTTTCTCATTCCAAGCTCTATGAATTGCGCAAGCGCATGGGAATGTTGTTTCAAAGTGGTGCCTTGCTGACCGATCTCAATGTTTTTGAAAATGTTGCTTTTCCATTACGTGAACATTCCAGGTTGCCCGAATCAATGATTCGTGATTTGGTATTGATGAAACTCCAGGCCGTGGGCTTAAGAAATGCCCGGGAAATGATGCCTGCTGAGTTATCTGGCGGTATGGCGCGCCGAGTTGCTCTGGCACGGGCCGTCACACTAGACCCAATGATGATTATGTACGATGAGCCATTTACCGGACAGGATCCCATTTCAATGGGTACACTGGTGAATCTAATACGCCGCATCAACGATGCAATGGGACTGACCAGTATTATCGTGTCACATGATGTCGCTGAAACCACCAAGATCGCTGATGAAATTTATCTGTTGTCCGGCGGAAAGGTCATTGAGAAAGGTAATCCCGAAACGCTGAAAACTTCTGGCTCGGAATGGGTGAAGCAATTTTTACAGGGTTTACCAGATGGACCTGTTCCGTTTCATTACCCGGGTAATGACTTTAAAAATGATCTGTTGAATTCAAAGGAAACACAATGATCGAGCTGCTGCGCAGCCTTGGTCGCTGGGGACTAGATACCTTTCAGCGACTTGGACGGGGCCATTTGTTCTTAGTGCAGATGCTGGCAGGGATTCCAAGCTCGGTATTCCGCTTTTCACTGGTTGTTCAGCAATTATTTTATGTCGGTGTTTTATCAATACTCATCATACTGATATCCGGCTTATTTGTGGGCATGGTTCTTGGTCTTCAGGGCTATAATACGCTGGTAGATTTTGGTGCTGAAGAATCTTTAGGTGTGCTTGTTTCATTATCATTAGTCAGAGAGCTTGGCCCGGTTGTCAGTGCGTTACTGTTTGCCGGTCGAGCTGGCTCGGCCCTGACGGCTGAAATTGGTTTGATGAAAAGTACAGAACAGTTATCAGGTATGGAAATGATGGCTGTTGACCCGATGCGCCGTATCGTTGCTCCAAGATTTTTAGCGGGTCTTATATCCATGCCATTACTGGCAGCTATATTCAGTGCTGTAGGAATATTTGGCGCTTTTTTAGTTGGACATGGCCTGCTCGGTGTCGATGATGGTGCTTTCTGGTCACAGATGCAGGCTAAAACTGACTGGTATGAAGATATCCTGAACGGGGTAATAAAAAGTATTGTCTTTGGTTTTGTCGTGACATGGATTGCTCTGTTTGAAGGTTATGATGCCTCACCAACTTCGGAAGGTGTGGGGCGCGCCACAACGCGGACAGTTGTCCATTCCGCTTTCGCTATTCTCGGCCTGGACTTTGTTCTGACTGCGTTGATGTTTGGAGATGTGTAAATGAATTCGAAAAGAAGTACCGAAATTATGGTCGGCTTGTTTGTCGCAGCTGGCATGGCAGCCTTATTTGTGTTGGCGATGAAGGTCAGTAATCTTGGTGATATTACGGATGAAAAAGGCTATGAAGTCGTCGCCAATTTTCAGAATATTGGTGGATTGAAACCACGATCTCCAGTGACGATGGCAGGCGTAAGAGTTGGTCGTGTAACATCAATATCTCTGGATCCTGACACCTATGATGCAAAAGTCACCATTAATATCTATCCACAATATGACAACATTCCGATAGATACCTCTGCCAGCATCTTTACTGCAGGTTTGCTGGGAGAGCAATACATCAGTTTGTCACCAGGTGCGGATGATTTCTTCCTGGAAGACGGTGATGTGATTGATTTGACTCAACCAGCGGTGGTATTGGAGCAGGTAATTGGACAATTCTTGTACAGTACAGCGGAAGGTGAATAAGATGATTAAATTTAAACAGGTGTCTCTCCAGTTAATGTCAGCATTTTTGCTGGGCATGCTGGCGTTCAGCGCATCCGCTCAGGCGATGCCGGAGCCACAGGCTTTAGTGAAAGAAGCCTCAGACAACATGCTGAAAGCTCTGAAGGATAATGAAGCTGAACTGGAAACCAATCCGCAGAAAATCTATACGCTGGTACAGGATATCCTGTTTCCACATTTCGATTTCGAGCGTATGGCCAAATTGGCATTAGGTCGAAGCTGGCGTGATGCTTCAGCTGAACAACAGGCCCAATTTGTCGAAGAATTCCGTTTGTTACTGGTCAGAACCTACGCTACGGCAATGCTGGAATACACTAACGAAGAAATTCGCTTTCTGCCTTTTCGCGATGACTTGAAAAAGGGGCGGGTAGATGTACCAATGGAAGTGGTACAACCAAACGGTCCATCTGTTCCGATGGCATTATCACTTTATAAAAACAAGAACGATGAATGGAAAGTTTATGATGTCAAAATTGAAGGCATCAGTCTGGTGACGAATTACCGTTCATCATTTAACCGTGATATTAGAACCAGCGGAATGGATGCCTTGATTGAAAATCTTGCTAAACGCAATGATAAAGCCAGATGATGAAGCTCATTTTTGACGATGCTACCAAACGTATCCTGGTCTCCGGTGAGTTGACTTTTGATACCGCTGCCAGCGGTATCGATATGACGGATCAATTGTTTGCCGAAGTGGATCCGCTTGATGTTGATTTAAGTGAAGTCAGTCGTAGTGACAGTGCCGGCCTGGCTTTACTGATCGAATGGATGCGTCAGGCTGAAAAATTAGACAAGCCGATTCGTTATTTTAATATGCCGGCACAGATGCTGGCGATGGCAGAAGCAAGCGGATTGGAAGAACTTCTTCCTCTGCAATAACTATAATTTAAGTGGTGAAACATGAAAGCAGCAGATATCAAAGCAATGATTGAAGCAGGCTTACCTGATGCTGATGTTGAAGTGTTTGGTGAAGATGGCCAGCATTTTGATGCCCGGGTTTTTAGTCCGTCATTTTCTGGAAAAAGCCTGATAGAACAACACCGTATGGTCAAAGCAACTTTGGGTGACAGCTTCAGTAGTGGTGCTGTACACGCATTGTCACTGAAAACGGGCGTCTCTCGCTAATCCATTCCCTTATTCTTCCAGAGCAAATTCATGGACAAATTAATCATTAAAGGTGGTGTCGCGCTGGATGGCGAGATCCGTATTTCCGGTGCCAAAAATGCTGCGTTGCCGATTCTGATGGGCGCGTTGTTAGCTGATTCGCCAGTACGTATTGGCAATGTGCCACATTTACATGACATTACAACCACACTTGAGTTGTTAGGCCGTATGGGGGTAACACTCACCGTTGATGAACGTTCGGGAGTGTTAATTGACCCTTCGACGCTGACGATTACCGAAGCTGCTTATGACTTGGTCAAAACCATGCGGGCATCGATTCTGGTGCTGGGACCTTTACTGGCCCGTTTCGGTAAAGCGGATGTCTCTTTGCCGGGTGGTTGTGCGATTGGTTCGCGTCCTGTGGATTTGCATTTGCGTGGTCTGGAGCAAATGGGCGCAGAAATTAAAGTAGAAAACGGTTATATCCGAGCCACCAGTGGTCAAGGTCTCAAGGGTGCCCATATCTTTATGGATCAGGTCACGGTAACCGGTACTGAAAACCTGATGATGGCGGCAACGCTGGCAAAAGGTACAACCATAATTGAAAATGCGGCGCGAGAACCTGAAGTAGTTGACTTGGCCAAATACTTGAACCAAATGGGCGCGAAAATTACCGGTGCCGGTTCGACAACGATTCAGATTGAAGGGGTCGAAAAACTCAACGGTACTCATTATGCGATTCTTCCGGATCGTATTGAAACAGGTACTTATCTGGTGGCGGCAGCAATTACACGTGGTCGTGTCAAACTGAAGGATACCGATGCCAATCAGTTGGAAGCGGTTTTGCTCAAGCTGGAAGAAGCTGGAGCAAAAATTGAAATTGGTGAGGATTGGATCACGTTGGATATGGAAGGCAGACGTCCTAAAGCAGTCAATATCCGAACCGCACCTTATCCAGCCTTCCCAACGGATATGCAGGCTCAGTTCACTGCGTTGAACAGTATTGCTGATGGGCAGGCCACTATTGTCGAAACCGTTTTTGAAAATCGCTTTATGCATGTGCAGGAAATGCAGCGTATGGGCGCAAATCTGCAAATTGAAGGCAACACAGTGGTATGCAAGGGACAGGAAAAGCTCACTGCAGCCCCGGTGATGGCAACTGATTTGCGGGCATCAGCCTGTCTGGTGTTGGCAGCTCTGGTGGCTGAAGGAGAAACCCAGGTCGAGCGAATTTATCACATTGATCGTGGTTATGAATGTATAGAAGAAAAACTGCAGCAATTAGGTGCTCGCATCCGCCGTATCCCAACCCAGGCAAGGGTGGCCTCTAATGGCTGAAATGATAACGCTGGCTCTGTCCAAGGGACGTATCTTTGAGGAAACCCTACCGCTTTTAAAGGCGGCTGGTATTGAGCCACTGGATGACCCTGAAAAAAGCCGCAAGCTGATTCTGGAAACCAATCTACCGGATGTCCGACTCATTATTGTGCGTGCCTCAGATGTTCCTACTTATGTTGAATATGGTGGTGCTGATCTGGGCGTGGCAGGTAAAGATGTCTTGATGGAACATCCGGAAGCCGAGCTTTACGAGCCGGTTGATTTGAATATCGCACGCTGCAAACTGATGACGGCCGGCAAAAAAGATGCTGAAGAACCACAGGGCCGTTTAAAAGTGGCAACCAAGTTCGTGGAAAGCACCAAGCGTTTTTATGCCGAGCAGGGCCAGCAAGTAGAGATTATCAAGCTTTATGGCTCCATGGAACTGGCACCGCTTGTGGGTATGGCGGATCGGATTGTCGATGTGGTGGATACGGGTAATACGTTACGAGCTAATGGTTTGATACCAATGGAACATATCGCGGATATTAGTTCGCGATTGGTGGTCAATAAGGCATCCATGAAAACCAAACATGCGCGGATCCAGCAATTTATTGAGCAGATCCGCAAAGCAGTAAAAGAGCAGGCAAATGATTGAAATAAGTGAATTGAATTTCCAGCAGGCTGATTTCTGGCCAATGCTTTCCGAGTTGTTGGCCTGGGAAGGTGTTTCTGATGCGGCAATAACCGACACAGTTAGAAATATTCTGGCAGATGTTAAACAGCGTGGTGATCAGGCAGTAGTTGAATACAGCCAACGATTTGATCGGGTAAAAGCAACTGCTATGGCGGAACTGGAAATTCCATTGGAACGGGCTGCAGCGGCATTGGAATCTATCCCTGCTGCACAACGTCAGGCGTTGGAAAAAGCTGCAGAACGTGTACGTCAGTACCATGAACACCAGAAACAGGAATCCTGGCATTACGTAGAGGCTGATGGCACCTTATTAGGTCAACAAGTTACGCCATTGGATCGGGCTGGGCTGTATGTGCCTGGTGGTAAAGCTGCCTATCCTTCATCTGTGTTGATGAATGCTATTCCAGCCAAAGTCGCAGGGGTTCAGGAATTAATCATGGTGGTACCTACACCGGATGATGAAGTAAATGATCTGGTTTTAGCGGCTGCAGCGATTGCTGGTGTTGATCGCATTTTTGCAATTGGTGGTGCGCAGGCTGTTGCGGCATTGGCTTATGGTACAGAAACGATTCCACAGGTCGATAAAATTGTCGGCCCGGGCAATATCTTTGTGGCGACAGCAAAAGGCATGGTGTTCGGTACTGTTGGCATCGATATGATTGCCGGACCATCAGAAATTCTGGTGATTTGTGATGGCAAGACCGATCCTGACTGGATTGCCATGGATCTGTTTTCTCAAGCTGAACATGACGAAGATGCTCAATCGATACTGATTTCTCCTGATGCAGCGTTTCTACAGAAGGTGAAAGAATCCATTGCACGTTTGCTACCTACCATGGAACGCAAGGCCATTATTGAAACGTCACTGAATAACCGTGGTGCAATGATTCTGGTCGAGGATATGCAGCAGGCGATAGAAGTCTGCAATTATATTGCGCCAGAACATTTGGAATTGTCTGTTGATGAACCGATGGAAATGGCCAAAAAAATACGTCATGCCGGTGCAATTTTTATGGGACGTTATACGCCTGAAGCATTAGGTGATTACTGTGCCGGACCAAACCATGTATTGCCGACATCCCGAACTGCCCGTTTCAGTTCTCCCCTGGGCGTCTATGACTTTCAAAAACGTTCCAGCCTGATTCAGGTCTCACCACAAGGCGCTCAAAGCCTGGGGCAAGTTGCATCGGTGCTGGCGCGCGGTGAAAGTCTGACAGCACATGCTCGCAGTGCTGAGTATCGGTTACAGGAAAAATAATGAGCCGTTTCTGGAGTAATTTTGTTCATTCATTAGAACCTTATGTGCCGGGTGAACAACCGCGCGGCCATAATCTGGTTAAGCTCAATACCAATGAAAACCCGTTTGGTCCTTCACCCAAAGTACTGGAAGCCATTCGCATGGCTACAACCGAGCGTTTACGTTTGTATCCTGTTCCTGATGGTGGCCCGTTAAAACAGGCAATTGCTGATTACCATAAGGTGCCAGCTGAAAGTGTGTTTGTTGGCAATGGTTCGGATGAAGTCTTGGCACATGTGTTTAATGCTTTTTTCAAGCATGGAAAGCCGATTTTATTTCCGGATATCACTTATAGTTTCTATCCGGTGTATTGTCAGTTATATGAGATTGATTCGGAGTTAGTGCCGTTGAATGCTGACTTTGCAATCGATATCACTGATTACGAACGAGATAACGGCGGTATTATACTGCCCAATCCCAATGCCCCGACCGGCTGTTTATTATCACTGGACGATATTCGTCGGCTGGTGGAAATGAACCGCGACACGGTGGTGGTCATTGATGAGGCGTACATCGATTTTGGTGGAGAAACAGCTATTCCGCTAACTCAGCGTTTCCCTAATCTGCTGGTCACACAAACTCTATCTAAGTCACGTTCCTTGGCAGGTATGCGTATTGGCTTTGCGGTAGGTCATCCAGAGTTGATTGAAGCACTGGTTAGGATAAAGGATAGCTTTAATTCCTATCCGCTAGATAGTCTGGCGATTGCAGCGGGCGTTGCAGCCTATCAGGATGAAACCTACTTTAAACAATGTCAGCAACAGGTTATTACCGAGCGAGAATGGCTAACCCAGTCTATGACAGAATTGGGTTTTGAGGTTTTGCCTTCGGCGGCGAATTTTGTGTTTGCCAGACATCCACAACACGATGCTGCAACAGTAGCGGCGGGCTTGCGGGAAAAAGGGGTGATTGTTCGCCACTTTAACAAGCCGAGAATTGATCAGTTTTTACGAATCAGTATTGGCAATCACACTGAAAATCAATTATTGATGAGCCAACTGGATTTGCTGGTTTAATCTTCTGCCGCGGTTCCCAACAGCTCACCCAGGCGCTGACGATCCAGTTCATATTGCATATTAAGCGTATCAATTTCAGTTTGTAACTGTTGAATGCTGGACTGATTATTATCAAGTTCCTGTTGCGCAGCTTGCAGGCGACTTTGCAGATTGGCACTGAGACCCATACCACTTAATTCATTATCGGCAGCTTGCTGTTGCACCTGCTGTAATCGTTGCTGTAAACCCTTACGCTTCTTTTTTAATATTTCGATACGTTTTTCTCGGTATTGCAGGTCTTTGTTACGTTCATTAAGCAAATCCTGTTCGGATTGATAGGCAGAAAGCAGGTTATGATCATAAATAGCCTGTTTACGCCGTTTTTCGGCTTCTATTCTGGCGGCTTCTTCAGCCTGTTTTTGTTGCTCGAGCTCCAGTTTTTTCTGTATTTCCCGCTCAGCTATTTCCGCTTCAGTCGGTGCAGGGGGAACCCGTTCAATCACCCGCATCGTTTTCTCATCCAGAATATCGTAACCTTGTTGAGCAACTTCTGCCGGTAGGGTTTTGCTTATAGTGGGTATACCGTTTTCGTCAGTAAAACGGTACAGTTGAGCCGCTGATACGGTTGTGGCAATTAATAATGTTGCGCTGAGCATCGAAGCCGCTACAAAGCGTATTGAAATCATTATGTTTTCCCAGAGAGCCTTATTAAATTGAGCTTTATTGAACATTTTATTCTGTTTGTCATTTCTTTGCTGGCAAATACTTTTTCGGCATTAAGTGGCGGCGGTGCAGGATTAATCCAGTTCCCGGTTTTGATATTCCTTGGCTTGACCTTTTCTGTGGCTTTAGCCACCCATAAAGTGGCCAGTGTAGCGTTAGGGGTAGGCGCAGCATTGCGTTACATCTCTACCAGCCGACTTGAACGTCAGTTTGTGATATTGCTCTTGGTGGCCGGCCTGCCGGGGGTAGTGATCGGCGGCAGTGTGATATTAATGGTACCAGATCGAATCGCAGAGATTGCCCTGGGCGTATTAACCGGATCATTAGGCATATATTCTTTATTTAAACCGGCTTTAGGTCAGTTATACACGCCGTTAAATCGTGAGCGCCATGGTTACCTGATTGGTGCAGTTGTATTGTTTATTCTGGGCATTCTCAATGGCTCGCTCACCTCGGGAACCGGGCTGTTTGTGACCATATGGCTGATATTATGGTTTGGCATGGATTACCAGCGGGCCGTTGCTTACACGCTGATTCTGGTTGGATTATTTTGGAATGGTGCAGGCGCGATTACGTTGGGTATTCTAGGCGAAATACAATGGGACTGGCTTCCTGCGTTACTGTTAGGATCGTTATTGGGTGGTTATCTGGGATCCCATTTGGCGTTGCGTTGGGGCAACCGCTGGATAAAACGCAGCTTTGAAATTGTGACCTTATTAATTGCCATCAGATTAATTTGGGGGCCCTAGGGTCTGTTGATCTTTCAAAGCCACCTCTGCTGAAGGCTATTTTTTTGTCTCACAAGGCGGAAATGATGCGATGTAGTTGTTCTACATAAGTCATTTCCAACGCTGTGGGGCGGAAAAATAGTCCCAGCCCTTCGGGTTGTGGCTGAAAATGCACCACTCAGCGTTACTCGTTATTTATTTAGAACAACTACAAAAACGTCAGGAACGTTTTTGAGCGTAAGCCCCTTAGGGGTGAGATACATGGATGTATCTCACAAACTGCATTCCTCGCGCCTTGATTGGTGCATTTTCAGTCACAACAGAGGCGGCTATGAAAGATCAACAGACCCTAGACCCCATATCGTTCCCGATAGGCTTTTACCGCAGCTAAATGTCGTTGCAAGTCGGGATGATCCTGCAGATAGCTGAGTAAGTCATTGAGACAGATAATACTGACGACGGGGATCTTATGCGTTTGCTCTACCTGTTGAATAGCGGATAATTCGCCCTGACCACGTTCCTGACGATCGAGTGCAATAATGACACCTGCTGGTTCAGCGCCTGCTGCGCGAATGATATCGACAGATTCTCCTACGGAGGTCCCGGCGGAAATTACATCATCAATTATTAGTACCTTACCGTTAAGAGCGGCGCCGACCAGCTGTCCGCCTTCACCATGATCTTTTTTCTCTTTGCGGTTAAATACATAAGGTACATCGCGATCATGCTGGTCGGCCAGTGCGATAACTGCAGTGGATGCTAACGGGATACCTTTATAGGCTGGGCCAAACAACACATCAAAATCAAGCGCGGATTCGGTTATCGCCTGTGCGTAAAAACGTCCCAGCCGAGCCAGTGTTGCACCGCTGTTAAACAAGCCACTGTTAAAAAAATAAGGGCTGATGCGTCCGGATTTGAGGGTAAATTCACCAAAGCGTAAAACGCCGGTTGCTAAGGCGAATTCGATAAAGTCGCGTTGATAATCTTTCATGAGTTTCCGTTATGAATCAAATAAACAGCTATCTGGCCGAACAGGTTAGGTAATAAGCGAATACCAAGCGTATCTTTATGTTCGTGATTAACGACACTGCGGCTCACCACACTAAAACCATATTGGTCACAGAGCTTTTCAAAATCTTTCAACGTACATAAATGAATATTGGGTGTATCAAACCAGGCATTTGGCAGGTTTTTGGATACCGGCATTTTACCTCGTAACCCTAGTTGAAAACGGCATTGCCAATGTCCGAAATTAGGAAAACCGATAATTCCCTGCTTGCCAACCCGCATGATTTCTCTCAGTAAAAAGTCGGGACGTTTAACGGCCTGAAGGGTTTGTGACAAAATAACAAAATCAAAGCTCTGATCACCGAACTGACTGAGACCTTCATCCAAGTCTGCTTGTATAACGTTGACACCACCGGCAATACATTCGGAAAATTTGCTGTTATCTATTTCTAGACCATAACCGGTAACATTGCGTTGCTGCAGATGTTTTAACAAAGATCCATTGCCGCAACCCAGATCGAGCACGTGGGCATTGTCTGGGATCCAGTCACTGATAATTTGTAAATCAACCCGTAAAGTCATCAGCTATTCACCTCTTTTGCAACTTGCTGCATATAGCTGGCAAAGATTTCCATATAGCGGGGGATTGGCATTAAAAAAGCATCATGACCCTGCGTGGCTTCAATTTCGGCATAACTTACTGACTTGCCAGCACTGAGCAGGGCATCAACAATTTCCAGAGAGCGTAAAGGTGAAAACCGCCAATCACTGGTAAACGAAATAATCAACGATTTGGCCTGAATGGCTTTGACTGCTTGAGTCAGATCGTCATCAAACTCCTTGGCCGGATCAAAATAATCCAGTGCTTTGGTCATTAATAAATAAGTATTGGCATCAAAGCGTTCTACAAAGCTGGAGCTTTGATAACGTAAATAACTCTCGATCTGGAACTCAACATCATAGCCATACTGAATTTTGCCACTGCGCAGTTCACGACCGAATTTTTCGCCCATGGCTTCATCGGAAAGATAGGTGATATGGCCCAACATTCTGGCCAGTCCCAGCCCCTGTCGTGGAACAGTATCGAATTCCTGATAGCGGCCCTCATGAAATTCAGGATCAGACTTAATGGCAGTTCGGGCCACTTCATTAAACGCAATATTCTGTGCAGATAACTTTGGCGCTGCGGCGATGACCAGTGCATGACCGACCCTCTCGGGCAACGTAATTGCCCAATCCAGGGCTTGCATACCACCCAGACTTCCGCCCACCACCGCAGCCCATTTATGAATACCTAATGAGTCTGCCAGGATCGCCTGACTTTTTACCCAGTCAGCTACCGTCACAATGGGAAAGTCCGGACCATATAATTTGCCGGTTTCAGGATTAATAGTATTAGGACCTGTGGAACCTTTACAACCGCCAAGATTATTCGGACAAACGACAAAAAAATGCTTGGTATCAATGGCTTTTCCTGGACCTATCGCCGTATCCCACCAGCCGGGTTTACGTTCTTCCAGAGAATTAAACCCTGCAGCATGATGATCGCCAGACAAAGCGTGGCAGATAAGAACAGCGTTGCTCTTATCGGCATTTAATGTGCCGTAGGTTTCATAAATCAAATCGAACTGTGGCAGCATCCGCCCACAATCCAGCGCCAGCGGCGTATCAATATGCAAATGTGAAGGTGTTACCAATCCGACTGAGTCAGCTGGCAGGGAGTCCGACATAATGTACTGTGTCCTATAAAATTAATACTGGGGGTACGCTGAACCGAGCAGTAAAGGCATCACCAGCATCGACAGAACCTGCAGCCCTAATATGACGACTAATGGCGATAAATCAATGCCACCCATTAACGGCATTCTTTTACGTACTGGATCCAGCAAAGGGGCATTTATTGCCTGAATCAGACTGGCGACCGGATTATATCCTTGAGGAGCCAGCCAGCTAAGCAGTACTTCGATAATAATCGTCACTGTAAACAGGCTGATAAACAGGGAAAATAATTCTGCAGCCGTCAGTAGAACCAGGCCAATAAGGGCGGGCCATGCCCCAGCCAGACTCAGTAGCAACGTCAGTTTGACTAAAGTGACCAGAATCAATAGCAGCAAAACGGCAGAATCAAATTTTCGAGTGCTAGGCATAAAACTGCGTAACGGAGCACAAAGTGGCTCGGTAATTCGGATAATGGTCTGAATCAAAGGATGGGTAAATGAAGTCCTTATCAGCGGTAACAATAACCGTATGGCAACGATATACATATAAAGCTGAAAAAGTGTTTCAATCAGAAACATCAATGGATTTGAAAAATAGCTATTAGGCATGGTCTTGTCCCAGTTCATTGGCCAGCTCTCTTGCGCGCAAAGCCGCCGCCACTAATGCGTTTTCAAATAAGCCATGTAAACCACCATCTTCCAGTTCATGAATAGCTCTTTCAGTCGTGCCGCCGGGAGAGGTGACCTGTTTACGCAAAGTGCTGGCAGATTCGCCACTTTCAAGGGCCATTTTAGCGGCTCCGAATGCGGTTTCCAAACATAACAGTCGCGCGGTTTCCTGCGGTAAGCCAAGTTCAATAGCCGCATTTTCCATCGCTTCCATCACCAGAAAGAAATAGGCCGGGCCGCTGCCGGAAACGGCAGTAACAGCATCCATGTGTTTTTCTTCTTTCAGCCAGATTGCCAAACCACAGGCACGCAAGATGGATTCCGCCAATTCATGCTGCTGGTGGCTAACATATTCATTTGCAAACAGCGCGGTAGCGCCGGCTTCCACCAACGCTGGCGTATTGGGCATTGCACGCACAATCGCAGCCTGTGGTTTATCCAGCCAACGGCTAATATCTTCAATACGGATGCCGGCGGCAATTGAAATCAGTAATTGCTTTTCTTGCCAGGAAGAATGAAGCGCTTTAACAACCTCTTGCAGTTGCTGAGGTTTGACAGCAATAATAATGACATCAGCACCTTCGATAGCATGTTGGTTGCTGGTAAACGTCTGCACAGGATATTGACGGTTAAGTGACTCAAGTGTTGCGGCATTTTTATCAGCAACGTGGATATCTTCAGCTGACATGCCATTGGCGATTAAGCCACCAATTAAACTGCGCGCCATATTTCCACCGCCGATAAAGGCGAGCTTGCAAGGTATCATTTAAACTTTCTCCATTGGGACGGACTCTTCAACACTGTAGTGTACTGGTTATTGTTTATTGGGTGTATGTCTCTCACCAAACAGCGCCGTCCCAATCCGGACCATGGTGCTGCCTTGCGAGATAGCTGGCTGCATATCAGCTGACATCCCCATTGATAAAGTATCAACGGTAGCGTGGTTGGTTTTAAGTTGAGAAAAAAGTTGCTGCGCCCGGGCAAAGGCATCGAGCTGTTGTTCAACCGTTTCTGCAATTGCCGGAATGATCATTAAACCCCGCAACCGAATATTTTTCAGTTGGCTTACTGCAGCAGCGAGTTCCATTAAACCGTCGGCATGAACACCTGCCTTGCTGGCTTCATCATCAATATTGACTTGCAGACAAATATTCAAAGGCGGTTTTTCAGTAGGTCGCTGGTCAGATAACCGTTGCGCAATTTTAAGCCTGTCCACACTCTCGACCCAATCAAAGTTGGCAGCAATGTCACGGGTTTTGTTGGATTGAACTGGGCCGATAAAATGCCATTCCAGTTGTAAATCTGCTAATTCTGCGATTTTTTGTAAGGCTTCCTGCAGGTAGTTTTCACCAAAGCGTATCTGTCCTGCTTCAGCTAGCTCACGTAGCCGGGATGCCGGCCAGGTTTTGCTTACAGCAAGCAATTTCACTGAGCCTGGGGAGCGATTAGCCTGTTGTTCTGCCAATTTGATGAAGTTCATCACAGATTGCAGACGTGTTTTTGAATTTGTCATGTTGCAAGCCAGTCTGGAGCGCGCTACCTTTAACAGTATTCGCTATGTTGTCATCGACATGTAGCCATCATTATCGAATTAAGGAATGTGCATGGATATTACTGAATTGCTGACCTTTAGTGCAAAAAACAATGCATCCGATTTGCACATCTCTTCTGGTGAGCCGCCAATGATTCGGGTTGATGGCGATATAAAACGCATCAATTTGCCTGCTATGGAACACAAAGAAGTGCATGCCATGATATATGACATCATGAATGACCGTCAGCGTAAGGATTTTGAAGAGTTTCTGGAGGCAGACTTTTCGTTTGAGATTCCCAATCTGGCGCGTTTCCGGGTCAATGTGTTTAATCAGAACCGGGGGGCAGCCGCGGTTTTCCGGACCATACCTTCAACGGTGCTGACACTGGAAGAATTGGGTGCCCCCGAGATTTTCAAACAGATTTCCGACAATAATCGCGGTATTGTGCTGGTCACTGGACCGACTGGTTCCGGTAAGTCGACCACGTTGGCTGCAATGATTAATTATCGTAATGAAAAAGATAACGAACATATACTAACCATTGAAGACCCGATTGAATTTGTACACCGCAGTAAGAAATGTCTAATCAATCAACGTGAAGTGCATCGTGACACCCATGGCTTCAGTGAGGCATTACGCAGTGCTTTGCGGGAAGATCCTGACATAATTCTGGTCGGGGAATTACGTGATCTGGAAACCATTCGTCTGGCACTGACTGCCGCGGAAACCGGTCACCTGGTATTTGGCACCCTGCATACCTCATCAGCGGCAAAAACCATAGACCGTATTATTGATGTGTTTCCGGCGGCGGAAAAGGATATGGTACGTTCCATGTTGTCAGAATCCTTACGTGCGGTTATTTCCCAGACGCTATTGAAGAAAGTCGGAGGGGGGCGCATTGCGGCACATGAAATTATGATTGGTACGCCGGCTATCCGTAATCTGATTCGTGAAGATAAAGTCCCGCAAATGTATTCTTCAATTCAAACAGGTGGTGCCTTAGGAATGCAGACATTGGATCAGTGTTTACAGGATTTGGTACGTCGTCAGCAAATTACCAAGCATGAAGCATTACCCCGTGCCGTGAACAAGGATCTGTTCCGTTAGGAGATCATGATGGAAATAGTCACTATTCTTAAAGCTGCGGTAAAACACGAAGCCTCAGATATTTTTATTACTTCAGGCCGTCCAGCCACCTTGAAAGTAAATGGCCGTATGGCAACACTTTCGCAGGAACCTTTAACTGAAGAAGAAGCCCGTGAATTGGTGTTGAGCACCATGAACGATGAACAAAAACGTACTTTTGAACGCGATAAGGAATGTAATTACGCTATCGATACCAAAGGTGCCGGCCGTTTTCGAGTCAGTGCACTGTATCAGCGCAGTCGAATCGCTATGGTCTTGCGTCTGGTAAAAGGGGAAATCCCCACCATTGAAGAACTTCATGTTCCTGAAATCATTAAAGAACTTGCAATGACCAAGCGTGGCCTGGTGATGTTTGTGGGGGCCACCGGAAGTGGTAAGTCAACCACACTGGCGGCGATGATTGGTTATCGTAATCAAAACAGTACCGGTCACATTTTAACGATTGAAGACCCGATTGAATTTGATCATAAACACGCAGGATGTGTCGTCACGCAGCGAGAAGTGGGGGTGGATACCGACTCCTACGAAGTGGCATTGAAAAATTCATTGCGACAGGCTCCAGATGTCATTATGATTGGTGAAATCAGAAGTCGTGATACTATGGATTACGGTATTTCATTTGCTGAAACCGGTCACCTGTGTTTATCAACCCTTCACGCCAATAATGCCAATCAGGCGATGGAAAGGGTTATTAACTTTTTTCCGGAAGACCGGCACCAGCAATTATTTCTTGATTTGTCTCTCAACCTTAAAGCTGTTGTGGCACAACGGCTGATTCCAAAAAAAGATGGTTCAGGACGGGCGGTGGCAGTTGAAGTCCTGCTCAATACGCCATTAATTGGAGATTTGCTCGAAAAGGGTAAGGTTGCGGAAATCAAGGATGTTATGAAACGTTCTCGGGAATTGGGGATGCAAACGTTCGATCAGTCTTTATATGATTTGTATAAAGCTGGAGAAATCTCATATGAAGACGCATTGCGAAATGCTGATTCAAGTAATGAAGTAAGGTTGATGATCAAGTTAGGCTCGGAAACTGGTGAACTCCCTGTGGACGCTGGTGCCCAAGCTTTATCCCTAGAAATGGAAAGCGACCCAATGGATAGCCGCTTTTAATTTTCAGGGACATAACTAAGATTAAATATGCCTTTTTTTTAATATGTTACACTCCAAATGTAAATCGTATTATTATGATATCTGAATCTGAACACATGGATTAACCACCGTGTCAGCCAAGATATCAAGAAACGATTACCAACTAAGCAATAAATCTAAAGGAACTAAAACTATGAATATTACAGTTAAATTAACGGCAGCATTGCTGACGATTGGTTTGCTGGCTGGTTGTGCAGGTCCAAACCAGCGTGCGTATCAAGATTATACTTTGTGTTCTGCTCTTGGCGGTGCCGTTGGTGGCGCAGCAGTCGGTGCAGCGGCAAGTGGTGGCTCTGGTGCTGTAGGTGGCGCTGCAGTCGGTGCAATGTTGGCATTATTACTTTGCCCAACTGATGAAGCCCAGGCAGAAGAAGTAGCAGCAGAAAAAATGATGTGTGAGCATGAGCCAGTTCCAGGTGCATTGCTTGATGCCAATGGTTGTGCAATGGATTCAGACAATGATGGTGTTGTCGATGGTATCGATATGTGTGCTAACACACCAGCTGGTGTAACAGTTGATGATGTTGGTTGCCCA
The DNA here is from genome assembly GCF_002375415.1 of Methylophaga sp. UBA3613. Taxonomy (NCBI): domain Bacteria; kingdom Pseudomonadati; phylum Pseudomonadota; class Gammaproteobacteria; order Thiotrichales; family Piscirickettsiaceae; genus Methylophaga; species Methylophaga sp. UBA3613. Next base: position 103,534 of record NZ_DFLS01000002.1, on the reverse strand, counting down.
ATTGATTCAGACAGAGATGGTGTAGCGGATTACAAAGATCTTTGCCCAAATACGCCAGAGGGTGTAATCGTTGACCAAGATGGATGTCCAATCGCCGGTGAAACCATTCTGTCATTGAATGACGTTCACTTTGAATTTGATAAAGCAACACTAACTCCTGAAGCTCAATCAACTCTTGATGAAGCAGTAGATGCTTTGTTGAACAGTGATGAAGTGGTTGAAGTACGTGTTGAAGGTCATACAGATAGTATTGGTACTGAAGCATATAACCAAAACTTATCACAACGTCGTGCAGAGTCAGTGGTTGACTATCTCACGTCAAAAGGTGTTAATGGCAACAACCTGATTCCAGTTGGTATGGGTGAAAATCATCCAATCGCTAACAATGAAACTGATGCAGGTCGTGCTCTTAACCGTCGTGTTGATTTTGTTGTTAACCCATAATAACTAGAACTTTAGTTGAAATGAAAAAGGCCCTTAACCGGGCCTTTTTTGTGTCTGCTGTTTTGAGTGAAGTGGTAAAGAAGGTACTTTGAGTTGCAACTAAATGATTCGTTTTAAAACGCTGAAGCGTTGAAAATTTTACATTTCACCATGTTATTTCTACCACGGTTTAGTGCATCTTTATTTTTAAAATTTCCAGATTTAATATGGAAAACAGATACATATCATCTTGGCATGATTTCTGTAATATTCCTTGTGACTGATATTTTTGCTGAAACTGCATTGAGCTTTATTGCAATTATTTAAAGTTTATTTCAGCAAAAGCCTTTGGTAATAAATAAAGAGCAACAAGCCCTAGGTATCAGATTTTTTAGAGCAACAAGGAGAAAAAAATGAATACAGATATTGCAGAAGGTAAATGGACTCAAGTTAAAGGTAAGCTTCGTGAAAGCTGGGGTGACTTAACTGATGATGAAATTGAACAAACAAAAGGTAATGCCCAGCAATTGGTTGGTCTCCTGCAGGAGCGATATGGCCTGGCAAAAGATCAGGCAGAAAAGGAAGTTGAAGCGCTTACCAAATAGAACGCTTTTTGCTGGATTCCACTAGCTCCAAAGACGCCGAAAGGCGTCTTTTTTGTTAAACATGAATATTTTCCTGATAAAGCTTGTAATTTATTCATGATTATTAAAGTATTTAAAGTGGGAGAGTTGAGTAACCCCATGAATTTATTTGGTTTATATACTTGGCATGGTTATAGCACCTGTTTAGTGAGTGACATTAAATCAATTAGGAGATAAATGATGAAAATTAAAATGAACCATTTAGCAATTTTGACCGCAGCTACCTTAGTTACTACCCCTGTGCTAGCAAATGACTGGCAAGGTGAGGCTAATGATGCTTGGCTGGATGGCAAATTAGAAACATCATTATTGCTGAACACCGAACTGAATAATTTTAAAATTGATACGGATATTGAAAGTGGGGTTGCAGTTTTAAGTGGTGAAGTGAACAACCAGACGCAAAAAGAGCTGGCTGGTGAAATTGCAAAAAATATTGAAGGTATCTCTGAGGTTAAAAATAACCTGACGGTAGATAAAAACTATCGTAATGAAGATAACAACGATGATAAATCTTTTAGCCGTGCATGGCATGATATGACTGTAACTGCCGGACTTAAGATGGAGCTTGCTGCTCATGATGAGCTTGAAGCCACTGCCATTGAAGTCTCAACCGACAATGGCGTTGTCACATTGAAAGGTAACGTGAAAAATGAGGCCGAAAAAGATCTGGCGGTCGAAATGGCGAAAGGTTATGACAAGGTTGTTGAAGTCAAAGATGAACTCGTTGTAACAAACTGAATGTCACATGTTGAATAACAGAGATCAGCAACTTATTCAGGAGTTGAAGAGTATCTGTGCAGATGGACGCAACTTCTACGATATGACCGCAAGGAAAGTGGTCAGCAGTGAAATAAGAATGTTGTTGCGTGAAATGGCTCTGGTACGGGCTGAAATTGTTGACGATATTAACAAGCGTTTTGCCGGGCTCAAGGATACTCAGCCTTCCAATAGTGAGTTAGCGTTAACAATGCGGGCAATCTACAAAGTTGCATATGGAACATGTGAGGATGTAATTGATAAAGATTGTCTTGCTGATTTGGAATCAATGGAAATGCATTCATTGGAAATTTTTAAAATTTATGTAAGAAGAATGCACGATCGGCAAATGTCATCTTATCTTGCAGGCCATCTGGCGAATATACAATTAAGTCAGGATCGTTTGCTAAGATTAAAAAGTGATAAACGACATCATCGCCGCATAGGTTGACTAATCAGCTATTCCATAAAAGAGGTTGAAACATTAAGTTTCAACCTCTTTATCTATGTTAAGAAATCTATAAAATCCGCATGTTAGACTCGAATTTAATTATTATTTAAAAACGGGTCTTATGCCAAAATTACTGTTAATCACAACTGATGAAATCTTATCAGCGAAATTGAGCAAACTGCTTTCTGCCTGTAACTTTAGTTTAGTTCAGGTTGCAGACTTGAGTGAGCAAGATTATCAAGCAGATTTGGTTATCTATGCCCCCCAAAAAGCCACTGAGTCTGACTATAAATTATTCGAAACACATCCTTTGCAAACTACTGCTGACTGGATTTTATTAAGTGACGGTTTACCCAATAAATGGTTGGACTTAATGATGAGTAAAGGGGGGGCTTATCATTTTCGACAGATGAGCGACTTCACCCCCCTCATTGAAGTGGCCCAGGAATTTGCTACAGAATTCAAACAGCTGAAAAAAAACCGTCAGACTGCCACACTTACCTCCACACTTGATCAATATGGCTCGCTTCTGGGCTCCTCTGCTGCTATGCATAAGCTTTATCGTTTGATACGACGTGTCAGCCAGACAGATGCCAGTGTATTTCTGATAGGCGAAAGTGGCTGTGGTAAAGAAGTTGCTGCCAGAACAATTCATGAACAAAGTGAAAGAGCTAACGAACCGATGGTTTCAGTCAATTGTGCGGCGTTGGCTGCAGATCTTATTGAAAGCGAATTATTTGGTCATGAGAAAGGTGCGTTTACCGGGGCAGTAAACCAACATATCGGCTTTTTTGAACAAGGCGGCAACGGCACGTTATTACTGGATGAAATCACTGAGATGCCTCTGGCATTACAAAGTAAACTGCTGAGAGTATTGGAAAGTGGTGAGTTTCGTCGAGTAGGAAGTGATGTGGTGCGGCAATCCAAAGTAAGGATTATTGCCGCGACCAATCGTGAACCAGAAGAAGCGATTGAAGCCGGTTTTCTGCGTGAGGATCTCTATTTTCGTCTGGCACATTTTCCCATCAAACTTCCTCCGTTACGGCAGCGGGACAATGATGTCATTGAGCTGGCCAAACATTTCCTCGCTTACCGAAATGAAGCGACAAATTCAGGCAAAGTATTTTCCGATGATGTACTGGATATTTTTGCTCAATATAGTTGGCCGGGAAATGTCAGAGAGCTTAAACATTGTGTTGAACGGGCGCATATATTGGCAGAAGATGTAATAACCGTTGATGATCTACCTGATTTTGGCAACGGCCACTCTGCAATAGAAAATGATATCGGGCCCGGTACTTCGATTAAAGATGCTGAAAAAAGCCTGATTCTGTCGACATTAGAAGCCTGTCAGCAAAATAAAACCAAGGCAGCCAAGCAGCTTGGCATTACCGTTAAGACTTTATATAACAAACTTGATCAATATGGCCAATTAGAACCCAATATTCATGCAGGGGCTGAATCAAACTGATAACGCGTGGCCAGAGAAGAGAGTTAAGTAAAAATTGGTGCGCCTGACAGGAATTGAACCTGTGACCTTCGGCTTCGGAAACCGACACTCTATCCAACTGAGCTACAGGCGCTTTGTGTGATTGCTGACAGCGCGAATTATACGGACTTTGCTTGTCTTAAACCACAGGAAAAATAGAAACCCACTGCCAATACACCTATATGGTTAATGACAGTGGGGTTTTTCTATCCGGTATCAGCTATCTGGATGTGGCGCAATTTTTTCCAGCTTCCAGATACCCTGATTGTATTCTTCCATGGTTCTGTCAGTTGAAAATTTACCGCTGTTAGCTGCATTGATAATACTCATAGCTGTCCAGCGCTCTTTATCCAGATAAGCCTGTCCGGCCTGTTTCTGAGCATCTATATAACTGCGGAAATCGGCTACGGTCATCCAGGGGTCATTTGAACTGGTAAAGGCATTAATAATGTTATCGAAGCAGCCCGGCTCAAACTGATTGAAATGGCCGCCGGTTAATAAGTCCACCACGCGTTTCAAATCAGCATCATTCTCAATAATAGACTGTGGATTATAATGCCCTCGATTTTCTGCAACTTCTTCTTCAGATAAACCAAACAGGAAAAAGTTATCATCACCAACTTCTTCGCGAATTTCGATATTTGCCCCATCCAGCGTACCAATGGTAATAGCACCATTCATCATAAATTTCATATTGCCGGTACCGGAAGCCTCTTTACCGGCTGTAGAAATCTGTTCCGATAAATCTGCTGCGGGGCATATGACTTCCATTACAGAAACCTGATAGTTGGGGAAAAAAACAACTTTCAGCCAATCGCCCACATCTGGATCGTTGTTTACAACATCAGCAACATTATTAATCAGCTTGATGATTTGTTTTGCCATGACATAACCCGGGGCTGCCTTACCACCAAACAAAACACAGCGTTTGGGTAATCCCTCGGTTTTACCGCGTTTAATCTGATCGTAAAGATGAATGACATGCAAAACATTTAATAGTTGGCGTTTATATTCATGAATGCGTTTCACCTGAATATCAAACATGGCTTCCGGGTTAAACACCACGCCACATTGTTTTTCGACTAATGCCGCTAAACGTTTTTTATTCTCATATTTAGCTTCGTGCCAGGCTTTCTGAAAATCTTTGTCATGGGCCAGTGGAGCGAGGTTTTCCAGCTCATTAAGGCGGGTAATCCATTTATCCCCAATGGTTTCGCTAATCAGTTGACTTAACACCGGATTACACCAGGCCATCCAGCGGCGTTGGGTCACACCGTTAGTTTTGTTGTTAAATTTTTCCGGCCATAACTGATAGAAGTCAGCAAACAAGCCTTTTTTCAGTAATTCAGAATGTAAGGCTGCAACACCATTGACGGAAAAACTACCGATAATGGCCAAATGAGCCATTCGGACCTGTTGCTGGGCACCTTCTTCAATAATAGACATACGTGCCAGCCGCTCTTTATCGCCAGGCCAATGATTAGCCACTTCCCTGAGGAATCGGGCATTGATTTCGTAAATTATTTCCAGAATGCGAGGCAGTAGACGACCAAACAGGTTTGCCGGCCATCGTTCCAGTGCTTCGGGTAACAAAGTATGGTTGGTGTAGGCCATAGTTTTGGTGGTGATTTGCCAGGCTTTATCCCAGCCTAATTGATGTTCATCCATAAGCAGGCGCATCAGTTCTGCAACGGCAACAGTAGGATGAGTATCGTTAAGTTGAAAGACGTTTTTATCGGCAAAATTTTCAAAGTTGCCATCATGAGTCGTCACCCAGTAATCCAGAATATCCTGCAGACTGGCTGAGGCCAGGAAATACTGTTGGCGTAAACGTAACTCTTTACCATTTTCACTGGCATCGTTTGGGTACAAAACCATGCTGATATTTTCAGCTTCATTTTTCGCTGCAACCGCTTCTGTATACGAACCGGCATTAAAATCTTCTAGGTTAAACTCATCGGTAGCCGCTGCTTTCCACAACCGCAAACGATTGACGGTGCCATTCTGATAGCCGGGAATAGGTAAGTCATAGGGAACAGCCAGTACATCATTGGTATCAACCCACTGAATTTCCATTTGACCACTACTGTTACGATGTAACTCGGTATGTCCACCAAATTTGACACGTTGAGTGTATTCAGGCCGTTCCAATTCCCATGGATTACCATCACGCAACCAGTGATCCGGCATTTCCTGTTGGCGGCCATTTTCAATTTTTTGTTGGAACATGCCGTATTCATAACGCAAGCCATATCCCGTAACCGGTAGTTGCAGGGTGGCACAGCTATCAATAAAACATGCAGCCAGACGACCTAGCCCCCCATTACCCAAACCGGCATCATGTTCAAATTCGGCAAGTTCTTCATATTCGAGTCCCAGATTGACCAGCGCTTTTTTCAACGGTTCTTCAATGCCAAGGTTTAAAGCGGCATTGCCGGTGGCGCGGCCCATTAAAAATTCCATGGACAGGTAATAAGCCTGTTTGCAGCGCGAATCGGCATAGGTGTGTTTGGTATTTTTCATTCTTTCAAACAGCCGGTCACGCAGTGTATGGGCCATAGCTGCATACAGGTAATGACCTGAAGCACAGCCCTTGTCCTGACCAAGGTAAATACCGAAATAGCGTTTGAAATCCTCAGTTAATGCAAGCGTATTCATCCCCAGTTTTGATGTCTGATAAAGTTCAGGCAGCGGGGTGGTAATCGGAGTATATCTTGGCGTCATAGCGGAATCCTTGAATGGGCATCGTTATGGAAAAAATCGGGGATAGGGAACCAGCTCTGGCAACATTGCCATTAAGCGGCAGGTTCAGCATTGAACTGGAAATGTTATGTTAGCACTGCATGTCCCAATGCCGTAAACGTTAGCAGAGAGTGATGACATCTGCCATCACCTGAAGCATAAATTTTCAGCGAACAGAAAGAAAAATATTCTATTGCTGTTCGGCGGTCGATAATTCAAACCAATTATCAAGTACCTGAATCGCTTCATCACGTCCCTGATGATTTAAAGAAGAGAATAATTGTACCGATGCTTCCAACCCAGCATCTTTTAATTCTTTACGAACCTGTTGCAGGGCATTACCCCCAGCACCGCGTCCCAATTTATCCGACTTGGTGAGTAAAATATGAATCGGCAGTTCAGCCTGTTTTGCCCAGTCCAGCATTTGTAGGTCAAAGTTTTTTAATGGATGTCGAATATCCATCATCAGCATTAATCCGCGCAACGATTGGCGCGTTTCCAGATATTTGCTCAGGGTGGCTTGCCATTTAAGCTTCATCTTTTCCGGGACTTTGGCATAACCATAACCGGGAAGATCTACCATGGCTCTTTCATCGTCCAGATGAAAAAAATTGATCATTTGTGTTCTTCCTGGTGTCTTACTTATTCGCGCCAGAGCTTTGATTCCTGTGATGGTGTTGATTGCGCTGGATTTTCCGGCATTTGAGCGGCCCGCAAAAGCTACTTCGAAACCTGAGTCAGGTGGCAGTTGAGACAATTGTGTGGCGCTGACAGTATAATGTGCGCTTCGGTATAACTCTGACATGTCAGTCTTTCCAGGTGCAAAAAAGTGCCAATAAGAGTAGCATACCGAAAGTTTTGTATCCGAAAGTTAGTAGCCAGGAACGACAATGAAAAAATTTATTTTTGCAGTGGTGTTTGGGGTGGGTGTATCGAGTTCACCACTTGTTTTTGCCACAGGAGACATTTCCGCTGGCAAAACAAAATCAGCTGTGTGCGCTGCCTGTCATGGTGCTGATGGTAACAGTCCTTCTGATATGTACCCAAAACTGGCTGGACAACATGCCAGTTACCTCTACAAACAGCTAGTCGAATTCAAAAGTGGTAAACGTAAAAACGCCATAATGGCGCCGATGGTGGCCAACCTGTCGGAACAGGATATGGCTGATTTGGCGGCTTATTTTGCCAGCAAAGAAACTGCGCCGGGCGCCGTGAGCGAAGACTTGCTGGAACTGGGAAAACAGATTTATCGTGGCGGCAATAGCGAATCCGGGGTGCCTGCCTGCATGGCATGCCATGGTCCCAATGGCAGTGGTATGCCCGCGGCGAAATGGCCGAAACTATCTGCTCAATATCGTGCCTATACAGAATCGCAATTACACGCTTTTGCAAATGGTGAACGTCATAACGATCCTAATGGAATGATGCGTGATATTGCTTCCAAGTTGACTGAGGAAGAAATTAAAGCGGTTTCCGCTTATGTATCCGGTCTGCATTAATTGCTGATAAGCTCCGGTGACAATGATTCTGATTGCACCGGAGTAACTCATCGGCTCATGTTTGAGCAATTTCATGTCTGAAGTTACCCCGAAAGATCACTCCCACAACAGCTACTCTCGCCGATTATTTTTATTTCTTGGCTCTATGGAGTTGGCAATTACGTTATTGCTGACACTTGCCATTGCCTCTGTTATCGGCACTGTTCTACAGCAAAACCAGCCCTATGCTGATTATGTCATTAAATTTGGTCCTTTCTGGTTTGAAGTATTTGAACAGCTTGGGCTTTATGATGTTTACAGTTCTATCTGGTTTATCGCCATACTTGCATTGCTTGTCATTTCCACATCGGTTTGTGTAATTCGTCATTTTCCGGCGATGGCTAAAGAAATGTGGCAGTTACGCACTAATGTGCAGAAAAAATCCTTAAAAGCTATGCATCACAGTGCTCAGTGGCAATCAAATGCAACCATGCCTTCAGTAGCAAATGATTTGCAGCACGAGTTCAAAAAACTGGGGTTCCGCAGTAGACAAACGGTTAAACAAGATGATGCTGTATTAATTTCTGCAATGCGTGGCGGTATGAACCGTCTCGGCTACCTGTTTACCCATATTGCCATTGTGGTGATCTGTGTTGGTGGTCTGTTTGATAGCAACATGCCATTAAAATTTGCCGAATGGCGCGGTGAAATCAAAATTGAGACCCGCGATCTTTCGATCCGTGAAATACCTGCAGAAAGTCGTCTTGCAGTTGGTAGTCAGGGTTTTAGGGGGAGTGTAAGTATCCCGGAAGGCAAGGCGGCAGAAGTAGTTTTTTTACCGGTTCGTGACGGTTATTTGTTGCAAGCCCTGCCTTTTCGTATTGAAGTAAAAGATTTCCGAATCGAACATTATCCCAATGGTCAGCCAAAATCTTTTGAATCGGATTTAGTGATTCACGACGATCAACTGGCGGAACCCTTTGAATCTACTATTGCGGTAAACCACCCATTAATTTATCGAGGCCACTCGATCTATCAATCCAGTTTCAGTGACGGTGGTTCTTCGCTTAGTATCGATGCATGGCCTCTTGATAGCCGTGCCGGGACTGAGCCTGTTTCTATCCAAACCAAAGTATTTGAAAATCGTCAAATGCTGTGGGGAGAAGAAACCATGCAGCTGGAAATGACCAGTTTCCGGCCGTTTAATATCAACCCTGATCCGACAGAAGAAGATGAGCGAAATTTACGTGATTTTGGTCCGAATTTTACGTTTAAGTTACGTACAGAGACTGGTGAAGCCAGAGAATACGAAAACTATATGTTTCCGGTTGAGCGTGATGGTCGCGAATACTTTTTAAGTGGTGTTCGTAACAGTCCTGCAGAATCCTTTGCCTACCTCTATTTACCTGTAGATGAAGATGGCAGCTTGCAGCAGTTCTTGAATTATTCAGCGTTATTACGTGATGAAGAGCTGGTATCAGATATTGCCAATTCGATGATGAAAGAAGCGTTGGCAATGTTGCCAGAACGTGATGAAGCTCTTGAAGCCAGTTTGCAGCAAACCCTCGAAACATTGATCACCATGTTTGTCAGGGGTGGTTTTGATGAGGTCAGGGATTTCATTGATAACAATCTTCCTGACGCCGAGCGTGACAATCTGGCGCCTGCTTATCTGGGCATGTTACGGGAGATGCTGGCGCGGATTTATTTCAGCATGGATGGCATTACTCCGCAAACTGTGACCAACGACCAGTTACTGTTTTTACAGGATAGTGTGGATACAATTGGCACCTTATCGCGTTACGGTTCGCCGGTCTTTTTGCAGCTGACTGATTTTGAACATGTTCAATCGACCGGCCTGCAAATTGCCAAAGCCCCAGGAAAGAATGTGGTGTATTTCGGTTGTGCGCTATTGATAATCGGTGTGTTTTTACTGTTCTATCTTCCACAGAGACGCTTATGGGCATGGGTGGAAGAGGGTGCTGAACACACGGAAATTATATTGGCAGGTTCGACAAATCGAAATGCCCGCGAGTTTGATACATTTTTCAATGAGCAACAAACTGTTTTAGCAACTAAAACCGGGAACTCCAACCTGGAGCCAGGTTCTTAATGAAAGCGTTAAAGAGTATGAGAAACCTATGACAACGAATACTGAAATCATGACAAAACCTGCTGCCCATACCTGGTGGTGGTATGCACTTTTATTACTGGCAACCATTGGTATTTTGTCTGTTTATCATGAAGTGCTGGACGTATATGAGGTCTCAATCCTGATGTTTACGGCTATTAGCATGGGCTTTGTCGGCAATCATTGGCCCGGCTTCCGCGGTCACGCTATCGCTGTTGCTATGCTCAGTCTAATTGCCTTGCAGTTATACGGTACCAATCTGGAGGCTGCTGAAACTAACGGATTGCTCAAATACATGCTGGCCAGCCAGTCAGCCATTATGTGGATGAGTGTATTTTTTATCGCCGCCACATTTACCTATTTTGGTGGGTTGATTTTCAGATCTGACTATACCGAAAAAGTTGGTAGCGTATTTACCTGGATTGCGACGACCTTTGGTATGACAGGGCTGATGGTTCGCTGGCGTGAAACGCATATGATGGGTGCTGATATTGGCTACATTCCTGTCAGCAATCTTTACGAAGTCTTTATTCTGTTTGCTGTCGTAACGGCTTTACTGTATCTGTTCTACGAACGTCGGTATCAAGTGCGTAGTCTGGGTGGATTCGTCTTGCTGGTTATCTCTGCTGCTGTGATATTTCAGCTTTGGTATGCATTTGAACGTAATGCCCACGAAATTCAGCCATTAGTCCCGGCATTACAAAGTTACTGGATGAAAATTCATGTACCAGCCAATTTTATAGGATACGGTGCGTTTGCTATGGCTGCCATGATTGGCATCGCTTATTTATTGGTCAGCTGGCGTAGTGAAAAAAATCCGGACAGTGGGTTGGTCAAAGCCATGCCGCCACTGACAATGATGGATGATCTGATGTATAAAAGCATTGCCCTGGGCTTTGCCTTTTTTACGGTGGCGACGATTCTAGGGGCTTTGTGGGCTGCTGAAGCGTGGGGCGGTTACTGGTCTTGGGATCCGAAAGAGACTTGGGCTTTGATTGTCTGGCTAAACTACGCAGCCTGGTTGCATATGCGCATGACAAAAGGATGGAATGGTAAACCAATGGCCTGGTGGGCAATTGTTGGATTGTTCGTGACCTTATTTGCCTTTCTGGGTGTCAATATGTTTCTGTCCGGCCTTCATTCTTATGGCAGTTTGTAATTAAAAAATTTAAGGATATTGAAATGACGAGATCAATTCGTGCTTTGTTACTCACCACAGCGGCATTATTAATGCCTTTGTCTGTGTCAGCTGATTCAACAAGCTACAAAGAGGGTGAACACTACAAGCCTACCACTGAGCGTATGGCGAAAAATACCTCAAATGAACACATTGAAGTCATTGAGTTGTTCTCGTACTCCTGTCCACATTGTTTTAATTTGGACTCACAAATCATGCAATGGAAAGAAACCTTGCCTGAAAATGTGAAATTTACCCAGGTACCGGCTATTTTCCGTGACAGTTGGTTGCAGTTAGCAAGGGTGTTTTATGCTGCACAAATAACGGGTGATTCTGAAAAGTTGCATAAAGCATTATTTAATGCGATTCATATTGATAAGCGTCGTCTCGATACTGAAGATCGTTTGCTCGATTTTGTTGAAGAGCAGGGGATTGATCGTGAGAAATTCGTTGAAACGATGAATTCGTTTACTGTCAAAACCAACGTAAAAAAAGCACTGATCATCAGCCAAACATCTGGCGTTCAGGGTGTTCCAGTTATTATCGTTGATGGACGTTATTTTACTGACGCACCGCTGGCAGGAGGGATGACTGAAATGCTTAATGTGGTTGAGTATTTGATTGAAAAAGTTGAAGCAGAAAAATAAAGCGAGTTTTGTTAGAGCAGGTAAGGCCGGTTAGCGAAAGCAACCGGCCTTTTTTATAATGCTGCTGGAAGTGTTTCATTAATTTCAGCGGGTGGGGTGGAAGCATTTTGATTGACTTCATCATGGTGCAACATAATATCGTAATAACGTCGGATATTACCGACGTAACGCACCGGCTCGGCGCCACGTGCATATCCATGACGTGTTTGGCTGAACCACTTCTGTTTGGCAAGTAAAGGCAGGTTTTCGCGAACATCAGCCCAGCGGTCAGGATTGCCGCCATTTTTTTCCGTCAAGACTCTTGCGTCTTCCAAATGCCCCATACCAATATTATAAGCAGCTAACGCTAACCAGGTACGATCCGGCTCAGCGATCCGCTCCGGTAAACGGGTTTTCATAATAGTCAGATAGGCTGTGCCGGCAAAGATACTCTGCTCAGGATCTTCCCGCTCGCTGACGCCCATTTCATTTGCAGTGGCTTGAGTCAGCATCATCAAGCCACGTACGCCAGTACTGGAAACGGCATCTGGATTCCAGTGTGATTCCTGATAGGCAACTGCTGCGAGAAAGCGCCAATCATAACCATAGGCTAATGCAGCAGCTTTGAAAGTGGATTCATATTGAGGGAGATGCGTCTGAATACGACGGTGAATGGCACGCGAATCAACATAATCGAAACGACGAATATGACCGAAATACTTTTCAATTAATTGATCCAGATAGCCTGAACTTTCTATTTCTTCAAAAAAAGCATTTACCGCAAGTTGTAAACTCATATCATCATTGCGACGCATACCCCAGGCTAATGGCTGGGGATCCGATATATCAAAAGCCACTCTTAGTTCGGGATAAAGACTATGGCTGGCAGCCATCTCATTAGAGTCAACGATGGTGTAATCAATAAGTTCGAGCTGGACCAGCTCAAGTAACCCGCTGGTGTCTATCGTCTGGTTTTCGGTCCAAGACAACAATGGTATTTCCTGTTGAAGATTAGCAAGCTGTTCAGCATGGCTGCTATTAGCAACAATTTCTAACTGACCGGTGCTGATTTCGGTGATATCTCGCGGTTTCTGGCTGCCATGACGGTAAATAAGCTGTTGAGTGACTTCATGATAAATTGGGCCAAACCGTAATCTGTTTTGCCGGGCCCGGGTTATTGTTAAGCCCGCAGCAGCAATATCTGCCTGACCGTTTTCAATCATATCGAGGGTTTTGCTGAGGTTATCGGGAACGGTCACTTTGAGATCAACACCGAGAAAATCGGCAAACCGTTGCGCCAGTTCAAACTCAAATCCCGCCATTTCACCACCATTATTATAATAACTGGTCAAACCATAGCGACTCACCACACGAAGTTCACCACGCTCCAGGATTTGCTCCAGTTGATTACTGGAGGAGTTGCAAGCGTTTAATACGCAGAGCATGCAAAGGAGAAAAATTAGCTTTTTCAAAACTTCACTCTGACAGTAGGGCATGAAATTATCCTACATAAGGAAGGCTTTGCACATCAAATTTCCCAAAACTTACAATTAATGAACAGGAAAATGTGATGTCTATCGCTTCCCGCGAAAGAAATCCTTCAGCAGCTTACTGCTTTCTTCAGCTAACACACCATGTTCATATTGAACACGATGGTTTAACTGACTGGTATTAAAAATATCCATACAACTGCCCGCTGCACCGGTTTTCGGTTCAGTAGCAGCGAAAACTACTCGCTCAATTCTGGCATGAACAATCGCGCCAGCACACATGATGCAGGGCTCCAGCGTGATATACATTGTGGAACCGGGGAGTCTATAGTTCTGTTGGTTGGCACAGGCTGCACGTAAAGCAACAATCTCGGCATGCGCCGTAGGATCCAGTTGACTGATAGGTTGATTCCACCCAGTACCAATGAGTTCATCCTGATGGACGATAATCGCACCAACCGGTACCTCGCCATGTTGTTCTGCCTGATGCGCCAGTAATAATGCCTGACGCATCCAATACTCATCGTTGAACATGACTGATATGAACATCAATTAGGTTGAGTAAGCGCTGGCTGGCACCTTTACTTTGTTCAATCAGGTGTTTACCCGCATCTCCCATTTCAGCGCGACGTTGAGGATCTTTTAATAACGCAATGACTGAATCCGCTAATTGTTCAGTGTTTTTTACCTCAATAGCCGCATGATGTTCGAGAAACTGTCTGGTTATTTCAAGAAAGTTAAAATAATGAGGGCCGGTGATAACGGGGCGGGAAAGCGCAGCCGGTTCTAATATATTGTGACCGCCATGATTCACCAGGCTACCTCCAACAAAAGCAACATCTGCTGTACCATAAAAAACCGATAATTCGCCCATGCTATCAACCACCAGCGCTTGAACCTGGCTACTACAAGGCTTGCCATCACTTCTTCGCAGTGTATTTAAACCAGAACGACGGCACAGTGCTGTCACCCGATCAAAGCGTTCAGGATGACGTGGAACAATGATTAATAATAAATCACGAAACTGGCCACGGATTTTGCGGGCCGCATCCAGTATTAGCTCTTCTTCGCCCTCATGGGTGCTGGCGGCAATAAATACGGATCGATTTCCCCATAATGCTCGTATTGACTCTGCACGCTCGATAACACTGGCCGGTAAACTGATTTCATATTTCAGGTTTCCCACGGCGTGGACTTTGTCTTTATGTGCACCCAGTTGAACAAAACGATCGCGGTCACTATGGGATTGTGCGGCAATGAGCGGAATGCTTTGTAACATCTGCCGTGTTAACTTGGCGACTTTCAAATATCCCCGGGCACTGCGGGCGGATAGTCTTGCGTTGGCGACTGTGAGGGGAATTGAACGTTCAGCACAAATCAGAATCAGATTAGGCCAGAGTTCAGTTTCCATAATAATGCCGAACTGAGGCTGCATTGCGTCAAGAAAACGTCTGATAGCGAACGGTAAATCATATGGCAGATATACGTGCAGTACATTTTCTGCAAACAGGCTTTTTACCCTGGCACTACCGGTGGGGGTCATTGTAGTGATAAGAACCTGATGTTCAGGGTAACGGTCCTGTAACCCTTTAATAAGGGGGCGACAAGCCTCGACTTCCCCTACAGATACCGCATGCACCCAGATAAGATTTTGCTCGGATGCGCGGGAAGGTATATGTCCAAACCGTTCATTCCAGCGTTTAAAATAAGCTGGTGCCTTAAATCCACGCCAGATCAATCTGATCAATATGAAAGGCAGAGCAAGATAGAATAGGGTTGAATACAAAACTTTCAAATTGGACTCACTGCAGGCAGTTTTTTAAGCTTAAATTGAGTTGGGATGATAGCATAGACACTGTTTTGTATTGTTATCGAACAGATGAAAATTCTCAGTAAAAAATTCCTTCACCCGCGCTTTTGGCCAAATTGGCTTGGCCTGCTTCTTATGCGTATCTCAATTTACTTGCCAAAATCCTGGCAATTGTTCGCGGGTCATAGTCTGGGCCGCTTAATGCGATTGTTTATGAAGGATCGCGAGCGTGTTGCCAGGCGAAATCTTGAATTATGCTTCCCGGAAATGAGTCAGCAAAAACGTAAAGAATTGCTCAGTGAAAATATGTTGACGATGGGCATGATGCCGATCGAGACCGCCATCAGTTGGTGGGCCAGTGACAAAAGCCTGGAAAAACGGGTGGAATATCATGGTCTCGAACATATTCACAATGCTCTGGCTAAAGGGAAGGGTGTGCTGTTACTGACCGGCCACTTTACCAGCATGGAATTGGGCGGACGGCTGATCATGTTGAAACAGCCGTGCTATGTGATGTTTCGTGAACTTAAAAGTCCGTTATTTAATGCAGTGATGCTACATCAGCGACAACGTCACAGTGAAGGGACAATCTTACAAGCAGATATGCGCGGTATGTTGAGAGCATTAAAAAAGAATAAGGTTGTATGGTATGCGCCTGATCAGGATTTTGGTCGAAGAACCAGTGTTTTTGCCAAATTTTTTGGTATAAAAGCCGCCACTATTCCAGCAACAGCTAGACTCGCCAAAATGAGTGGTGCAGCCGTTGTGCCTTATGTACCAAGACGCTTACCCAATGGAAATTATTCGATTGATATTGGACCCGCCTGGGAAAACTATCCAATAGGCGATGAACTGGCTGATGCGCAACGAGTAAATGACTGGGTAGAGGCCGAAATAAAAAAATCGCCGACGCAATATCTGTGGGTGCATCGACGATTTAAAACTCAGCCAGAAGGCAAGGGCTTATTTTACAAAAAAGCCTAGGGTCCGTTCAGGTTTCATAGCCCCAGCACTTCGGTTTGTGGCTATGAAAGCTCAAGGGACCCTAGCGATTAAACGGAGAAAAACTGTAGCTCAGCATTAATGATTCGGAGCCGGGATTGTTTTTTGCCAAGTCCGCATTCGACATATGATAGAGCGTTAACGCCAGCCGTGAAGATGAGCTAATACGATAACCGAGCTCTATTCCCGTACGAAATAAAAAACCGCTTCCCAAATCCTGACCATCGCCATCTTCATAGCCGACCACGGCAAGTTGTGGGGTTAAGACCCATTTTTCTCCAAGATTAATGTCATATCGACCGCCTGCATGGGCCCAATAGCCTCCATCGGAGTTGCCGCTGAGACCAATTGCTGGAATGATATTAAAGAACGTTTCCTGTGTGGCAAACCGATACTCAACACCCAGTTCCAATGAGTTGTTGCTTTCGAAAACTTCAAAACTTCCTGCAGACATCGCGATTGCTGGAGATTCCGCCTGAACGCTCACACAGCCTAGTAATCCGATGATTCCGATAATGCTCTTTCTTATCATAAATTATTGTCCTTTTAGATCATCAAAATCAGTTTATTAGATAACATGATTCATCCAGTTTGAGAAGTTAAATGCAAAAAAAAACCACCCGAAGGTGGTTTTTTTGTCCAATAAACGTTGAATTAACGTTTAGAGAACTGTGGTTTCTTACGAGCTTTATGCAAACCGATTTTCTTACGTTCAACGGCACGCGCATCACGAGTGATGAAGCCGGCACTACGTAAATCAGTTTTCAGTTCGCTGTTATATTCGACTAATGCGCGGCTGATACCGTGACGAATCGCACCAGCTTGACCGTTGTTACCACCACCACGAACGGTGATATTAAGGTCAACTTTGTCGGTCATTTCAACCAGTTCAAGTGGTTGGCGTACCACCATGCGAGATGTTTCGCGACCGAAGTAATCTTCAAGGGTGCGGGTGTTGATGGTAATGTTGCCGCTGCCTGGCTTCATGAATACACGAGCGGTTGAGCTTTTGCGGCGGCCTGTTGCGTAGTAAGAATCTGCCATGACGTTATCCGATTAAATTTCCAGCATTTTAGGTTGTTGAGCTGCGTGTGGATGTTCAGTACCAGCATACACTTTCAGTTTGCTGAACATAGCACGGCCCAGAGGATTTTTAGGCAACATGCCTTTCACTGCCGTCTGGATGACACGCTCAGGTGCTTTATCCAGTTGTTTTTCCAGCGAGATAGATTTGATACCACCAATGTGACCAGTGTGGTGATAATAGATTTTATCTTTCATCTTGTTGCCGGAAACACGCAGTTTTTCAGCGTTTACAACAACAATGTAATCGCCTGTATCAACGTGAGGTGTATAAATAGCTTTGTGTTTGCCGCGCAGACGGCGAGCGATTTCTGTTGCCATACGGCCCAGAGTTTTGCCATCGGCATCAATTACGAACCAGTCGCGACGAACTTCTGCTGGTTTTGCACTTAAGGTTTTCATTCCGCGGGGTGCTCCTGAAAATATACGCATGCGGTCAAATAAAGAGGGAGAATGTTACGGATTCAAGCAAAGTCTGTCAACTGCAATTAACTAAATATAAATAGCAAAAAGCCACCCAGTACTAAGCGGTAAATGACAAAAGGCCACATGCCTATCCGTTCGAGTAGTTTAAGAAACAAAAAGATACAGATGTAAGCACTGATGGCCGAGAAAACCGCGCCAGCAGTTAGGGCAAACCAGTCCGTTGCTTGATCAGCTTTGATCAGTTTAACTGTTTCCAGGCCCCCTGCCAAAAAAATAACCGGAATAGATAATAAAAATGAGAAGCGGGCAGCAGCTTCACGCGTTAATCCCAGCATCAATGCTGCGGTCATGGTGATGCCTGAGCGGGATGTGCCCGGTATTAGCGCCAAGGCCTGGGAGAAACCAATAATAAAAATGTCTTTCCAGTTCATTTGATCTTCTTGGCGGTTTCGCTTGCCTTTCCAGTCTGCCCAACCTAGTAACAGTCCGAATAAAATTGTTGTTGCGGCAATAACCAGCGGACTACGTAAGAATAACTCGATGAAATCATCCAAAAATAATCCGGCCAGTCCAACCGGAATGGTACCGATAATGACGGCCCAGGCTAATTTACTTTCACCTACAGTTTGTTTTTGTTGCAGAGAGCGAAACCAGTCAAAGACAAGTTGTCTGATGGTTGTTCGAAAATAAAAAATAACCGCTGTCAGTGTGCCCACATGTACTGCGACATCAAATGCAAGCCCCTGATCTTCCCAGCCGGCAATAATGGGTAACAGAATCAGATGAGCAGAGCTCGAAATGGGTAAAAACTCGGTTAGGCCTTGCAGTAGGGCAAGTGCAATAATTTGTATAATTTCCATATTTTTCTCATGACATAGCCATCGCTGGCAAAAGGCTCATTATTAATGGGTCTTATAATAGCTGGCTTCGTGTTAAAATTCTCGATTGAATATTACTTCTCAATCAGGATTAGCTGACCCATTATGTCAACTCGTATAAGAGAAATTCCATATAACTACACTTCTTTCTCAGATCGTGAAATTGTCATCCGCTATCTGGGCGAACCGATGTGGGAAATTCTGCAACAGTTACGTGAACAACGCAAAACTGGGCGCAGCGCAAAAATGCTGTTTGAAGTTTTGGGTGACATGTGGGTTATCACCCGCAATCCTTATATACAGGATGATTTGATTGAAAATCGCAAACGCTGGGACTCGCTGCGCCATGCTTTGCATCATCGTCTGGATCAAATCCGTGAACGTGCTACAGAAAATGATAATCAACTGGCACTTCAGCTTGAGCAAGCAGCTCGCAAGGCAGTAGAAAAGTTTGAGCGTGAACTGCTGGCAACGGCGGATCGTCGCAAAGTGGTTATGCGTCGTCTTAGCCGTGTGACCAAAAAACACAATATCTGTTTTGATGGATTATCGCGTGTGTCACATGTGACTGATGCCACTGACTGGCGTGTTGAATATCCGCTGGCCGTTATCAAACCGGACACCGAAGAAGAAATGGCCGCTATTATTGCTGCCAGTATTGAGTTGGGTTTAACTGTCATTCCTCGTGGTGGCGGTACCGGCTATACCGGTGGGGCGATTCCTTTGACTGCGGATAGTGTCGTTATCAATACCGAAAAACTGGAAGGCTTAGGGACTGTTGTTTATCGCAAGCTTCCTGGACGTGATGATGAAGTTGCTACTGTGCGTGCCGAAGCCGGTGTTGTGACCCGTCGATTGTCTGACCTTGCCGGTAAAAATGGTTTGGTCTTTGCTGTGGATCCGACGTCTCAGGATGCCTCGACTATCGGCGGTAATGTGGCGATGAATGCCGGTGGTAAAAAAGCCGTTATGTGGGGAACTGCACTGGATAATCTGGTTTCCTGGAGAATGGTGACGCCCGATGCGACCTGGATGGAAGTGGAACGCCTAAACCACAACATGGGTAAAATCCACGATATTGAGATGGCGACTTTCAGAATCAGTCGTTATAAACCAGATGGCAAAACATTGTTGGAAGCGCCTGAAGAGATTGCTATACCTGCACAGCAGTTACGCAAGTTGGGCTTGGGTAAAGATGTAACCAACAAGTTTTTGGGTGGCTTACCTGGCATTCAGAAAGAAGGTTGCGACGGCTTGATTACCTCGGCGGTGTTTGTCCTTCACCGTATGCCACAATTTATTCGAACTGTTTGTCTCGAATTCTTTGGTAACGATTTGACCAAAGCTGTACCGGCGATTGTGGAAACCAAAAACTTCCTTGATAACAACAAAAAAGTGCTGCTCGCAGGTATGGAGCATCTGGACGAACGCTACGTTAAAGCAGTTGATTACAGCACTAAAGCACCACGTTCAGAGTTACCGAAAATGGTACTGCTGATCGATATTGTCGGCGATGATGAAAATGCAGTAGCCGAAGCCAGTTCTGAGGTTGTGCGTCTATCGAATGCCCGTGAGGGAGAAGGCTTTGTTGCGGTAAGTCCTGAGGCACGGGCCCGTTTCTGGGCTGATCGTGCGCGTACTGCAGCCATTGCCAAACACACTAACGCGTTCAAAATTAATGAAGACGTGGTCATTCCGCTTGAGCGGCTGTCTGAATATAACGACGGTATTGAGCGAATTAACATCATTCATTCCACTAAAAATAAGCTGCGAATAGTGGATGCGGTGCTGCAGTTTTTGAGCAGTCAGCCTAAAGAGCTGAAACAAACCATTAAAAAACTCGATGACAGCGCTGAAAATGATGCCATTCTGCAATCGAAAGTTGATACTGCCTGCAGTCATTTACGTGTGGTACAGACCCGCTGGCAGGAAGTTCTGGATAACCTTGATTCTGTCGCATTGAATCACAAAGAGTTGTTATCCGATGAAGTGCTCAAGTTGCTGGCTGATACCGATACCTTATTTAATGTATTGCAACGCCGGGATTTACGTATCTCTTATCGTAAAGAGGTGGAAAAACCACTGAAAGAACTGTTTCAGGGCCAATCTCTGGAAGTGTTGCGTACCAAGCTGGATGATATTCATAAAGAATTACGTTCAAGCCGACTGTTTGTTGCGACTCATATGCATGCCGGGGATGGTAATGTGCATACCAATATTCCGGTGAACTCAAACGACTATCAGATGATGCATGAAGCAGAACTGATCGTTGATGGGGTGATGAAGCTGGCGGGTGACCTCGGTGGGGTTATCTCTGGTGAGCATGGAATTGGTTTGACCAAGATGCAATATCTGGATAAAGCGACCATTGATGCATTTGCCGGTTATAAACAGAAAGTGGATCCGTTGGGCCGTTTCAATGCCGGTAAATTGCTGGCGGGTTCAGGCCTGGAAAACGCCTACACACCGTCATTGAGACTATTGCAACAGGAAGCGTTAATTCTTGAAGCCAGTGATTTGGGTGAGATTAACAACGATATCAAGGACTGTTTGCGTTGCGGTAAATGTAAACCGGAATGTACCACCCATGTGCCGCGTGCCAATTTGTATTATTCACCACGCGACAAGATCCTGGGCACTGGTCTGATTATGGAAGCGTTTCTCTATGAGGAACAGACCCGCCGCGGTATTTCGGTACGACATTTTGAAGAAATGAATGATGTGGCCGATCACTGCACGGTATGTCATCGCTGTCTGAATCCATGTCCTGTCAATATCGACTTTGGTGACGTGTCAATGAAGCTGCGTGCCGTGTTGAAGAAACAAGGTAAACGCCATGTGAATCTGGGTACCTGGTCTTCGATGGCTTATCTGAATGCGACGGATCCTTTTACCGTTAAAATCATGCATAAAACCATGATTCAAATGGGGTTCAAAGCCCAGCGCCTGGCGCACTCGGCAGCTAAGTATCTGGGGCTTCTGGCCAACAAAAAGAAAAAGCCACCATTACCTACGACGGGTAAAACACCCTTACGTGAACAGGTGGTGCATTTTGTTAAAAAACCGATGCCGGGCAATCTGCCGACGCGAACCACGCGTGGCATGCTGGGTCTGGAAGATGACAAAATGGTACCGATTCTGCGGGATCCAAACAAAGTCAGCGAAGATTCCGATGCGGTATTTTATTTCCCGGGTTGTGGCTCAGAGCGTCTTTTCAGTCAGGTAGGGCTGGCAACTCTGGCGATGTTATATGAAGTAGGTACTGAAACGGTACTACCACCAGGCTATTTATGTTGTGGTTATCCTCAGGCTTCTACCGGTGATGATGACAAGGCCACGGCGATTTCAACCAGTAACCGGGTGTTGTTCCATCGCGTCGCCAATACGCTGAACTATATGGATATCAAGACTGTTATCGTGTCTTGCGGAACCTGTATGGATCAGTTGCTTAAATATGAATTTGAAGCGATTTTCCCGGGCTGCCGTTTATTGGATATTCATGAGTACCTGATGGAAAAAGGTGTGAAAATGCAGGGTGTCGACGGTATTCAGTATATGTATCACGATCCCTGCCATACACCGATGAAAACCTATAAACCAACGTCAGTGGCCGCCAGTCTGTTGGGTCAGGATGTCACCTTGAATGATCGTTGCTGTGGTGAGGCAGGTTCGTTTGCCGTTGCACGTCCTGATATTGCCACACAGGTTCGGTTCCGTAAGGAAGAAGAGATCACCAAGGGCATTCAAGAATTAACTGGCCAGGACAAAGCGGTTAAAGGCAATGTGAAAATGCTGACGTCCTGCCCAGCCTGTCAGCAGGGGCTGTCACGCTACAACGAAGATACCGGTATTGAAACCGATTACATTGTAGTGGAAGTGGCGAAACACGTGCTAGGTGAACAGTGGCATACACAGTTTATTGATAATGTGAAAGCCGGTGGTATTGAGCGGGTACTGCTCTAATAAATAGAATGATCCCGGACGCAGTATTCTGCGTTCGGGATTTTTTTATGAAAGGCTATCAGTGCAGAGGCGTTAACGCTTCACCGTTGAAACTGACACGATCCCAGCCATAACGCAGAAAGTTACGGATATTCTGATGGTCTTCACCTTTGGGATTCAGCAAAACATCGCTTCGGTAATAACGCCCAAAACAGGCTAAGGTCTGTGACTCTCCCAATTCATGCAAAATACCAAAAAACAGAATTTTGCATGATCCATTATTCTCTCCAACATCATTATGCAGCTCACCGTTATGAAATGCGGTGGGGGTGAACTGATAATTGGTATCAATCACCGCAATGGTATCTTCGAAATCAATTGCGGACGGATTATCAGTCAACGTGCTGAGAAAGGTCGCTAAATCCATAGTAAAACTCCAAAATTAATAAAAAAAGCGGGTAAATTCGGCCACTGGTTCACGAGCAGTGCGGTATTTATTAACCGCAGCATGAGTATCTTCATAACCTATTGCCATACCGCACACCAGAATAGTGTCGGCAGGATACTCCAGAATTTTTTTAACATTTTCAGGGTATTCCGCTAGAGCCGCCTGCGGACAGGTGGCCAGACCTTTATTCTGCGCGACCAGCATCAGATTCTGTATAAACATACCCAAATCCAGAAAGGATCCGGTCTGCATCTCTGCATCCATAAAAAACAGCATCATCACTGGTGCGTCAAACGCCCGATAATTGGCTTCCCATTGTTTCCGTTGGGCGTGTTTGTCTTTGCGGTCAATCTGCAAACTCTGATAAAGCTGTAAACCACAGGCACGGCGACGATCTATATACGGCGACTGCCAGGTTTCGGGGTAATAAGAATAGTCTGGCCTGGACGCATGACCTTCTCTGAAAGCGTGAATCAGACTCTCCGAGAGTTGTTGTTTGGTGTTGCCGGTCACGACTGCTACCTGCCAGGGCTGGGTATTGGCGCCTGAAGGTGCATGACGGGCGATATCGAGTATTTCATGAATAAGTTTATCGTTAACCGTTTTATCCAGAAATGCCCTGGTGCAGTGACGTTGTTTAATTACTTCATCAATCTTCATATTTGGGCTCTGCTTCTTTTAATCTCAGCACAAACCCTATCATTACCGCCGCTAGGCCCAATAGCATCAATTGCAATTCAATATGTCCCCATAACAACGTGATTGAAAAGCCAAAGGCGATGACCAGCATAACAAGTGCCTGGATTTTGGTACGGCGCCGTACTGTTTTGGTTTGATCCCATTGTCTTAATGGGGCCCCTATCCAGCGGTTATTCAGCAACATGGCGTGAAACCGTGGTGAAGTCTCGGCAAAACAGCCCAAGGCGAGAATCATAAACGGCGTAGTTGGCATTACGGGCAAAAATGCGCCAATTATTCCTAAAATGACGCATAACCAGCCAAAGCTGAAAATTAAAAAATGTTTGATTCTTTTTCTCATATTGAAAAAAAAGTTGCCTGAATGTCAGAGTTTATTACCAGGTTTTGTTTATTTTTCAGCATCACTACTGCTGGAGGCCCATATCGTCCAACAAGGCAGCTGTTAAAGATAAACAGTCCCAAAGGGTTGGCATTCGCGACAGCTAAAATGTTTAATGTCATTATCAAACCGTGATTATACGTGCTGGCAACTAATGCTGAGGTTTCAATTGCCATAAAAGTCGAAAAACCAAAGCTTGTTCTAAGAAAGCATCACTCAGTTGTGACAAGCTTGGGCTATTAATTATCTGCTAGATAAAGATCTACATCGCCAAAGAGGGTCAGCATGCAACAGCAAAATAAAACATTTCAGCTACCAATACGCACCGCAGTAGTTGCAGGGTTAATGCTTTCCAGCTTGCTGGTCGCTGTAGTCATCATTGCATTGCAATATTACTTCAATAAGAACCTGGCAGAGAAAACACTGCATTCTCGTTATCAGCAAACAAAGGCCAGTGTGAATGAGTATCTGGAATCCATTGATAATCGTGCCACGAATGAAATAAATGAACTAAAACAGTTACCCAGATTACTCGAAAATCCACAGATCAATGGTGAAGTCGGTCAGTTGTTGGTTGCCGTTATGCAACGTAATCCGTTATTTCAATCGGTTTATCTTGGTCAACAAAATGGTGAGGTAGAACAACTCATCAACTTACAGGCCACGCCAGCCCTGCGCCAGCATTTGCGTGCAGAGGAGGCAGATCGTTGGCTGTTAATCAAAATTTTCAATGAAGATGGTCAGCAACATCGACGCCTTGAATATTATGATCGTAATTTTACCCTTCGTCATGCCTGGCAGCATCAAAGTGATTTTGATATCACTACCCATTCCTGGTTTTCAGAGGCTACCGTCGATGAAGTGAGCAAAACTCAATCCTATCTGCTCGCCGAAATGCATTCTCCAGCACAAACCTACTCAGTCAAATTGCCAGACAGTGATGCCGTTTTATCGATCACCGTAGAATTGACAGGATTGTCTACTTTGCTGGAAAACCGTCATCGAGACAATGAAACGGAAATATTTTTCTATCCACAAACCGGTGGAGTTATTGCCTCAAACCAACCTGCAGAACAGATAACCTCATTGCCAGAAGCGCCAAGACTGGAACTGACCAACGAGCAACTGGCAATCATTGAAGAAAACCCGATAGTACGGGTGAGTAGTGAGAAAGACTGGCCGCCATTAAATTTTTCCAGTAACGGTGTTCCCATGGGGTATGCCGTAGATGTGCTGAATTACATTTCACGGATGAGCGGGTTGGAAATGCAGTTTATTACTGGAGACAATTGGCAACAGTTGGCCACACAGTTTGTTGATGGTGAGCTGGAAATCATGCAGCCGGTTTTTTACAGTGAGTTTCGTAACTTTATGGGTGAAATGACCATTCCGTTTGTCGATGTTCCTTACGGCATTATCACCTCTTCCGAGTCGCCTGTTACACAAATTACAGAGCTGAACGGTAAAACGGTTGCCATCCCTGAGGGCTGGTCCTTAACAGGCAGGTTGCAAGCTGAGTTTCCAGATATCAACATTATTGAAGTGGAAACGACTCGTGAAGTTTTTGAAGCCGTTATCAGCGGGGAGGCTGATGCCGGAATGGATACGGCAATTACGTTGCAATATATCACCGCCCAGGAATATACCGATGAAATAACGGTGCATCAGGGGGTAGATTTCTCGCCAGCAGAATTGCCAACCGGGCTACATTTTATGGTGAATCGACAAAATGCGGGGCTTACTGAAGTCCTTAACCGGGCACTGGAAAATTTATCGGATAGTCATCATCAGGCCTTAGTTGATAAATGGTTTAATTCCATAGATACCGACGGTAACCCCCAGGGATTTCGTCTGGAGCGCTTTAAAAATGATGCGCTACAGGTTTCCGATAAGCTTCAATCGATAAGACTTAATGAGCAGGATTATTATGTCTATCATCAGGCTATAGCCATCAATGATGTTGAACCCCAGTACCTCACCATCATGTCACCGCAGAATACTGTGATGAGTCAGGTGTGGAGCAAAACTCAAAATGCCATGCTGGTTGCCGGCTTGATGTTGTTATTCCTCTTGCCGTTCAGTTGGTGGTTTGCCTCGCTAATATTATCTGCCGTGAAAAAACTTCAGCTAAATATTGAGCATATTCAACAGCGTCAATTTTCTGCGGTAGACGTTCCATCTCATCACTTATTGGAATTCAGTGCGTTAAGCGAAAAATTACTTGAACTGTCACAGACAAGTCGAGCTTATCAACAAGCACAACAGCAATGGACCGATTCGTTGATTGCATCAGTAGCCCATGCGATTGATGCAAAATCATCTTATCCAACACATCATTGTGTGCTGGTACCCGAGTTGTCGATGTTATTGGCAAACGAAGCGGATAAATCAAACGAGCAGATTTTTAAATATTTCAAGTTGGATGATGAAGACAAGCAGCGGGAATTCCGTTTGGCAGCCTGGTTACATAGCTTTGGAAAAATCACCACGCCGGAATATCTGGTTGATAAACGTACCAAACTGGAAATGCTCTATAACCGGATTCATGAGATCCGTATGCGCTTTGAGGTGTTATGGCGTGATGCCGAAATAGAGTTCTGGCAACAAACCCTGCAACGGCCCGAAAATCGTGCAATGAATGAAGAAGCTTTAAAGGTAAAGCAACTGCAGCTAAAAGATGATTTTGCTTTTATTGCTCAATGCAATATTGGTACAGAATTTATGGATCAGAATACCAATGAACGATTGAAACGACTGGCAAAAATCACTTGGGAACGACATTTTGATGATCAATTAGGGCTATCTCCCGTTGAGCTGGATCAGCAGACTGATGCGACAACGACTCTTCCGGTCACTGAACAGTTGCTGGCAGATAAAGCGGAACATATTATTCCTCGCAATCAGAAAGCAGCTGAGGATGCCCGGGCAGGGGAGAATCTCAACCAACCGGAATACGGTTTTAATCATGGTGAACTGTACAACCTGACCATTGAATCCGGCACCCTGACTAAGGAAGAGCGTTTCAGAATCAATGAACACATTCTGACCACTATCAAAATGCTTGAATCCCTGCCGTATCCTGATGAGCTTTCAAATATCCCACGTTATGCAACAACTCATTTGGAAACAATGAATGGTACTGGCTATCCGCGGGGGCTCACTGCTGACGATTTATCGGTGCCTGAACGCATCATTATGCTGGCCAATGTTTTTGAAGCCCTGACGGCAGCAGATCGCCCGTATAAAAAAGCCAAAACCTTGAGCGTGGCAATTTTCATTTTGCATCAGCTGGTTGAGCAGGAGTTGATGGATAGGGATGTGTTTGAATTATTCCTCACCAGTGGGGTTTACAAACACTACGCTGAAAAGTTTATGGCACCAGAACAAATTGATGAAGTTGATATCAACAAGTTTCTGCGAGAAGAAGAACGTTATATTTAGCTTAGGCGGTATAATGGATTAACCAATTCTGGTGTTTGTAGTGAGTTTTTAATGGCGATTCAGTGGTTTCCCGGACATATGCATAAAGCCGGGCTGGAGATGAAAAAAATCCTGCCGCAGATGGATTTGATTATCGAAGTGCTGGATGCCCGACTTCCGTACAGCAGTTCCAATCCCATGCTGGCGGCTATTCGAGGTGATAAGCCCTGCCTTAAGGTGCTGAACAAGGCCGATCTGGCTGATCCGCAACTGACTGAAATCTGGCAACAATATCTTGAGCAGGAGCAGGGAATCAGAACACTGGTTCTGTCTGCCAATGAGACAACGCGTGGCAAAGAATTAATTGCGATGTGCCAAAAACTGGTACCGCATAAAGCCAGCAGTGTGAAAAAAATTCAGGCACTGATAATGGGTATTCCCAATGTTGGTAAATCGACATTGATAAATGCACTGGCTGGGCGACAGATTGCCAAAACGGGTAATGAACCTGCTGTGACCAAGGTTCAGCAACGCATTATCGTTGATGATGTGGTGGTATTACATGATACGCCGGGAGTGTTATGGCCCAATCTGGAAAATCATGACAGTGGGTATCGTTTGGCCATTACCCATGCCATTAAAGAAACTGCTTTTGAGAATCATGATATTGCCTTATACGCCGTCAAGTATCTTATGCAGCAATATCCTCAAGCTTTGTTCAGTCGATTTCATGTCGATGACATCACTGACCATGAACAAACGATGTTGGAAAAAATGGCCCAGAAGCGTGGTTGTATTAAAGCCGGTGGTGTGGCCGATATTGAGCGGATCAGTAAAATTCTGCTGACTGAATTACGCAATGGTCAGCTTGGCAGGCTGACGCTGGAAACACCCGAGATGACTGAACGTGAGTGGTTGCAGGTAATACAGAGACGTGAAGAAAAAGCGGCCAAAAAAGCTGCACGTAAAAATAAGCGATGATCCTCTTCAACAGAATAAATTTATTTCTGTAACATCTGTGATCTGAAACTGTCTGTTGAGTAACGGTTGTGGAGAATTTGTTATGCGAATCTTAACGGTATTACTAATGTTTTTGCTGGCTGGCTGTGCGGCGACACAACCCTCGATATACGCAAAATCTCATAATGACATCCCTTATGAAGAGGTGCTGCAGAATTTTGAATCCTATGAGCAGCAAACAGTACGCTGGGGTGGAATGATTGCTCATGTAGCGAATTATGAGAATTTTTCTGAATTGACCATCGTGCAGTTTCCATTGACGCGGTATGGCGTTCCCATCTCAACCGAAAAAAGTGCTGGCCGGTTTATTGTTCGCAGTGAAAGTTTTCTCGATCCAATGATTTATTCCCCAGAGAAACTGGCTACTTTTATCGGTACCGTTAACTCACTACAACTGCAAAAAGTCGATCAAAAAATGTTATCGCTACCGTTGATTACACTCGAGGAAAGTCACGTGTGGCCACAAAAAGATCCTGAGTCCTCACGGCCCTATAATCCAAAGCATGATGCGCCATTTTTAGGCTATGGCTATTATGGAACAGGCTCCTACTCTCCATAAAAACGACTACTCGCACCATTTTATTAATCTAAATAATAATTATTTGCATTTAGATTAATCAGTCCTTATACTGCGTTTAACCTTATCAATATTGCTGAGGTATACGAGATGCAGTCATCAAAAAATTATTTTCCGAAACAAAAAGCAATACATGTGGCGTTTAGTCCTGATCGACTAGAAGCATTAATCAGTCAGGGCAAACTACATGCCGCTGACTTTAACTGTCTGGATAAAAAATCCAAACGAACAGTGTGGAGCATGCTGCTGGCAGCGGCAGCTCACAGATTGAGTTAATCATGAATGTAAACAGAGCAGAGAGAGCAGAAACCTGGTGCGAAGCTGTCATTTTAGCCGCCAATGAACAATTGGAATTGATGTACCGCCAACACGCTTCAGCATGTATTGCGTTACAGATTTCAAGAAATTATCGGTTATTACTAACCCATAACGAGCACCCTTTAAAGAAACAGCACTGGCGAGCCTTATCGCAGCGCTGGTTACTCAGTTATCAACTTCATCGAGGCCAACAGCGTGGATTACCCGATATGTTGGAAAGTCTCTGAATCTTCAAATTTAAAATAAGGATCTTTAATCATGGCTTCAAATACCTGCCAGCCGGAAAACGTCTTTTCTTCCAGTACCTGTGATATCCAGTTTTGCCCTGATTGTCAGATGGTGCACGTCAATATGGGGGCTATCACCATTCGCATGACGGAGCAGCATTTTGCGACTTATGCGATTGATATCAGCAAAGCATTGTTTCATATGCGCCAACGTGAAATACATCAGGCCGATATGCGGGTAATGATGTAATACACCTTTCACACGATTATTCTTGATCAACACCAAATCTGACGAAGGGGCTGTTTATCTTTCCGACCCTAAAGTTCTTTCGTTAAAATGCTGGTGGTCAGTGAAAAAAGGGAGCTCTGCTCCCTTTTTTTGTCTGAAATTTATGGCAAGATAAAATTCTGCTGCTGTTTTCAGCTATGCTTGTAGCTGCACTGAAAAAATTATTTGGGACTAGGTAAATGCTGAAAGGGATAAAAGTCACAGCGATTGTGATCATTTCTGTGCTGATGCTTATTTGGCTGACCTGTACTTTGCTGCTGAACCATGCACGAGATCTCAAGCTGGACCAATACAAACTGACCAATCCCTGGTTGCTTGAACATTATCAACGGACGGATGTGCCGGTAGAACATGGATGGCGTCTGGCTGAACAGCTGTTTATGGAAATCGATTCACAACTTTATGTGAATGCCGAACCTAAACTGCTTCATAACCGTCCATTGTTAGGTGGAATTTTACTGGAGGATCTTATTGTTCTGGCAACAGATGACAATCTGATTCTGTTTGATACCGAAGGCGGGTATATCGGCACACTTGGCGCTGCAGAACTTATACCGGCTGAGATCCAGAATATTGGTTTACATCACGGTCTTCCGGTGCTGCAAACCCGAAGTGGGATGTGGCAAGGGAATTCGATTCTGGATGATTGGCAATTGATATCGTTGCAGGGAGTTTCATGGAGCGAATCCATCCCTATCCCGGAATCCACTAAAAATGAACTTAGACAGCAACTTGAAGCTCATAACATCAAGCTGACAACACTACTTGAAGGAATCTGTAACGGGCGTTTTTTTGGTGAACAGGGGCGTTGGCTGATTGATGCATTATTACTGTTGATAATGGTTCTTGCATTACGCGGCATGTTTGGATTAACAGACAAGTCATAATGGCGCGGTTATGCCACTATAAAATTTATTTCGGGAGGTAGGTTTTTGAGACAGACAGGGTTTCCGTTTCTGCCCAAAGACTTCATTGAAACTGAAGATGGATTGATATTTGCCGTCGTCAGCTATCACTCACATGATCAGAAAGTGGGCTGCTTTTTACGTTATGTGCAGGATCAACATGGTTGGCATAAAGTGGATACTGAACAGGCTAACCGTTTATTGGAACGCCATCATCCAGAGTTTTTATTTTATTCCAGCCAGTTTGATGCAGCCTTTCATGCGGTTCCGGTGAACAGCATTATTCATCATCACCGTCCCGAGCAACGATTGCAGCAATTACTTAAACAACCAGCTGAAGATCCGCTGCAGCATAAACTACATAAATTGATAGCCATTTTGCAGCAATATTCAGTGGATATTGATGCCATGGGGCTCACTGGATCAATGCTGATTAATCAGCAAAAAGCGACATCCGATATTGATCTGGTCATATACGGACGTGAGGCATTTCATCAATGTCGCTCTGCCGTTAAAAAAGCAATTGCAGATAATCTGCTGCAGAAGCTGGATATAACTCAAATGCAGGAAAACTATCAGCGGCGGGATAGTGAGCTGGATTTTGATACGTTTAGCTGGCATGAATACCGGAAATGCAATAAAGCGATGATTGATGGCAGTAAATTCGATATAGGAATGGTCTGTCTATCAGATGAGCTTGATATCGAACATCGGCATTTCCTCAAACAAGGCATTAAAACCATCCAATGTCGGGTGACCGATGACAGTCGTGCATTTGATTTCCCTGCACGATACCGAGTGGATAATGCACTGACTCCTGAAATTATTTCCTTTACCCATACCTATGTTGGACAAGTGGAAAAAGGAGAATTCATTGAGGTTTGCGGTGCATTGGAATGTGATGCTTCCGGAACCTGCCGAATTGTGGTCGGTTCTACACGAGAAGCCCGAGGCGAATATATAAAGGTGATTGAACAAAAATGAGTGAACTTATTCAAAATACAAAAGCAGATATAGGCGTAGTAGGTTTAGCCGTGATGGGACAGAACCTGGTGCTCAACATGAATGACAAAGGCTTTAAGGTAGCGGTTTATAACCGGACCACCTCCAAAGTCGATGAGTTTCTGGAGGGGCCAGCAAAAGATACCAATATTATCGGTTGCCATGATCTGAAAAAATTTGTCGAAAGCCTTCAAATGCCTCGTCGGGTCATGTTGATGGTGAAAGCGGGTCCCGTGGTTGATTCTTTTATTGAGCAACTGGTTACCTATCTGGATAAAGGTGACATCATTATTGATGGCGGTAACTCACTGTTTAATGACAGTGACAGACGTACCCATGAACTGCATAAAAAAGGCATTCTGTTTGTCGGCAGCGGTGTTTCAGGTGGTGAGGAAGGCGCACGTTTCGGACCTTCTCTAATGCCTGGTGGTAATAATGCCGCATGGCCTGCGATTAAACCCATTTTTCAGGCCATTGCTGCACAGGTTGATGGGGAAGCCTGCTGTGACTGGGTCGGTAATGACGGCGCTGGCCATTATGTAAAAATGGTGCATAACGGCATTGAGTACGGTGATATGCAACTGATTTGTGAAGCGTATCAAATGATGCGCGAAGGCCTGGGCATGTCCGGTGATGAAATTCAGCAGGTATTTGCTGAATGGAACGAAGGGGTTTTGGACTCCTATCTGATCGAGATTACCCGCGATATCCTGGCGGTGAAAGAACCTGATGGCAGTTTGCTGATTGATCATATTCTGGATACTGCCGGTCAAAAAGGAACGGGTAAATGGACTGGTATCAATGCACTGGAGTTAGGCATTCCATTAACGCTGATTGGAGAGGCCGTATTTTCCCGCTGTTTATCTGCTCTGAAAGATGAACGGGTGACGGCCTCTAGTGTTTTGCCTGCAGAAGCAGGTGAATTTTCCGGCGATAAAGCTGAAATGGTTAACGCAATTCGTGATGCCTTATATGCTTCAAAAATTATTTCCTACGCCCAAGGTTACATGCTAATGCGTGAAGCAGCCAAAACCTATGGCTGGGAGCTCAATTATGGTGGTATTGCGTTGATGTGGAGAGGCGGCTGTATTATTCGCAGTCGCTTCCTGGGCAATATTCGCGATGCTTTTGAGCGGAATCCCCAACTGGGAAATCTGTTACTGGATGATTTCTTCATTGATGCTATTACTGAGGCCTTACCGGGTTGGCGTAAAGCCGTAGGCTGTGCCATCAGTCTTGGGGTTCCGGTACCTGCATTCAGCAGTGCATTATCTTTCTATGATGGTTATCGCAGTGAACGCTTACCTGCCAATTTATTGCAGGCCCAGCGGGATTATTTTGGTGCCCACACCTATGAACGGCTGGATAAGCCTCGCGGTGAATATTTCCATACCAACTGGACCGGCAGAGGCGGTAATGTTTCAGCATCAACCTATGAAGCGTAAATCAAGGTAAATGAAACACTGAAGAGGGCGGGAAACCGCCCTTTTTAATGTCCAAAATTTACAATGGTGTCGTTCTTCTCAGCACCATAAACTGGTTAGGTTCGCCAACAACATAGATATTACCCTCAGCATCGGTTGTAACCCCTTCAGGCTGGCTCATTTTAGGCCAAAGACGATAAGGACCACTGCCTAATCTGATTCGTGATATTTCCTCTCCCGACAAATCAATTACGTGCAGGCTGTGTGAGTCATCACTTAAAACCAGTAATCTTTCTTCCGGGCCCTGCAACAAGGTAAGACCCGAGAAGTCATCGACCTCCAGACGCAGGTTTTTCATTACATCAAACTGCTTGGTCTGCTCATCATTTTCCAATGCAAAATGCATTATCCGGGCCGGGATCTCTTGCACAAAAAACACGCCGTGTCGCGGTGAAAAGGCAATCCCCTCAATGCCTTTATTATTTTTTTCAGGGGGAAGCAGGGCAAGGGTTTTGACATCAGAATAGTGAACTTCTTTCGTTGTCTCGAGTATGTCAACAAAGCTAATGGTCTGCTGCCGCTCTTCGCTGATAATAAATCGATTGCCTTCTACATAATCAATACTTTCAGTATCAGAAAAACCTATTAAATCAATTTTTCTCAGCAATTGACCATTTTTACTGATGACAACGATCTGCTCAGGATTATTAATAATGCCATAAAGATTTCCAGAATCAGGATGATAGGTTATGCCGGATAAGTTATCTTCTATACCATCAATCATCAGCGTTTTACTGAGCAGATAGTGATTAAGATCCCAGACTTCACTGGTTTTAGTTGTGGCAGAACTCACGGTGCTGAACCAGAGGCAGCCACTTAAAATCGTGCTGAGCAGTAATACAATAAGTAGTAATCTCGATCGGGTTTTATCCGAGAAAAGAGCCATGCGTTTATCCTTCAACTTGGTTACTCTACCAATGCCAGACATTGATATGACTTAAAGAAGAACGATAATCCTCGAGGCTTAATTCAAACTGAAAATTAGTGTTGGATCAGAAAAATTTTTATGGCTTACTCATCGACATCATCCATATCGGCTTGACCTGATAAGCGACGCCGTATGTGCGACCATGACATTCCCACTGCGAGCACAGTAGCGATAAGAAATAAAATGATATAGGTAAAAGCGGCATGATGACGGAATTCCAGAATACCTAAATCAAATAACCACCAGATAATAATGGCAAAAAAGGCAAACGCGAGGATAAGACCAAATCCACCTAATGAGCGGAATGTTGCTCTGAGATAAACCGTCCAGCCAATCAGGATAATAACGGTGGCCATGGCAAATGGTGGGGTAATATTCATACCAGCGTTACCAAACAGAGCGTCATTGGCCCAATGATAATAGCTATAACCACTCGGGTTATAACTGATAAATACCAGCAAAACGGCAAACAACAAACGTAATAAAAAGCCTTTACTATTAAAACGTTGTGCCATGACCGTCTCCTTAAATATTTATTGGACTAACGAATCTCAAACTGGCTAAATTCGCCAGTAGCGGTTAGTTTTTCCAGGCTGATATCAGTGACCTGTGCAAAATTCGGTCCTTGCCAGGCCCATTCGAGTAATTGTTCCAGTTGAGCGGGTTCACCTTCTGCGACCATCTCAACCTGCCCACCGCGCAGATTTCGCACCCAGCCTGTTACGCCTATTTTCTGCGCTGAAATTTGCGCTGACATACGATAGCTGACACCTTGCACGCGACCTTCAATTACAAAGTGATACCGCTTTATTCCCATTCTATAGTAGCAGGTGGTTTACCAGAGATATCGTAGACTACTCGTGATATACCATTGATTTCATTAATAATCCGACGTGACACCAGATCCAGAAACTCATAAGGCAGGTGTGCCCAGCGAGCGGTCATAAAATCAATGGTTTCGACTGCACGCAATGCAACTACATAGTCATAGCGACGACCATCACCCATTACACCAACTGATTTAACGGGTAAAAATACTGCAAACGCCTGGCTGGTTTTATCATACAAATCATGCGCGCGTAGTTCTTCGATAAAGATGTTATCGGCTTTACGCAATAAGTCGGCATATTCTTTTCTGACTTCACCCAGAATACGTACGCCAAGGCCTGGGCCAGGGAATGGGTGGCGATAGACCATATCGCTTGGCAAGCCTAATTCAACGCCCAGTTTACGCACTTCATCTTTAAACAATTCGCGTAAAGGCTCAATTAATTTGAGTTTCATGTGCTCCGGTAAGCCGCCGACATTGTGATGTGTTTTAATCACATGGGCTTTACCGGTTTTAGAGGCAGCAGATTCGATTACATCAGGATATATAGTGCCTTGAGCAAGCCATTGCACATTTGTCAGTTTGGAAGCTTCTTCATCAAATACTTCAACAAACTCACGGCCAATGATTTTACGTTTGGCTTCCGGATCATTTTCACCTGCCAGAGCAGACAAGAAACGATCTTCTGCATCAACACGAATCACGCGAATACCCATGTGTTTGGCAAACATCGCCATCACCTGGTCGCCTTCGTTTTCACGCAACAGGCCATTATTTACAAACACACAAATCAGCTGATCGCCAATTGCACGGTGCAGTAAAGCTGCCACTACCGAGGAATCAACACCACCAGATAAACCCAGCAATACTTCATCTTTGCCCACTTGCTGGCGGATGGTTTCAATGCTGTCTTCAATAATATTGGCGGAGGTCCATAAAGTTTCACAGCCACAGATTTCGCTGATAAAACGCGAAATCATCCGTTGCCCCTGAGTTGTGTGGGTGACTTCAGGATGGAACTGGACACCGTAGAACTGTCGTTCTTCATCTGCCATACCTGCAATGGGTGCACTGTCCGTGCTGGCAATAACTTTAAATCCATCAGGCAACTGGCTGACCCGATCACCATGACTCATCCATACATCCAACATGCCAAAGCCTTCTGGGGTTGTATGGTCTTCAATATCTTTTAAAAACGCAGAATGGCCATGAGCACGAATTTTAGCGTAGCCAAATTCCCGGTGAGATGACGATTCGACCTTGCCCCCAAGTTGTGTGGCCATGGTTTGCATGCCGTAGCAGATACCCAGCACGGGCACATTCATTTCAAATACACAGTGTGGTGCAGCTGGTGCAGACTCACCAATCGTTGAATCAGGGCCACCGGAAAGAATGATACCTTTTGGAGCAAATTCACGAATTTCCGCTTCGCTGATATCCGGGTTGCGTAACTCACAATACACACCGGCTTCGCGTACTCGGCGGGCAATAAGTTGGGTATATTGTGACCCGAAATCAAGGATTAGAATGCGGTGGTCGTGAATATGGCTGCTCATGAATCTCTCTTACAGTCAGATAAAAAATACCGGCTTCCGGGGAGAAGCCGGCATTATTCAAAAATTAATTAACCCGGTAATTCGGTGCTTCTTTGGTAATAGTTACGTCATGGACATGGCTTTCATTCATACCAGCAGAAGTCACACGAACAAACTCAGGTTTGGTCCGCATTTCTTCAATAGTACGGCTACCGGTATAGCCCATGGAAGCCCGAACACCGCCCATCAACTGATGGATAACCGGACTCAGATTCCCTTTGAAGGGCACTCGACCTTCAATGCCTTCCGGAACAAGTTTGTCAGGTTCACTAGACTCTTGGAAGTAACGATCACTGGATCCTTGCTTCTGTTGCATGGCACCCATGGATCCCATACCGCGATACGATTTATAAGCACGACCTTGGAATAATTCCACTTCGCCAGGAGCTTCTTCTGTACCGGCAAACATTCCACCAATCATAATGGCATGGGCGCCGGCTACAATGGCTTTGGCAATATCACCCGAATAGCGTACGCCACCATCAGCAATTAAGGGTATACCGGTTCCAGCCAGTGCTGCCGCGACATTACTGATAGCGCTGATTTGTGGTACACCTACACCGGCGACGATACGTGTGGTACAGATAGAGCCGGGACCGATACCGACTTTTACCGCATCTGCACCGGCTTCAACTAAAGCTTTGGCTGCAGCAGCAGTCGCGATATTACCGCCGATGACTTGAACTTGAGGATAGTGTTTTTTGACCCAACGCACCTGATCCAAAACGCCTTGAGAGTGGCCGTGTGCCGTATCAACAACAATCACATCCACTCCAGCAGCTACCAGAGCATCCACGCGCGCTTCACTCTCGGAACCAATTCCTACCGCAGCACCAACCCGTAAACGCTCCTGTGCATCTTTTGATGCCAGTGGGTTATCCGTTTGTTTTTGAATATCTTTTACTGTGATCATGCCCTGCAAGTGGAAGTTATCATCGACAACCAGGACTTTTTCAATGCGGTTGGTATGCAATAAATGCAGCACCTCTTCACGGGTGGCATTTTCGCCTACAGTGACCAATTTATCTTTGCCGGTCATGATCGATGAGACTGGACTATCAAAATGTTTTTCAAATCGTAAATCACGGCTGGTCACGATGCCCACCAAATCATCGCCATCGACAACCGGGACGCCGGAGATATTATGAGCACGAGTAAGTTCAACGACAGCACCAATAGAGGTATTAGGACTAACGGTAATGGGATCCCGTACCACACCGCTTTCAAATTTTTTCACTTTGCGAACTTCATCTGCCTGTTGTTCGATGGTCATATTTTTATGCAAAATACCCAGACCACCTTCCTGTGCCATAGTGATCGCCAACCGGCTTTCAGTGACGGTGTCCATGGCAGAAGAAAGCAGTGGAATATTAATGGTGATATCACGTGTCAATTGAGTTGACAAACTGACATCACGCGGCAGAACATTTGAATAGGCGGGGAGTAATAAAACGTCATCAAATGTCAGGGCTTCTTGCGCAATTCTCATGAGGCGGGTTCCCGAATTTACTGTAATATGATCGATAAATTATATCAGGAACTTAGTGGTTTATGGCATCACTTATGACATCGGATTCGCAAGTAAAACTCGCTGCCCGTGCTGTCAAGGATGTATATCCGGTTTCGCGATTGGTCAGAGAAGTCCGGCTGATGCTGGATGGTTCGTTTCCGCTTTTGTGGGTGGAAGGGGAAATCTCCAATTTGGCAATGCCGGCGTCAGGGCACATTTATTTCACGTTAAAAGACTCAGCTGCGCAAGTACGCTGTGCAATGTTTCGTGGACGCAATCAACAATTACGCTTTACACCGGAAAATGGCATGCAGGTATTACTGCGCGTCAAAGTCACCCTTTATGAAGGTCGTGGCGAATTTCAGCTGGTTGTTGAGCATATGGAAGAAGCGGGTAGCGGCGCATTGCAACGCGCTTATGAAGCATTAAAAGCCCGACTGGGTCAGGAAGGTTTATTCGATACCGCTCATAAAAAACCGTTACCGTCGTTGCCGCAAACCATCGGCATTGTGTCTTCACCGGATGGCGCAGCGGTTCACGATATTTTGCATGTTTTGAAACGGCGTTTTCCGGCAATCAAAGTGATTCTGTATCCCGTTGCCGTACAAGGTGAAACAGCGCCACGGCAGATTGCAAATGCTATTCAAACTGCCGATCAGCGACAGGAATGTGATTTGCTGATAGTAGGGCGTGGAGGTGGCTCACTGGAAGATCTGTGGAGCTTCAATGATGAGTTGGTTGCCAGAGCTTTGTTTGCCTGTCAGATACCGACCATCAGCGCGGTAGGCCATGAAATTGATTTTACCATTGCCGATTTTGTTGCAGATGTCAGGGCTCCAACGCCTTCGGCGGCAGCTGAACTGGCGGTACCTGAAGCGCGCCAATTAGCCTTAAATCTTCGCGGTTTGTTGCAGAATCTGGGCAGTCGTATTCAGCAAAAACTTGCCAATGAACAACGGCATATTCGGCATCTGTCTCAACGTCTGCCCCGCCCGCAGCAGCAAATTAAACTCCAGCAGCAACAGTTAAAACGTCTGCAAACGCAACTTGATTACAGTATCCAGCGGCGGTTACAAGGCAAGCAGCAACAACTGGATTATCTTTCAGTAAGATTTCCTCATCCAAAGTTGCGAATCAGCTGGCGGCAAACCCGACTGCAGGATTTAACACAGCGGTTTGAAAAAGCCTTTTCGGTACAGCAGCAGCAATTCAGGTTACAAAGCCAGAATCTGCATGACCGCTTAAAGCGATTGTTACCGATCTCCCGTTTGAAGCAACAGCAGCAGCATGTAGAGGCACTCTCTTCACAATTAAACCGTTTGACCGGTCAACAAATTACCAATCAAAAAAAGCAGCTGGCCCAGTTGATGCGTACCTTATCGGTGGTTAGCCCTCTCAACACACTGGAGCGCGGTTACAGCATCACCAGTGATTCACAGACTGGTAATGTTATTTACCGATCTGATGAAGTAGCAATCGGACAATCCCTGCAAATTCGTTTATTTGAAGGTCAATTGGACTGTGAAGTTCGTCGTAAGAAATGATGTATAGATTGTGCTATTGGCTGGTTCTATTAGTCTGTTCACCTGCCTGGGCTTTACCACAACAATTACCAGTGCCAGGTGGTGTCGTCATTTTGCCTTTGGAAATCGAGGGAAATGTAGCACCTGAGGTGACCTATCAAAAACAACAGGTGCTAGTGGTAAAACAAGATTCGCAATGGCAGGCTGTAGTTGGCATTCCGCTAGCAGCCGAGTCGGGGAATCACAAAATTCTGGTGGAAAGTCAGGGTGCGTTAAGCAGCATTATGTTTGAGGTCAAAGATAAAGCTTATCCCACTCAACGGATAAATGTTCCTGACGATCGTAAGGTCAATCCCTATGCGGAAGATATGGAGCGCATCGAAGCCGAAACAGCCAAAATAAATAAAGCCTTACGTCATTGGCGTGCCAGCGACAATGTGCCGTTTAATTTTGTCTGGCCCATTGAAGGAAGGGTCAGTGGTTTATTTGGCCGTCGTCGTGTGTTTAATGGCGAAGAGCGTAATCCACACAGCGGTATTGATATTGCAGCGGCAACAGGTACTGAAATTATGGCACCGGCCAACGGAATAGTGACGGATACCGGCGATTACTTTTTCAATGGCAATACAGTAATGATTGACCATGGTCAGGGTCTCGTGACCATGTTTTGTCATCTGGATCGGATTGATGTCAAAGCAGGACAAAAAATTCAACAGGGCGAGATTATCGGCACGGTTGGCGCCACTGGCCGTGTTACCGGTCCACACCTGCACCTTGGTGTGAGTTTGAATAATGCCCGTGTTGAGCCCTTGTTATTTTTTCCAGAGCGGGAAGGTTATCCTTCAGTTCAATAAACCTCTGGCTTACTGTATTTATTTAATAATTCCGTCAGCAGAATAAAATTAACCGGTTTGGTGAGATAGGCAGTAAACAGGCCTTCTGCCTGCTGCAAATCATAAGGCATGGCGGCAGCGGTAACCGCGATCACCGGAATGTGCCGGAGTTTCGGATTAGCCATGATCTGCTCGGTAGCCTGTAAGCCGCTGATTCCGGGGAGATTGATATCCATCAATATCACGGCTGGCATATTACTTTCCAGCCAGTCCAGTCCTGCCTCAGCTGTTTTGCAAATATGCAACGTGTATTGGGGCAGACGATCAAAAAATGCTTCCATCAATTTGATATTGGCCGGATTATCTTCTATATGCAGAATGAGAGTCGAAGCAGAGGAGTTAAATGGATTTTCGGCTTTAATTGATTCAGCCTGCTGATGCACTTCATCATTCTGGTTATTGTTGTCTGTTATGGGTAACTCTACCCAGAATCGAGTGCCTTGATTTTCTGTGCTTTCAAAACCAATATGCCCGTCCATGGCTTTTATCAGTCTCTTGGTCACAATCAATCCGACTCCGGTTCCTTCAATGTCCGAGTTTTCCTGACCCAGACGATCAAATGCCGTAAACAGATAGGCCTGCTTATCCCGTGGAATTCCCATGCCTGTATCCTGAATAGTGATACGCAAGCGCTTAGTGGAATCAATTACCTCACCGCTAATAATAACTTTGCCATCAGGGCGATTATATTTGATGGCATTACTGACCAGATTTATCAGCACCTGTTTGAGTTTTGTTAAATCAGCGAGTACCAGCTGTTCAGGAATGTCATCAGTATGAATGATCACACGATAGCGAGCCGCCAGGTTTTTCAGCATGGGCAAACAATGATTAATTGCGACACTGACATTCACCGGCTCAATCGATACGTCCACTGAACCCGTCTCAATTTTAGCCAGCTCCAGCACATCATTAATTAACTTGAGCAAGTGCTCACCACTGTGAATGATGAGCTTTAAACTATCTTGCTGGGTTTCTGTGAGTGGCGCATCATTGTCACTTTGCAGTAACTGGGCAAACCCCAGAATCGCATTTAAAGGCGTGCGTAATTCATGGCTCATTGCCGACAGGAATTCCGATTTTGCCTGGTTGGCTTTTTCAGCTTCTTCCTTGGCAGCGATTAATGCCAGATGTTCAGCTTTTTGAAGAGAAATATCTCGGACGATACCCGTAAAAAAATAATGGCCTTCCCATTGAAATGCGCTCAGCGTCAGTTCGATGGGAATGATTTGCCCACTTTTGTGTAATGCTTCCAACTCAACTGGCTGGCCAATTATGGTGGATTGCTCACTAATGAGGAATCGCGACATCCCATGTTCGTGATTTTTACGATGCTGGGCTGGCATCAGCTGGGTAATATTCTGCCCGATAATTTCTTCTGGCTGATAACCGAACAGGCGAACTGAAGCGACATTAAAATTCTGGATAATGCCCGTTTCATCAATGGTAATAACGCCTTCAAGGGTATGGTTAAGCAAGGTTTGTAAACGATCACTTTCACGTTTAGCTCTCTGCTCAAGTGCCTTACCTTTTTTCAGTTCTGCTTCCAGCGCTGCTGTTTGTATCGCAATCTGGTTACTGAGTATTTTGGCATGATGGCGTTTGATGAAATAGCCAATCATTGTTAACAAGGCTAATATGCCAAGTGAAACCACCAGCCATTTAAACCAGATGGACACACCTGGCGTTGTGTCATAGATAAAGCCGTTAAGCGCCTGGTCATCATTAACCAAGCCTAAATGCTGATAATGTTCAGCAATTTTTTGCCAACGCTCAATCGTCATATGGCCCAGTGAAACTGTAGGGTACAAACTGAGCTCACTAAGCTTTTCAGCTTCAAATTCCAGATGTGCACGCGTTTTATTTTGCGTGTTGTAGTTTTTTAAAATCAGATCAACCATTTCATAAGGGTGTTCCAGAGCATATTGCCAACCACGCAAGGTTGCACTGTGAAAGGCTTCTACATCTCCTGGCTGACGTTTTAAATAACGTTCAGAGGTAAAGATGATATCGCTGTAAAAGTTGATGTTGTATTCATGGGGTGACAATGTCCGATAATCCACGCCGCGACTTAACATCTGGAAGGGTTCATTGGAAATATATGCGGTCAGCGCATCTACTTTTCCGTCAATTAAATTATCAATATCCTCGGGCGAGGGATCGACAATATTGAGCTGTGAAGGATCTATCCCAAATCGTAGCAACATGGCAGATAAATCATCAGCATAAGACTGACGAGTGACTGTTTTACCGACAAAATCAGTGGGTTGTGTTATCGATGAGTCTGCTCTGACCAACCAGGTATAGGGACTGCTTTGAAAAATCGCCGCGAGCGCTACAAAAGGGCGCCCTTTAAGTCTTTCTACCACCAATCCAGCACCGGAAATTCCAAATTCAACATTGCCGGCTTCCACATCGTTGAAAGGTGCTTTTTGCCCGGTAAGTATGGTTACTGCCAGCCCGGCATCCTGATAATAGCCTTGTTCTTTTGCAGCGTAGATACCCGCAAATTGAAATTGATGCTGCCAGTGAAGTTTGATTGAGACAGGGGTGAGTTTTTGACTTGCCTCTTCAGCTAGGGATGAGCTGGTAATTAACAACAGGGCAAGCGCAATCAATCGACACATAAAAAGTACTCAAACAGAGTTCAATTCATCTTACTCCAACAGAAG
Organism: Methylophaga sp. UBA3613; assembly: GCF_002375415.1. Classification (NCBI taxonomy): domain Bacteria; kingdom Pseudomonadati; phylum Pseudomonadota; class Gammaproteobacteria; order Thiotrichales; family Piscirickettsiaceae; genus Methylophaga; species Methylophaga sp. UBA3613. The sequence continues at coordinate 60,268 of NZ_DFLS01000002.1, read as the reverse complement.
CGTATTGTGGAAATTGCCTGCTAGTAATTTATAGGCGAAAGTCCCGTCCCAGATAAACACTTAAAACATGCTTATCCTGAAGGATTTCATCTGGACTGCCTTTTGCGATCACCTCACCCTCGTTGAATATATAGGCACGCTCACAAACGCTCAGTGTTTCACGTACATTATGATCGGTGATTAATATGCCGATACCTCTCGCAGCCAGTGCCTTGATAATACCCTGTATATCCAGAACAGAAATCGGATCAACACCGGCGAAGGGTTCATCCAGCAGGATAAATTGTGGATCCATGGCTAAGGCGCGGGCTATTTCCACACGACGTCTTTCACCACCGGACAATGCCATGCCTAATGATTTGCGGATGTGACCAATATGGAATTCTTCGAGTAATTTTTCCAGCAACTGTTTTTTGGCAATGATACTGAGGTTTTTCCGGGTTTCGATAATAGCGTAAAGATTGTCTTCAACGGACAATTTACGGAATACCGAGGCTTCCTGTGGCAGATATCCTATCCCCAATTGTGCCCGGGTATGGATAGGTTCGTGGGTAAGTTCGCGTTGATTGAGAAAAATACTGCCGTGATCAACTGGAATCAATCCGACAATCATGTAAAAACTGGTCGTTTTACCCGCCCCATTGGGACCAAGCAAGCCCACAATCTCACCACTGTTTACTTCAAGGGAAATATTTTTAACAACCAACCGATCGCCAAATTGCTTGGCGAGCGACCTTGCAGAAAGCTGACTCATTTAAATTCCGTGATTATTCAGGATTCATTTGCAGGTAGCGTGCACTGACCCAACCAATAATGGCTTTATCCCCACTCATACCTCTGACTTGTACCCATTCAGGCTGACGGGTCAGCACGATCACTTCAGTGTTTTCGACAAACGCCCCAAGTCGTTCATATTGAGTCCCGGGACCGGTTCTGACATTCAAAGTGGTCTGAGTCACCGCAGTAGGGTAGCTCATGTCCGATTGCTGTTCAGGAGCCTCAGTTAACGGTTGAGGCGCTTCAACAGCAGGTTCTGCCGGTTTACTTTTATTTTTTTCGCGTTGACCAGGCGGCTGGATGGTGATGTGAACGCGACCACTGGACTGTTGCTGTCCATCGACTTCGACCGGTCTTGAGTTGGCAATAACAATATTTCTGTCGATATCGTATTCGATATGATTGCCACGGAATTCATCGCCTGACTGCCAAACATAACCCTGGCCGACCAGAAAGATACGTTGTTTGCTGGCATGGTATTCCATCTGCAGGGCTTTTGCTTTAACCGGTTTATCCCCTTCCTTATGTACTTGTTCATAAGTGGCAAGGTTACCTTCAGCAATAGCTTTTTCCAGTTCGCGGTTTTCGTCATAGAAAAAAGTAATGACATCACCTTCGATACGTAAAGTGCCCTGTGTCAGTATGGCATCGCCTTTATATTGCGTGACACCGGTTTCATCATCAAGCTGCGCGTGATCTGCTTCAATATTTATCGGTTGCTCGCGATCACTTGGTAAGGCGAGGGCAATGGATGGGATGATGGTCATTCCCCAAAGCAGATTAATTAACAGGTGGCGCATTATATTGTCCTCTCACCCTAGAGTGCAGATTAATAGTTTCTTCTTGTAAAGCGGCATGAAAACCCACTGAATGGGTATCGCCATGAGGCGATTTCATGGTCACCGGCTGATCGGTATACGCCGTGTTGTTGACAGTATCCAGATTCAGAACTTCAGTTAATAACTGTATTTCCGGTTGATCTTTGTTGGTAATAATAACATTGCCGGTGAGAAGAATGTTCTCGCCTTCACCCTGAGTTTCAGCATGATCTGACTCAATGATCCAATCATTGTTTTCCGGCGCAATAAACAGGGTGTTTGGACTGAAAATTTCAGTACGGTCATTCTCCGGATAGTGATACAGCGTTTCTCCGGTAATTACCCGCGATGGTTTGCCATTGATATCCATTACCGTCATCTTGAAATCGGTCATTCCAAAATCGATACTGTAGTGCACGGCGCGTTCAGTTTTTGGTGCTTCAGGTTTGCTAAGCAACATCCACAGACTGATCCCCGCGACTAGCAGTAAAGCAATTTTGATATAAATTGGAATATTAAAAATGGCGTTCAATTTGGTCCTGCAGGGTTCCCTGTCCTTCCATTATTAATTCACATACATCACGGGCAGCACCTCTACCACCCATGGACGGAGTGATCCAGTGCGCATGTTTTTTCACCACAGCATCAGCATCCTGAACGGCTATCGCTAAACCGACTCTGCTCATGATGGACAAGTCCACCCAGTCATCACCGACATAAGCACATTGTTCCGGTTTCAGCTTAAGGGTTTTTAACAGTTCCTCAAAGGCTGGCAGCTTTACTTTTTGTCCCTGGTAAACCAGATTAATTCCAAGACTTTGCATACGATGTTCAACCACTCTGGAGGTGCGTCCAGTGATAATAGCAATATCGACACCGGTGTATTGCAGCAGTTTCATGCCGTGGCCATCACGCGAATTAAATGCCTTATGTTCCTCACCATCATCACCAATAATGATACTGCCATCAGTCAGTACACCATCGACATCAAAAATAACCAGTTTAATTTGTTTGGCGCGAGCCGTTATATCTTGCATTGATCTGTCCTGAAAATTAGACCACACCGGCACGTAATAAATCGTGCATATTCAGTGCGCCTGTTAAGTTATGGTTTTTATCGGTAATCAACAGGCCGTTGATTTTATATTGCTGCATCATCTGTAATGCTTCTGCGGCAAGCATCTCTGCATGCCCCGTTTTACAATGTTGTGTCATATGTTCCTGCAGCGGGGCGGTTAAAATATTTACTTCCTGTGCCAGGACTCGACGTAAATCACCATCGGTGAAAATCCCCACCAATTTGTCATCATTATCGACCACGGCGGTCATGCCCAAACTTTTGTCGGACATTTCAATCAGCGCTTCGCGCAGCAATGCCTTTTCATTTACTTTAGGGATGGCTGCGCCGATATGCATGATGTCGCTGACACGTAATAACAATCGTCTACCAAGATTGCCACCCGGGTGAGAAAGGGCAAAATCTTCAGCGGTAAAGCCACGAGCTTCCAATAACGCAATGGCCAGTGCATCCCCCATCACTAATGCGACGGTAGTACTGGATGTTGGGGCCAGTCCCAATGGGCAGGCTTCTTTTTTAACACTGACGTTGATAGTTGCATCAGCACATAACGAAAGTGTTGAGTCCATACGACCACTCATAGTGATTAATGGTACGCCCAGTCGTTTAATCAATGGCAATATGGTCAGAATCTCGGCAGTTTCACCGGAGTTGGATAATGCCAGAACCACATCTTTGTCGGTGATCATACCTAAATCACCATGACTGGCTTCTCCCGGATGAACAAAAAATGCCGGACTGCCGGTGCTGGCCAACGTAGCAGCGATTTTACTGCCGATATGGCCTGATTTACCCATGCCAATCACCACAATACGACCCTGACATTGCAGCAGATACTCACACGCTCGAACAAAATCATCATCCACTCTATCGCGGAGCAACATTACAGACTCCAGCTCGGTATCGATGACTGCCAGCGCCAATTGTTTTAATTTATCCGAATCTATTTTCATATACCGTTATGCACACCTTGATACGCCAGCAAACTTATATAGCCTGCATAAACCAGTAGTAATAATAAACCAACCGGGCGTCCCAATCGGCCTTTTAAACAAAATCTTGCAAACAGATAAAGCACGATTGTCAGGCCAATCATAAAGCTAAAATCGCGGGTTAGCAGTAGCGAATCTACTTTCGTTGGGTGAATCAGACCCGGCATGGCAAGAACAGCAAGCAGATTAAAGATATTTGAACCAAGAATATTGCCAACGGCAATGTCATGTTCATTTTTCAGAGCAGATGAAATACAGGCGGCTAACTCTGGCAGACTGGTGCCAATGGCAACGACGGTTAAGCCAATCACTAAATCACTTATGCCCAACAATTGCGCGACACCAGTTGCTCCCCAGACTAAGAGTTTGGCTCCCCCCAGTAAGGCAATTAATCCTGTCAAAAACAGTACGATGGATTTTTTCAGTGAGCGTTTTGGCTGCTGATATTCCTGAGTAAATTCAATTTTCAGCGGATCGTCCTGAGCACTTTTAACAGCCAGCCATGCCATGCCTCCTAGCGTCAATATAAAGCCTGTAAACAGAACCAGGCCATCAATCCGATCCAGTTGCATATCCCAGAGCAATAACAACAGGGAGAGGAACATGATAAAGACTAATACCGGAAATTCTCTTCTCAGGGTAATGGAGTGAATCGCCAGAGGAGTGACCAGAATCGTGACGCCCAAAACCAGTCCAATATTGGTGATATTGGAGCCAATGGCATTGCCAATACCCAGGGCAGGAGCACCATCAAATGCGGCGAATGCTGAAACTATCATTTCTGGAGCAGAGGTACCAAAACCAACGATAGTTAAGCCGACAATTAAGGGAGCAACCCCCAAGTTCGATGCAATGCCTGCCGCACCATCAATAAATTTATCCGCTCCCCAGATCAATAGGACCAACCCACTGATAATGGCGCTTATAAATAGAAAAGAAGTCATTTAATAACCGATGATGGAACCTTAAAAATAAAAAGAGCCGGACTAAATCCGGCTCTTTTTATTATAACGGTGGAGAATTGTTATGTCGCGATGTATTACTGGTCATCGAACAAATCAAAATCATCATCATCTGGCGGGTTACCATCGTAAACCAAATATTGACGACGCTGCAGATAGGCATTTCTTACGTATGCATATTCGTCATCAGTAGCTTCATCCAAAACCCGTTCTGACTTAAGCAAATTGGCACGGGTATCCACTAAACGTGTACCTGCAAAGGCATTACGTGCGCCCGGACCCTCAACATACATCACCGGGTCAGTAAACATATCGCCCACTAAACCAAATGAGTCACGCACAGTGCGGGGACCAAAAAACGGTAATACGATGTATGCGCCGGGTTCAGCACCCCAGGCTCCCAGTGTCTGGCCGAAATCTTCGTTACGTTTCTTGTTGCCAGCATGACCGGCAACATCAAAGATACCTGCCACACCAACGGTGCTGTTTAACAGAAAACGACCTGTATCATCAGCTGCCTGGCTGAATTTACCTTGCAACAGGCTGTTGATGGCGACTGTAATATCATTCAGATTACTGAAGAAATTGCTGACGCCCCAGCTGATCGCATCAGGAACAACAACATCGTAACCCTTGGCAACAGGCTTTAACACTGCCCGATCTACAGTATCGTTAAATTGATACATTGCACGGTTATAGCTTTCATATGGATCACGTTCATCAGGTGATTGTACGGTGGCACAACCTGTGAACAGAACCAATAAACCGAGCAGGCTGAGCCTGGAAAAAACTTTTAGATCGAACATTGTGGCATTCCCTGAAACAAATTTAACGAGAATAATCTCACGGCAGTTCCAGGCTAATCAAGTGATCTGTTGTACCAATACCAAGAAAGTATGATGGTGTTGTCACTTTGCAACATCAAAAGAATGTTTCATCCGCTTTTCTGGCCCAGCATTTGCGCAGTTTTAACCTGTGATTCTGGATGGTTGTTATACATATAACCGGAAAATACTTCGCTGCATTTGTGCCAGCTATTTTCATGTGCATAAGCAATACAATCGGTTTTTTGCAGATTCAGCGCATTTAACGCCGCCTTATGCAAATCCCAATCCAGCTCGCCGGTTTTGCCCTGAATAATAATATCTTTAGGCCCGGTGACCGGATAAGCGGCTACAGGCAGACCGCAAGCCATCGCTTCCAGAATTACCAAGCCGAAGGTATCGGTTTGACTCGGAAAAACAAAAACATCTCCTCCGGCCAGATAGGCAGCGAGTTCTTCAGCAAATTTGGCACCGGTAAAGATCACATCAGGATAGCGTTTTTTCAACATCTCCAGATCAGGACCATCGCCAATCACTACTTTACTGCCTGGTAAATCCAAATCCAAAAATGCTTCAATGTTTTTTTCGACTGCAACCCGGCCCATATTGATAAAAACCGGGCGGGGTAAGTCATAATTTTTGGCATTATCTTTCGTGAATATATCGGTATCGACACCTCGTCCCCATACATAAACATCTTGAAATCCATATTCTTGCAAGCGTCGCTGTTGTGAAATGGTAGGTACCAGTGTTCTCACCGCCGGGCGATGAAAACGCCTTAACCATGCATAGCTCCAACTAAGCGGAATCGGTAAACGCAAACGCAGATATTCTGGAAACTGAGTATGAAATGACGTGGTGAAATGGATATTATGACGCAGACACCAACGTCTGGCGGCCATGCCTAATGGACCCTCAGTGGCAATATGCACTGCATCGGCTTGCAGATTGTCGAGCATATTTGCCAGTTTTCGGTATGGCATTAATGCCAGACGAATTGAGGGATAGCTGGGACAGGGAATCGTTTTAAAATTCAGCGGCGTGAGCATGGTAACGTCATAGCCCATTTCCTGCAGATGGTCACGGGTTTTCCCCAGAGTGCGCACAACCCCGTTGACCTGAGGCTCCCAGGCATCGGTAATAATCGCCAGTTTCATCAAGCGGCTTTGGCAATCAAAACGTGCTGATTAAATACTTCAGCCCAAGGGATGATTTCCATCTGACCATCTGGATGTTCAACCAATGCTGTGCAGCTCTCTACCCAGTCGCCACAATTATAGTAATCGATATCATGTATGCGCGTTATTTCCGCACGGTGAATATGGCCGCAGACCACACCATCCACCCCTTGTTTAGAAGCTTCATGCGCCACAGCTTCTTCAAAATTACTGATGTACTGGACCGCATTTTTCACTTTGTGTTTCAAAAACGCTGCCAGTGACCAGTAAGAGAAGCCCATCTTACGGCGGAAATAATTCACCCAGCGATTAGCTCTAAGTAAAAATTCATACAAACGGCTGCCGATTTTGGCCAGCATCGGCGAAATTTTCACTACGCTATCGAATTGATCGCCGTGAATGATTAACAACTTACGTTTATCGGCTGTGGTATGAATGATTTCGTTATGGATCTGCACATTACCGAACACCGCACCATCATAATCCCGCAGAATCTCATCGTGATTACCGGGAACAAAGATGACCTTGGTATTGTGCTTGGCTTTACCGAGCAGGGTTCGGACTACGTTATTATGTTCTTGAGGCCAGTACATGCGTTTTTTCATTTCCCAGACGTCGATAATATCGCCGACCAGATAAAGATATTCGCATTCCACATTATGTAAAAAGTTAAGGAGGAGCTCGGCACTGCAGCCTCGGAAGCCAAGATGGATATCCGAAATGAACACGGTGCGAACTTTCAGCTTTTGCTTGTGACTTAGTTGTGTTTGCATAAGGCACTCATTCACTTAAAATTCTGAGCAAACCTTATCTATTAGATATTGCAGTGTGATGACCGTTTTGTTGCGTTACCATGACAATAACTTCACGCGCTACACTGCTGGCGATACCGAACCTAATCAGGACACTATTATGAGCAACCCATTATTGGAAAATCACCGTTTACCGCCATTTTCCGCAATAAAAGCCGAACATGTTGAGCCCGCAATTGATCATGCGTTGAGCACAGCACGCAATAAAATTGACACTATTTTGAGCACACTTTCAGAGCCAACATGGGACACATTGGTACAGCCAATGGAAGATATGGATGCCCTGATTGACAGTGTCTGGTCGCCAGTAAGTCATATGAATTCGGTGGTCAACTCGGAAGAGCTGCGTCAGGCCTATAACGCTTGTTTGCCTAAACTCAGCGAGTTTTCGACTGAGTTGGGCCAGAATGAAATGCTGTATCAGGCCTATAAAGCCATTGCCGAAGGCGCTGAGTATCAGAAATTGGATACGGCACAGAAAAAAGTCATTGATAATGCGGTCCGTGATTTTCGTCTGTCGGGCGTTGAGCTGGATCAGCAACAACGTGATGAATTCAAAAAGCTGTCACAGCAAATGACTGAACGCACCGCCAAGTTTGAAGAAAATTTGCTGGATGCCACTCACGCCTGGCGTAAGTTGATTACCGACGAGTCATTATTATCGGGTTTACCACCATCCACTATTGAAATGGCCGAGCAAATGGCCAAGCGAGAAGGCGAGGAAGGTTGGTTGTTTACCCTGGATTTCCCATCGTATATGCCGGTGATGTCCTACGCTGATAATCGTGAATTGCGTGAAGAAATGTATACCGCGTTTGCCACTAAAGCCTCAGACCAAGGTCCGAATGCGGGCAAATGGGATAACACTGAAGTGATGCTGGATATTCTGAATCTGCGTCATCAACTGGCAAATCTGCTGGGGTTTGCCAATCATGCCGAACGTTCTTTGGCCACCAAAATGGCGCAATCACCGCAACAGGTTCTGGACTTTCTGCAGGATCTGGCCAAGCGCTCAAAACCGATTGCCGAGCAGGAATATGCAGAATTACGCGCCTTTGCCAAATCCACTGCCGACCAGGATCAACTCGAAGCCTGGGATGTCACCTATTTTGCTGAAAAACTACGTCAGCAGCGTTATTCAATTTCACAGGAAGAATTAAAGCCGTACTTTCCGGAAGACAAAGTAGTGAATGGGCTGTTTGCCGTGGTCAATCGTTTATACGGACTGGATATTCGGGAACGCAAGGATGTTGACGTCTGGCACAAAGACGTGCGCTTTTTCGAAATTGTCGCCGAGGATGGCAGCGTACGTGCTCAGTTCTATCTGGATTTATATGCCCGTCAGCATAAACGTGGTGGCGCATGGATGGATGAATGTAAAGCACGCCGTCGTACTGCCGAAGGAATCGAAATTCCAGTGGCGTTTCTGACCTGCAACTTTTCTGAACCCGTCGGCGATAAACCGGCTCTGTTCACCCATGATGAAGTGACCACTTTATTCCATGAATTTGGTCATGGTCTGCATCATATGTTGACCAAAATTGAATATGCCGGTGTGTCTGGTATTAATGGTGTGGCCTGGGATGCAGTCGAGCTGCCAAGTCAGTTTATGGAAAACTGGTGCTGGGAGCGTGAAGCTTTGGATTTGATTTCCGGCCATTACCAAACGGGTGAAAAATTGCCTGATGATTTGTTCGACAAAATGCTTGCCGCACGTAACTTCCAATCGGCAATGATGATGTTACGTCAGCTGGAATTCTCGTTATTTGATTTCCGGTTACATCTGGAATTTAACCCGAATGAACCGAATCAAGTCGATAAGATTCTGGAACAGGTGCGTAATGAAGTCACCGTGGTGAAACCGCCCAAATTCAACCGTTTTGCGCACAGCTTCGCTCATATCTTTGCTGGCGGTTATGCCGCCGGTTATTACAGCTATAAATGGGCAGAAGTGCTGTCAGCCGATGCGTTCTCCAAGTTTGAAGAGAAAGGGATCTTTGATCGGCAGACTGGTCTGGAATTTCTGGAAGCGATTCTGGAGCAGGGTGGTTCCCGTGAGCCAATGGAACTGTTCATCGAATTCCGTGGCCGTGAACCGCAGATTGATGCGTTATTAAGACATACCGGTATTGCCGCGTAAACAAAAAAGGGCCGAAAGGCCCTTTTTTATAAGTAAGTATTCTGATTTTATGAATTCATACAAATTTGCGCGGATTCTTGTGCAATTTGAATCATCATCGCCGCCTTATCTTTAGATAGGTTGCCTGCTTCGATATCCTGCAACATCTGTTGATTCAAATCATGCGTGGTCTGTGCGATATCTGCTCCCTGAGCTACCGGCATAATGGCTTTTTCACTATATTCCTCAGAGAACTGGAGCAACGCATCCAGTTGGCAACTGGCCATTTTAGTCACATAGGCATTTGCCTCATCATCGATTGCACGGGCTGACATTTCAGGTCTATCAGCACTCAACTTTTGTACAACTAACGGTTTCAATTGCTTGGTGTAGTTTGTTTTATAGTTTTCTTTATCCTGATCATCAATTGCCAGAGCTTGCTGTGCAGCGAAAATAAAAGGTAACGCCAGTAATAATTTTTTCATTTTATATTTCTCAAATTGGTAGCCAGATAAACATCAGACTTTCTATGAATGACTTTAAAGTGGCCGGTATCAAATTGTTGTGAATTGCTGGAGTGAATCCACAGTACAGCTTTACATAGTTGAATACTGAAAAGCAAAAGAGCACTTAAGTGCTCTTTTGACCGCTTATAAAATACGAGATTTAGCGTAGCTGACTATCCTTACTGCCTCGCCGATTAAACAGATTGAACGCCTTGTTTTCCTTATCAATAATTTCCTGACATTTCACACACAGTCGAACACCGGGAACCGCCTCACGTCTTGCTTGGGGAATTTCCTTCTCACACTCTTCGCAATGCGTCAGACTTTCACCCTTTGGTAAACGAGAACGAGCCTGTTGAATACCATCTTCAACACTGGCATCAATCTGATCCTGCACCGCACCATCTTTAGACCATCCTCCAGCCATAACAACCTCCAACTGACTGAGTTAACAGCTTTATTTAAGCATATTAAACCTATATTGGGGTGGATGCGATAAAACGCAAGATGATAAATATGGATTGTATTTCAAGGGTCGGTTGGGTTGAGCTGGCGAAACCAAACAATCTCAATTTTAAAGCAGGAACCTAATTGTTGAGATGAGCACCAACTATCCCCTTTTGTGTTGACGAGTAGCGCAGCTTGGTCTGGATGGCGGACGCCAGTTTTTGATTCGTGGCATCCATGCCACTCACCCTTCGGGCACCTCCGGTGTCCAAATTTGTTCCAGACAAATTTGTGAGCGCAGCGAGTTTTGGCCGTACGCCAGACCAAGCGATCAACACAGTGAAGCCGCAGGCCAATACAAGGGGTGCCCTGGGGTTGTTAGGGGAATGGGCACGCATTCCCCTTACTCGACAGGAAGTCGAAACAAAATAGTTCTATAAAAAGCGAAATGTGTGTTTCGTAAATTCAAAAACTTCATTGAGTTAATGACTTGGAACGCTGCCGCGGGGCGTTCATTTCTTTTGTTTGCCCAAAAGAAACGAACCAAAGAAAAAGGCACCCCATGTGTTGGCCTGCGGCTCCCCGATAAAAATGGTTATCCCAGGGAAATCGAAAAAACTCGCTGTGCTCAGACATTCCGATTTCTAATCCTGAGATAACCATTTTTATCGGCAACACAAAAGGGGGATCCACTAGCCTCACGTTTTGGGACCTTCCCTAAATGCCCTTATACGAAGCCGAGCATCGCAGAGCTGGTCGGATCAGCATGACGGCTGTTTGACCGAAGGGACAAATTTGTCTGGAACAAATTTGGACGCCGAAGATGCCCGAAGGGTGAGTGGCAGGGATGCCACGAATCAATTTCCGTCATGCCCGACCAGATCGAGAAGCGCAGGGAACCCGCAGGGCGAGTATGGGCTGGCCTTTTTTGGTTCGTTTTTTGACCACGCAAAAAATGAACAGTGGGCTTTAGTCCATAATTAAAAATCAAGTTTTCGTAAAATTACATTGATAACAATTGCTTATGCTCAAGGTTTGGTGCTCACAGTACTAAGGTGCTCATTGTGCTCACCATTCTCATGGAGAGGAGGGGATAAAATGTACGATGAAAACTTTAGAAAATTATTACTGGAATAGTCGATAAGTTTCAGTCTCTCAATGGCGAATTAATCCAAAATAATTCAATAGAGATAGCTGCTAAGCCAAATCATGTCCTAAGCTGGTAAGCTACAACATTACTTTTCACAAATCATATCTCATGAAATACACCGACCTAAGAGACTTCATCACCAACCTGGAAAAACAGGGCGAACTAAAACGCATTACCACCGAAGTAGATCCCCATCTGGAGATGACGGAGATTTGTGATCGGGTGTTGCGTGCCGGTGGTCCGGCGATTCTGTTTGAGAACCCGAAGGGCAGCAAGATTCCTGTGTTGGCCAATTTGTTTGGTACGCCGAAACGCGTTGCCTTGGGGATGGGTGAGGATTCGGTTGAAGCGCTTCGGGAAGTTGGCAAGTTGTTGGCATTTCTGAAAGAGCCTGAGCCGCCGAAAGGTATGAAAGACGCTTGGGATAAGTTGCCGATCTTTCGTCAGGTGTTGAATATGGGCCCGAAGGTGGTGAAAAAAGCCCCTTGTCAGGAGCAGGTGATTGAAGGACATGCCATTGATCTGAGTGAATATCCGATTCAACTCTGCTGGCCGGAAGATGCTGCACCGTTAATTACCTGGGGCTTGGTCGTCACTAAAGGTCCACATAAAACCCGACAGAATTTAGGCATTTATCGCCAACAAGTCATCGGTAAAAATCGGGTGATTATGCGTTGGTTATCGCATCGTGGTGGGGCACTGGATTTTAAGGAGTGGCAGCAAACGCATCCGGGTGAACCATTTCCGATCGCTGTGGTGTTGGGCTGTGATCCAGCCACTATTTTAGGTGCTGTAACACCGGTGCCGGACACACTGTCCGAATATGCGTTTGCTGGATTGCTACGCGGTAGTAAAACCGAATTAGTGAAATGTATCGGCAGTGATCTGCAGGTGCCTGCTCAAGCCGAGATTGTGCTGGAAGGTTTTATCTATCCCGATGATATGGCACCGGAAGGACCATACGGTGATCACACCGGTTATTACAATGAAATCGACAGCTTTCCGGTATTTACCATTGAGCGAATTACTCAGCGTAAAAATCCGATTTATCACAGCACGTATACCGGTCGCCCACCCGATGAACCGGCGATTCTGGGCGTGGCGTTAAACGAAGTATTTGTGCCGATTCTGCAGAAGCAGTTTCCGGAAATTGTCGATTTTTACCTGCCACCTGAGGGCTGCTCGTATCGGATGGCCGTGGTCAGCATGAAAAAACAATATGCCGGTCATGCCAAGCGAGTGATGATGGGGGTTTGGTCGTTTTTAAGGCAGTTTATGTATACAAAATTCGTGATCGTTGTCGATGATGATGTGAACGTACGTGATTGGCAGGATGTGATCTGGGCCATTACCACGCGAATGGATCCGGCGCGCGATACGGTTTTAATTGAAAATACGCCGATTGATTATCTGGATTTTGCTTCACCGGTATCAGGTCTTGGCTCAAAAATGGGCATGGATGCTACCAATAAATTGCCTGGCGAAACTAACCGCGAGTGGGGTAGACCGATTGAGAAAGATCCGGCGATTGTCGCTCGGGTTGATGCGATTTGGTCAGAGTTGGGATTGGATGACGACGACTCAGCCCGGTAATTGAATACCGACAAAAGCCAACAGATTCAACACTGCCATAATTATCAGCAGCCAGATGGTGAATTGCATACCAATAATCCGGCGAGTAATGATGGCTTTGCTGACGCCATTGGCATGAATCAGTCGACCAATAATAAACAGGCTGCCCAGTAAATGAATTAGCCAGGCGGGGCCCTGGCTGAGTTCTAATAGTAATAACAACAGCAAACCAATCGGTAGATATTCCACAGCATTGGCATGAGCACGAATTGCAGCAAGTAAATCCTGATGGCCACCATCGCCTAAAGCTACTTTATGTTGCCGCCGCAGACTAATGACTTTTCGTGCTAGTGCGACAATCATCAGAGCGGCCAAAGCGGCATACATTCCGGTAATCATTGTCAGTACCTATAAACCATCAGTATTGGACTCTACCCAGCGTTCGCCACTCTGGTTCTGTTCTTTTTTCCAAAACGGCGCTTTATATTTCAGCTCTTCGATTAGCCAGTTGCATGCATCCAAAGCCGCACGGCGATGGGCCGACCAGCAACCGATTAATACAATTGCTTCACCGGGAAATACTTCGCCGACGCGATGCACGATCAGGCAATCATTTAATGGCCAGTCGGTTTTAGCCTGTTTTTCTAATTGTTCGAGATAACGCTGAGTCATGGCGGGATAATGTTCCAGCGTCATGGTTCTGACGGTGGCATCATCGTTATAATCACGCATGGTTCCGATAAAGCTGGCAGCTGCACCATCTCTGCCTGCAGGCATCTGCTGGGAAAACTCACTGAGCCATTGATAAGGCTGAAAGTCTTCATCGAGAATATGCGTGGCCATGATTAACCTCCGGTGACGGGGGGAAAGAAAGCGACTTCATCACCATCATTCACCTGACTTTGCATATTGGCATAGTCAAGATTGACGGCGACCAGTAGGTTGTTTGGTGGCGTGGCTGATTGCGTCGCCAAATCCCAAACCTCGGTCACAGTGGAAGCCTGTTCTACTGTGGTCTCACTCTGTCCCAGACTTTCTCGCAGGCTGGCAAAAAATTTGACTTGAATAGACATCTGGTTGATTGTTTCCTGGATCAAAACATAAGGATAACACCCAAAATGGCAGAATTAACGCATTTTAATCAGGCCGGCGAAGCACACATGGTCGATGTCGGTGATAAGGCAGTGACGCAGCGCAAGGCCGTCGCCAGCGGAAGGATTATCATGTTGCCGGAAACGCTGAAACTGATTGAGCAGGGCAATCATAAAAAAGGGGATGTGTTGGGCATTGCCCGCATCGCCGGCATTATGGCGGCCAAACGTACCTCGGATTTAATTCCGCTATGTCATCCGCTGGCATTAAGCAAAGTCACAGTCGAATTTGAAATTGATGCAGCCAATAATGCTGTGAATTGTCAGGCTGAAGTCGCTACATCGGGCCAAACCGGTGTGGAAATGGAAGCTCTTACCGCGGTACAGGTTGCGTTGCTGACTATCTACGATATGTGTAAAGCGGTCGATCGCGGCATGGTGATCTCCGACGTCTGTCTGCAGGAAAAAGCTGGTGGAAAATCAGGTCACTGGCAACGTTCTATATAAAGAAAAAATTCTTCAATCCAGTTCTTTATTCACAAAATTAAGTTTGAATTCAGCAACCGTTGCCTAAACTGAGAAATAGGATTTTTTCCTATGTGCTCGGGTAATGATTTTCTCGAAGCCCGCAACCTAACGCTGAGTTATTCAATGTCCAATTTTGTTTCAAAACTGCTGTTTGTTTTATTTCTCGTATTACCCATGGCGAGCCACGCATCTGAATTGCGTTTATTGATTGATATGCTGCATGAGAATGGCATGGTCAGCGAAGAACAGTATGGTCGTTTGTTGGCTGAGCTGGAGCAGAACCAACAGAAAACGGCAAAAGAAAAACAGGAAATAACCGAAAAACTTGAGTTAGCCACTCAGCCGCCTGAAGTGGAAGTCACCACTAAAGGTGGGCTTCGCGTTAGAACGACTGATGGTCAATTTGAAACCCGCCTGCGGGGGCGTTTAATGATCGATGCCGCCGATTATGATGGTGCGCCTCAAATTGCCGATGGAACCAATATTCGTCGTGCTCGCCTCGCCTGGTCTGGCCGGATATTCAGTGATTGGATATACAAGGTAGATTACGATTTCACGGATGGCGGTGAATTAAAAGATTCGTATATTGGTTACACTGGTTTTCCTCAAGCTCGTTTAAGAATGGGGCTTATGGAAATTCCTTTAGGCCTGCAATATCGCAGCAGTTCGGCCAATTCTCAGTTGATTGAACGCAGCCTACTTGGAGCATTTGGTGGGGATCGTTATATCGGTTTGATGGCCGATACTAAGCGTCAGCATTGGAGTGCCGCCGCTGGGGTTTTTGGTGATGATGCCAATGAACAGCGCGAACGAAATGATGAGGGTTGGGGGGGGGGTGCACGCCTCACGATTTCACCCATCAATCATAACAATAAGGTTTTACATTTTGGATTGGCATCTTTTTACCGGCATTTAAATGATCAGGCGACATTGAGATTTGATGAGCAGCCCGAAGCCCGGGTGGCCGGTTTTGATATTGTTGATACCGGCATTATTCCTGGAGCTCGAACCTATACCCGAAGCGGAGTGGAATGGGCAGCAGTACGAAATCGCTGGTCTGCTCAAGCTGAGTACATGGTGACCGATGTACGTCGAACAGTGTGGCAGGATGTTGGATTTTCTGGGGGGCATATTCAAAGCGGTTTTTTCCTGACCGATGATTCGTTGAATTATGAAAATGGTGATTTCGGTAGTCCGTATCCAAATCATCTTGTGGGCGAGGGCGGTTTCGGAGCTTGGGAACTGGTTGCGAGATACAGCACACTGGATTTAACCGATGAAGATATTATTGGTGGCGAAATAGACAGTCTCACTTTTGGGCTGAACTGGTATCCGGTGCCAATGCTACGATTTTCTGCCAATTACATTAATGTTCTGAATGTTGATGGTGGACCAAATGCAGGACAAGAACCGCGTATTTTTCTGGTACGCAGCCAATGGGCGTTTTAGCTGAAATATTACAATTACGATAAGTGATTTTCGAAGTTACATAATTATCTGGAGATTAAATTAATAAAATCTGTAATGCCCAGCGTTTCACCATTAACAAAACAGCTAACTAAGAGTTGGAAAAAATGTTTAAAGACGGGGTTAATCGCTAATTTTTGTGCAGGGTTTTTGATAAATTAGAACTTCATCACAATAGCAAAAGATTACTATTTTCTTGGATAAGAAATATTAATGCTGGTTCCAAATATGTCGATAATATTACAGAAAATTTTCGACCATAAAAAAGGAACAAACTTATGCTATTCAAAAAACACCTGCTGACAGCTGCCATCGGCCTGTCTCTCAGCTTTTCGGTTCAGGCATCGGAACTGGAAACATTGATTAATATGCTGCATGAAAATGGCATGGTTACTGATGAACAGTACGGCCGGCTGATGGGTGAGCTTGCTGAAAACAAAGCCACTAAAGAGCAGGAAAAAGCAGAGATAAATGAAAAGCTGGCTGAAGCAACCAAACCCTCAGATATTGAAATATCTACTAATGGCGGTTTATCACTAAAAACCCGAGATGGTCAGTTTTCTACAAAAGTTGGTGGACGGCTACAGGTTGATGCCGCCGCTTACGGTGGTTCACCTGATATGGGAGATGGAACTGATATTCGTCGTGCCCGTTTGTATATCTCCGGTGAGCTGTATCGCGATTGGGGTTATAAGCTGGAATACGAGTTTGATAACGACAGTATTACCGATGCCTTTATTTCATATGATGGTTTTGAAAACTACCAAATTATGGCGGGTCATTTCAAAGATCCATTCAGTCTTGATTATATGATCAGCGCCAACAACACCATGTTTATGGAGCGGGCATTACCCACTGCGTTTAATGCTGGACGACATATGGGATTGATGGGAGCTCGTAACAGTCAGTATTGGACTTTGGCGGCCGGTTTATTTGGCGATACTGTCGGAAATACTGGTGGTGCTGAGGATGAAGGCTGGGGCTGGAGTTCGCGTGGAACCCTGTCTCCGGTCAATGAACCTGGTAAAGTCGTACATATTGGTCTGGGTTTGAATTATCGCGATTTGCAACCTAGTAATGAGGTACGTTTCAGTCAAGCTCCCGAATCGGGTGTCTCTGGTGTGCGCATTGTGGATACTTCTACATTAACCAATGCCGACACGATGCTGAAAACCGGTCTGGAATTTGCCACTGTCATGGGACCGTTTACCGCTCAGGCAGAATATATCCGTACATCCGTGGAACGTGACAATATCAGCGATGCTGACTTTGATGGCTGGTATCTTCAAAGCAGCTATTTCCTTACCGGTGAATCGCGTCCATATAAAAACGGCGTGTTTGGAGGAATAAAACCCGATCGCAGAGTTGGTGACGGTGGTATTGGTGCATGGGAAGTCGCGATGCGTTATAGCTCGCTGGATTTGAATGATGGTGCGATTGAAGGTGGTGAAGCAGATTCAATGACCTTGGGGCTGAACTGGTATCCAGTGCCGATGTTACGTTTCTCAGCCAATTATGTGCATGTCCTGGATGTCGATGGCGGAACGTTTGATGGCCAGGAACCTGATGTATTCCAGGTTCGCAGTCAGTGGGCATTCTAATTCAGATATTCAGTTAAAAACTGTATAGAAAAGCCGCTGTTAACTTGAGCTAACAGCGGCTTTTTTGTTTATCTGGTAAGGATTATTCGGTTTCGGGTAGTGCGGTGAAAAACAATTGCTGATTATTCATCATGAAGCTATCGATAATCTGCTTACCAGATTCACCGGTCACAAAATCAATGTACTGCTTTGCCATGTCTGTTTGAACATTAGGGTGTTTTTCGGGATTAACCGCCATAATGTGGTATGGATTGGATAACTTTGCATCGCCTTCAAACAGCAGTTTTAACTGCATTTTTTCCTGATAGGCTATCTGTGTACCCCGATCTGTTAAGGCATAACCCGACATTTCATCGGCGATTTTCAGTACCGCCCCCATACCTTGACCGGCTTGCACATACCAGTCGCCAGAGGGATTGATATCGGCAGTTTTCCAGAGTTGGAGTTCTTTTTTATGGGTACCCGAATCATCTCCTCTGGAAACAAAGCGACTACCTGATTGAGCAATTTTTTGCATGGCTTCAGTGATGGTTTTAGCGGAAGTAATCCCCGCAGGATCATTCACTGGACCAACTAATACAAAGTCGTTATACATGACGTAGCGACGATCAATGAAATAACCCTCCTCGACATATTCAAGCTCAGCTTTTGGGGCGTGCACTAATGCCACATCGACATCGCCATTAGCACCAAGCTTCAATGCCTGGCCGGTGCCTACCGCAATTACCGCAACATTAATATCAGTAGATTCGGTAAAAGCTTTATTTAATAAAGCTAACAAGCCAGTGTTATCGGTGCTCGTTGTTGTAGAGAGTTTGAGCAATTGTTCGGCATGAACCGTAGTGCTCAGCAGTAAGCTGAGAAATAACAGAATAAATAACCGTTTCATCATGAAATATCTCGACAGAAAAAAATCAATATATTCCATCATATATATCGATGGGAGTAAACGTGTTTTTCCAAATGGTATCAAGGAGTGGCTAAAGGCTGTGTGGGTGAGAAGTTTTTTTATTTATTAGTCTATGGATTGTGGACATATTGTCAGGTTGTCGATTTTGATGAGCCTCTTTGCCAGCTTCCTGATTTTGAATCATTACGTCTGGCCACATTAACCCTTTTGGCAGAGCGATCATCATCGTTTAATGAATTCTATCCGGGGTAAGGGCAGGCCCATGGCAGAACTGCAGTTAAATAAGACTATAGTGAATAAAGGCATTGAGTAAAGCGGCTTTTGCCTGTCAAAGCGCTTTTTTTACCTCTGTCTGCAAACACACCTCTATTGAGTTTTCAGAATACCGTGCCATGGGGGGGAACCTGTTTGCAAGAGCCCCCCCACAGTTACTGGTTAACCTTGTTCAAGTAAGCGCCGTAGATCAATCATTGCGGCATTGGCTCTGGAAACATACGACGCCATAACCAATGAATGATTGGCAAACAGGCCAAAACCACTACCATTAAGAATGATCGGGCTCCAGACAGTAGCCTGAGTGGCTTCGAGTTCACGAATGATTTGGCGCAGACTGATTAGCGCGTTTTTCTTTTGCAAAACATCGGCAAAATCATGTTCTGCCGCTTTAAGCAGATGAATCATTGCCCAGATTGAACCGCGGGCTTCATAAAATACATCATCTATTTCCAACCATGGTGTTTTGGTGACTCGTTCAGGTGAAGTCAAGGTTGATTGATGGGCCTCAGGATCACCTGCCAATGCGGTATTAATCTGAACTTGTCCTACACTGGCGCTGAGCCGTTGTGAGAGACTACCCAGGCGTTTTTCAGCCATACCCAGCCACGCGGCCAGATTATCGGCACGTGCATAAAACTGTGCTTCGTCCCGCTGCGGATCCGCCAGACGGGCCAGATAGCTTTCCAATGCCTTGATACCGTCTCGATACTCACTTTCTGTGGGAGGAAACAGCCATGAATCCGAATTGAAATTAAATTGCGGTTCGGCAATGATCAGGTCTTTATCTTCTGCAGATTGCGATTGTGAGCGACTAATATCGTTACGTAGCGATCGTGAGTAGTCACGAATCTGCACCAGCACACCGAACTCCCAATTGGGCATATTATCCATCCACACGGATGGGGGCATCACGTCGTTGGTCAAATAACCACCCGGCTTATCAAGCAAGGTATTGGCAATAGTGATCAAGGTGGCGGTAGATGTGTAACCAGTGACCATATCGTGTTGTTTTTCGCTGGCGATTTCGCGAGCGTTTACCTCAGGATCAAAGGCACTGGGTGGATTACTCCACCACAACATGATGACGATAAAAAAAACCAGAATGACGGCGATCGCTATCATTAGCGCTTTGGATATCTGCCGACGGCTGTCAGGATCGCGGAAGGAATCAATAAAATTCCACCATAACTGACGACTGCGCTGAAAAAAAGAGTTTGCGGGCATAAAACATCCAGAAAGATTAATTGTCAGATTTCACCATAGCGTATTTTTGACAGCAAAAAAATGTTTAGGGTCTGTTTATTTTTCAAAGCTGTCACTATTTTTGAAAGATAAACAGACCCTAAGTCCTGCCGGGAGAGCTTTCCCGTTATTGTGCGGGATAATTTCCTGAAAAGTTTACGGTATTAAGCTTGACGTATGGCCTGATTGAGCTGAATAATGGCCGGTTTGAAGATGCTTTTGATGAAGCGGGGGACGCTTTAAGTATGACACTCAGAGTTGAGATAGAAGATCTGGCCAAGCATTTTGGCGAGATACGGGCTGTGGATGGTGTGACATTCTCGGTCAGTAAAGGCGAAGTTCTTGGATTTCTGGGCCCGAACGGCGCAGGTAAATCCACCACAATGAAGATGATAACCGGCTTTCTGGCGCCCACTCGCGGTACAGTCAGAGTCTGTGGTTATGATGTTTTAACGGATCCGATTTCGGTAAAAGCGAATCTGGGATATTTACCTGAAGGTGCGCCAGCTTATGCTGATATGACGCCGGACAGCTTCCTCAAGTTTATTGCTGATATTCGTGGATTGTCCGGAGCGGCTAAAAAACGTGCAGTAGCTTCCGCTGCAGAACGTGCTCGAGTCCTGAATGTGATGTATCAACCGATTGAAACCTTGTCTAAAGGTTACAAACGTCGGGTTGGGCTGGCACAGGCGATTCTGCATAACCCACCCGTATTGATTATGGATGAACCGACTGACGGTTTAGATCCGAATCAAAAGCATGAAGTACGGACGCTGATCAATGAAATGGCAGAAGATAAAGCCATTATTATCTCAACGCATATTCTGGAAGAAGTAAATGCTTTGTGTACACGTAATGTGGTGATCGCCAGCGGTAAAGTTGTGTTTGATGGAACGCCTGCCGAATTGGAGCAAAAATCACGCTACCACAATGCGGTCGTACTGTCGGTCAACGAAATTGATAACACCAAACTGTTGCAGTATGTCGCCGAATTGGATTTTGTTGCGGAAACTGAATTATTGATGGCGGGTAACGGTATCCGGGTGTTCCCAAAAGACAGCGCTCATATCACTATCGCCCTGTCAGAAAAAATTCGTGAACAGGGTTGGGAAATTGCTTCGCTTTATGCTGAGAGCGGTCGCCTTGATGAGGTTTTCCGCAGTATTACTTTGCCTAGAACTGCAGGAGTTAAATGATGAATGTGCTGAATATCTGGTTCATCATGAAACGTGAATTCGGTGGTTACTTCGCCACCCCGGTTGCCTATGTTTTCATTATAATATTTTTGTTGCTGGCAGGTTTTTCGACGTTTTATGTGGGCAATTTCTTTGCTCGTGGCGAAGCCGATTTATATCCCTTCTTCTCCTTACATCCCTGGTTATACATTTTGTTGATCCCGGCAATTTCGATGCGTTTATGGGCCGAAGAACGTAAAAGTGGATCGATTGAGCTGTTAATGACCTTGCCGGTGTCGGTATTTGAGGCTGTTCTGGGCAAATTCTTTGCTGCGTGGGCGTTTACCGGTCTGGCATTAATTCTCAATTTCCCGCTTTGGATCACGGTGAATTATCTGGGTAATCCAGATAACGGCGTGATTTTTACCGGTTTTATCGGCAGCTTCCTGATGGCGGGTGGTTTTCTGGCCATTGGTTCCTGTGTTTCAGCCTCCACTAAAAATCAGGTTATTGCGTTTGTGCTTAGCTTGATTGTCAGCCTGATATTTGTGCTGGCGGGCTATGGCATTGTGTTGGATTTCTTTAGTAGCTGGGCTCCACAACCTCTGGTTGATGCGATCAGTTCATTCAGTTTTCTGACCCACTTTGATGCGATTTCCAAAGGGGTAATTGATTTACGTGACATATTGTATTTCGCAGCGCTTATCACTATCTGGTTGTTTGCCAACGCCCTGATAGTGAATGCACGTAAAGCCGATTAGGAGCACCAGTCAGCAATGAATAAACAATTATTATCCAAAACCGGTTTGATTCTGGCCGTTATTCTTTTTATTGCCTTTATTATTGTGGTAAATGGCAATTTTAAATCTGCTCGGGTCGATTTGACTGAAGACAAACTGTATACCTTATCGGAAGGTACGCTGAACATTCTGTCTTCGTTACAGCAGCCTATAACGTTAAGGTTCTACTATTCCGAGCAGGTAGCTCAGGCTTTGCCATCATTGAAAGCCTATGCTCAACGCGTTCAGGAGCTGTTGATGGAATATCAACGCGCCTCAGACGGCATGATTCAGGTCAAAATTATTAATCCAAAACCTTTCACCGATCATGAGCAGCGAGCAAAGCAATATGGTCTGCAATCGATTCCCATCGAAGGTGAGCCGGATCCACTATTTTTTGGTGTAGCCGGTACCAATATTCTGGATGGTCTGGAACGTATCCGTTTCTTTCAACCGGAAATGGAAGATGTTTTGGAATACGATCTGACCAGAATGGTTTATCAACTATCTGACGTAGAGCGTAAAAATGTGGCAGTAATGAGTTCATTGCCAATTGATGGGGAAGATTACGATCCCCTTAAAGGACAGCTGGATACCGAAGGTGGTGCTAAACCCTGGGCGGTAATGGGTAAATTGCGTGAGATGTTTAATGTTTCGGTCTTACCGGAGGACATTCGTCGTATTCCATCATCAGTTGATTTGCTAATGGTTGTGCATCCCAAGGAATTACCTGAACAAACCTTATATGCCATAGACCAATATGTGTTGCAGGGTGGAAAATTAATTACCTTTGTGGATCCATATGCTGAAGTTGATGTACCGGAGAAAGATCCTGATAACCCGATGGCAGCAATGGTCGCAAACCGTAGCTCAAATATGCCTGAGTTGCTGACTACTTGGGGCGTTGAACGTGATGCTTCTGATGTGGTTGCGGATAGAAAAACAGCTCGAGAAGTGGATTTTGGGGCACAAAGTAATAATCAGCCGATTGAATATGTCTTGTGGAATGCTTTGACCCAGGAAAACATGAATTCTGAGCAGCGTATAACTTCAAAGTTACGTAAGCTCAATGTGGCAACTGCAGGTCATTTTAAAATTCTGGATGACAAGACTACTGAAGTAACCCCTCTATTGAGTTCCAGTGATGAGGCTATGCTGGTGGATAAAAGGGTGGTGCAGTTCCGTAATGATCCAGTGGCTTTATTAACTAAGTACCAGCAAGGAACAATCAGCTATCCGTTAGCAGTTCGTATTCAAGGCAAGTCGCGTTCGGCGTTTCCTGATGGTGTCAAAGCCGATGGTGGCAAGATGGTGAAAATGCCTGATCATGTGAATGAATCCCAAAATGGTATTGATGTGATTGCAATTGCTGATGTGGATATGCTGGATGATCGTTTCTGGGTCATTATGCAGGATTTCTATGGTGAGGATTTAGCCTTTAATACCTCCAATAACATCGACTTTGTACATAACGCTATCGAAGAGTTAACCGGCGCTGAGGGACTGATCAGTGTACGTTCCCGTACTGGTTTCACTCGTCCATTTGTCCGTGTCGAAGCTTTACAACGTGAAGCTGAGAGACTCTACCGGGCGAAAGAACGCGAACTGGAAAACAAATTACAGCAAACCCGTCAGCGTATCGCTCGCATGCAGGTGGAGCGGAATGGTTCTGGTGCCGAAATCATGACGCCAGAGCAACAGAAAGAAATTGCTGAATTCAGGGCGATTGCCGATCGTACCGAATTAGAATTGCGGGCGGTAAAAGGTAACCTGCGTAAAGATATCGATCAGTTGGAAACGTTGGTCAAGTTCATCAATATCGGATTGATTCCGATTGTGGTGGCCATACTGGCACTGATTACCGGCTGGTTAAGAGTGCGTAAGCGTACTCGAGGCCGTTTCCAATCGTAAATTCTGCATGCGTTAAATGACGCTTGTATCAAACTGAACAGACAGGTTCTACAGATGCTGAAAAAACTTAATAGTCTTTCAATCCTCGCCATCCTCACTGCGGTGATGGTGGTGTGGATGTTAATCACCATATATAAAGCCGAAGATACCAGTGATGACTTTTCATTACTGTTTCCTGAATTATTTGAACAGCTAAGTGATGTGGATAAAATCACATTTAAAAGTGAGCAGGATGAATTCAGCCTGAGCCGTGATGATAAGCAATGGTTCATTGCGGATTATCATAACTATCCAGCCGATGAAGATTTGGTTAGAAGGATGCTGGTTGATTTGGCCGATGCCCGAATTCTTGAGCTGAAAACGGATGATCCTGAGCTGTATCCAGTATTGGGCGTGGAAGGTGCAGAAGATGGTGGCAGTTCATTTGTCATTAAATTATTCAAAGACCAGCAGGAAGTGGCCGGTCTGGTTCTAGGGGAAGCACGCGATTTAAGTGCGAACACCTCTGGTCCACAACAGTTCTATCTGCGCCGAGTTAATGAGGAGCGCAGTTATCTGGTTGAGGGGTACTTTCAGTTCAGTCCGATGATGCTCAACTGGATTGATGCGCTGATTATGGACATTGCACGTGAACGGGTTGCCAGAGTAGATATCATTCAGCCAAATGGCGATACTGCAACCTTAGTGAACTTAGGTCAGAAAGATAAATTTGGCACGCCGGAAGATCGTGAAGATACCGTATTTCGTTATGAACAGCTTGGCTATGATATTGCCGGGTCATTATTCCAAATGCGTTTGGAAGATGTACAGCCAGTTGAAGACTTTTCCCGTGGTGATGCTGAGATTGTTAGAGCAGAATTTCTTACTTATGATGGCTTAAAGGTGATTGCTCAGACATCGTTTAATGATGGTTTTTACTTTTCCACGTTCAAAGCTGAATATGCCCCGGATGCTGTGCCTGAAGTACCGGAAGCCATAGCCAGCCTTGATGTGTTAAAAACGCCTGAGCAAGTACAGCAGGAAGTTGCAGAAATTAATGACAAAGTTGAACCCTGGGTTTATCGCTTGGGTGGGTTTGTTGGCAACAACCTGATGCGTGCCAAGGCCGATATGGTGACCGAAAAGGATCAGGTTATTCCAATGCCTGCCGGTGGTTTTGGTCCGTAAGCCGCTATTTTGGAAGTCATAAAAAAGCCCCTTAAACGGGGCTTTTTTATATGTGTATAACCTTACTCTGCTGCGGCCTTATCCTTATCCCGCCATTCTTCCAGTAACGCTTGAACGGTGATTGCGAGATCATCGGGGGCGAATTTGGCAATAAATTTATCGGCGCCAACCTTTTCAACTAATGCATTGTTAAAGGTGCCACTCATTGAGGTATGCAGCAAAATACGAATATCTTTCAGATTTGGGTCTTGGCGGATAGCCGTTGTAAGGGTGTAACCATCCATTTCTGGCATTTCAATATCGGAAATCAACATAGCGATATGCTTGCTGACATCAATGCCCTCGGCCGCCCATGCTTTTAATTGATCCAATGCCTGTTTGCCATCATTTACGATGGTACAACTGACTCCAATCTGCTCCATGGTACGACGTATCTGATTGCGGGCAACACTGGAGTCATCTGCCACAAGAATGTGATGTTTATGGTCAGCATTGGCTTCTGCAAAACGAGTCACCAAATCAGCTGAAACCGTGTCATCAATGCCCAATACTTCTGACATGACTTTTTCCACGTCAATTATCTGGATCAGTTCATTGTCAATTTTGGTGACTGCAGTCATGTAATGCGATGAACCTGAAGCACTGGGAGGAGGCAAGATATCTTTCCAACTGACGTTGACGATGCGATCCACCTCACTGACAAGAAAGCCCTGCACGTTGCGATTATATTCAGTGATAATGACAAAATGCTCATGAGGATTCACGACGGGCCTTTTGCCTATACCCTGAGATAAATCAAAGATACTGATGGTTTTATCACGGATGCGCGCGGCACCCCGAACGACTGGGTGTGAATGTGGCATTTGCGTTAACGGAGGACAAGCAATAGCTTCGCGGACCTTAAATACATTTATACCGTAACGCTGGGTGCCTCCCAGCTTGAACAATAAGAGCTCTAACCGGTTCTGACCGGCTAGTTGAGTGCGTTGGTCAATACCATCGATCATGCTTGCCATAAATTTCTCCTGATTACTGCAAGAGTATAACGGCAGTAACGTTCATTTCTGAACCGTAATTATCGGAATGAAATTTGCAGGTCATCAAAGTGAGTTCATTTGCCGTGCATATTGCCGGAGGATTTTGATGTATAAATTATTATGTAGTGTATGTTTAGTGTTAAGTGTCAATTTGTTGACACTTACTGCCCAGGCTGACAATTTACAATCTTTGGCTGATGTGGAGCACACCGCATTCACTTATACTTTAGCCCAGGCGCAGACACGATTTAACAATCCCCAGGTTAGTGTGACACCATTAGATAAACGGTTACGCTTGCAGCATTGTGAAAAAGGGCTGGAAGCATTCAGTAATCGGAATATTGCAACTGCCGGTAATGTGACCGTGGGTGTGCGTTGTCAGGAGCCTGTGGCTTGGACAGTTTATATCCCCTTGCAAATCAAAGTAATGCGACCCATGGTGGTGATTGCCCGGCCCGTTTCAGCGAACCATGTTTTAACAGAACAGGATTTGCGGATTGAACAGCATGATATTGGCAAGCTTCGGCAAGGCTATATGGCAAATATTGCCGCTGTGGTGGGACAGCAAGCGAAATATTCACTGGGCTTGGGCACCGTTATTCAGAAAAATCATTTGCGGCCGCTGAATATCGTAAAAAGAGGTGAGTCAATTGTCCTGGTGGCTAGTGCAGGAACAATGGAAGTCAGAATGCAGGGCACAGCGATGTCTGATGCCAGCCTGGGGGATCGCGTTCGTGTGAAAAACCTCTCCTCAGAGAGAGTGGTCGAAGGTGTAGTAGATGGTCCAGGGGTGGTACGCGTTACAATGTGAAGAAAACTCTGGATCGAATCACATTATATTAAAGTTTTTTCAATTCGATCCGATAAACATTATAGAACCAATATGGAGACATTTTTATGTCGGATATTAATAATATAAAACCACCAACACAGGGTGGTGGAATCAACTCGACGCGAAACGTCAATGTTGAAGATAAACGTACAGAAAACGTATCAAATCAGGTCAAATCGAGTGGTAATAGCTCAACAGACAAGATCAGTCTGACAACCACGGCAACACAACTGCAATCTCTGCAACAGGAAATTGCCGCTTTGCCTGTGGTGGATGAACAAAAAGTGGCTGCTTTACGTGCGGCTATTGAAGATGGAAGCTATCAGGTTGATAGTCAAAAGTTGGCACGGAACATGATTGATTTTGAGGGTAACCTATAAAAAAGGAACCCTCCCATGGCTATGTCACCCGGACAACAATTGCACAGCG
Organism: Methylophaga sp. UBA3613; assembly: GCF_002375415.1. Taxonomy (NCBI): domain Bacteria; kingdom Pseudomonadati; phylum Pseudomonadota; class Gammaproteobacteria; order Thiotrichales; family Piscirickettsiaceae; genus Methylophaga; species Methylophaga sp. UBA3613. The sequence goes on along the minus strand of NZ_DFLS01000002.1, from coordinate 32,588 downwards.
TTTTACAGTCTGAACTCAATATTGCCAAACAGTTAGCCGAGTTACTAGTCGCGGAGCGTCAAGCCCTTGCTCTATCGGATATCGTGACCATTACCGATATCAACAATAAAAAACAGCCGTTAATCATGAAGCTCGAACAGTTTAGCCGTCAACGTGATGCGGTATTAATTTCTACAGGCTTCCCTACCGGTAAACAAGGCCTTGAAGCGTTCATTGATAATCAAACGGAAGATGACGCATTGGCGTTAACGCTGTTGATAAAAAATCTAAAAGCAGTTGCCAAAGTCTGCCAGCAAAAAAATCAGGTAAATGGCGGCATCGTCAGTATTAACCGTCAGTATCTGCAGCGCGCTATCTCCGTTCTTCGAGGACGTGATCCAGAGTCGAGTGCTTATGGTCCGGGTGGTGAATATACCAGTGCAGTTGTTCGTCAACCACTAATTGGACGTGTCTGATCCTAGGTGGATATGAAAAATTAATAAGCCCTAAGGCGTTTCACACCACTGGGCTAACAGATCAACCCATACTGGATCATCGTTAAGGCATGGTATCAATTTTAATGAACGACCACCTGCCTCGATAAACACTTCCTCAGCTCTAATCGCAATTTCTTCAAGCGTTTCCAGGCAGTCCGTCACAAATGCAGGACACATGACCAGCACGTTTTTTGTGCCGTTTTGTGCCAGTTCAATCAAACGATCTTCAGTGTTAGGCCCCAGCCATTTGGCTCGGCCCAGTCGGGACTGAAAAGCGACTGAGTAATTGTCCGGATTGAGTTGGGCCTTTTCGGCAAAAGCAGCTGTGGTCGTCATAACCTGATGTCGGTAACAAGTGGCATGAGCCACATGTGGTTTATTGCAACAATCAGCCTGTTGCAGACAATGTTGGCCACTAGGGTCACGTTTCAAAATGTGCGATTCTGGTAGGCCATGATAGCTGAAGAGCAAATGGTCATGTTCTTCCATCAAATAAGGACGGGTTTGCTCAACCAATGCATTAATATAACCTTCTTCCTGATAGAAAGGTGGTTTGATCGTTAAGACAATATCCAGTTTATGCTTGGCGATGACCTGTTTGGCCATTTCAATGCAGGTGGTTACGGTGCTATCAGCAAAATGCGGATACAAAGGAACGAAGAAAATCTCTTTAACGCCATCAATCCTGGCAAGCTTTAGCAAACCCGCTTCAATACTGGGGTTTCCATATCGCATAGCCAGCTCTACCGGCATATCAACCTGCTGTTGAACAGCTTTATGTAATTTTTCAGATAATACAATCAACGGTGAGCCGGTATCGGTCCATACACTCCGATAAGCTTCAGCAGAGGCTTTTGGGCGGCTAGGCAGAACAAAGGCACTGACAATAAAGCGCCTTAGCAACCAAGGTAGTTGAATAACATAGGGGTCCATCAGAAACTGATTTAAGTAGCGCCTTACGGAGGGTGTATCAGGCTGATCCGGTGAACCTAGATTTACTAATAAAACGGCACGTTGCGTCATAATAATTATTATTTTGAGTCAGAAGATTTAAGTACGTCGTTAAGCGCACTCTGGATATCAGTATAGAGAAATTCAAAGCCGGCAGCTTGAGCTTTTTCCGGGATTGCACGTTGCCCGCCCAGTAATAAATCAGCCATTTCTCCCATTGATGCTTTCAAAACACAGGACGGCACTCGAAAGAAAGCCGGACGGTTTAGCGCTTGGGCAAGTGCTTTGCTGAATTGCTGATTGGTAACAGGTCGAGGAGCTGCGCCATTATAAACACCCGTAAGCGAACGATTTTCAGCCAGAAATAAAAATAACCGACAGATATCATCGAGATGAATCCATGGCATATATTGCTGGCCGTCACTTATTGGTCCACCCAATCCCATTTTGAAGGGCAGCGTCATTTTGCTCAGAAAACCACCATTTGGTGCCACTACTAATCCAGTGCGAACGATAGCGACCCGGATTCCAAGAGATTCTGCAGACAAAGCGGCTTGTTCCCATTGTTCGCATAATTCATGACTGAACTCTGGTTTGAAACTCCTACTTTCGGTAACAATCGTATCGTCCTGGTTTCCATACCAGCCTACTGCTGAGCCACTGATAAAACTATGGGGGAGGCTGGAGCGTTTGGACAATTTATCTATCAGGTCTCGTGTATAGTCGACCCGGCTTTTCAGTAATATTTGCTTACGGGCATCGGTCCAGCGTTTATCAACAATCGGTGCACCGGCCAGATTAATGACTACATCGATATGATGATCTAGCGGTATTGAATCGACGGATTCGAAACACTGCACCTGGGAACCAAGTATTTTGGCTGCTTTCTGACAATTACGACTTAATGCAAAAACAGTCTCGCCATTGTTTAAAAGTCTTTGACACAGCGCTTGGCCGATGAGTCCTGTTGCACCGGTTATTAAAAAAGCCGCCATGATAAATTCCTTTGAATAGTTATGATTATTCCTTGTATAGAGTCATAACAGCTGGCAAAGTTTACCAAGGGCCTGCTGATTTTTCATAACCACCACTGCTGGAGGCTATTTTTTTCGGCCAACAAGGCGGAAATGATGCGATGTAGTTGTTCTACATAAGTCATTTCCAACACCGTAGGGCGGAAAAATAGTCACAACCCAAAGGGCTGGGAAACATCGACAGACCCTGAGTAAAGATAAAACCAAATATTAAGTATTTAACGAGTAATTGATGGGAATTAAAGTCGGAATCAGTAGCTGTTTACTGGGGGAATCCGTGCGATTTGATGGCGGACATAAACATATGCGTTTATGTACCGACAGTTTGTCGCGTTTTTTTGATTTTGTTGCGGAATGTCCTGAAGTGGGTATTGGTATGGGAATTCCTCGCAAACCCATTCGTCTGGTTGGTGATGTGGATGCACCACAGGCAGTAGCCGTGCATGATTATAATTTGAATTACACAGAAAAGTTGACGGCTTTTGGCCAGCAAAAAGCCCATGAACACAATGATTTATGTGGTTATATTTTTATGAAAAACTCACCGAGTTGTGGGTTGTTTCGAGTCAAGGTGTATCAGGATAATGGTTATCCGGCGGCTGAAACAGGACGAGGGTTATATGCTGATGCATTAAAGAAAGCCCATCCATTGATGCCAATGGAAGAATCCGGCAGATTGAATGATCCATTATTACGCGAAAATTTTATCACTCGGGTGTTCGCCTATTATGACTGGCAGCAACTGGTTCGCAGTGGGTTAACCCACCATAAATTGATCAGCTTTCATTCACGTTATAAATATTCCTTAATGGCTCATTCACCGACATACTATGCTGAACTTGGACGGATGCTGGCTGATGCTGGAAATCATGAGATCGAAACTCTGGCAGAACGTTATTTCACTGAGCTTATGACGGTTTTATCAAAAATTGCCTCCCGGAAAACACATACAAATGTATTAATGCATTTGCAAGGCTATCTAAAGAAAAAGCTCTCAAGCTCTGAGAAGCAGGAACTTGCCGACATTATTAACCGTTACCGTACGGCAGAGTTACCACTGATAGTGCCGATCACATTATTAAAACATCATTTCAATAATCATCCAGATGCATATATTGCCAAACAGGCCTATCTGCAGCCATATCCTGATGCGTTGAGTCTGAGAAATACGATATAAATTGTGTACGAAAACTGGAAATCACAGTAAATTGAAATGATTACATGTCATTAATGATAGCGTCGTAAATCCGGTATTAGAAAAAACGCTTTTAAAAGAAGTAGCAGTAGGAATGTATGGTGAAGCGAAGTTGTATCATTTTCTAAAAATAGCTGAGATTGAAGCCAGTTCGGGATATCAGATATGCAGCGTAGGGATTTATTAAAACTCGGTTTATTAAGTACCGTTAGCAGCAAAACTTCAGCAATAAGCCAAACGGCATTGACGGGTCTGGTGTTGGATCCTGGTTTTGCCAAACATCATATTATGCCCCAACACCCAGAGTCTCCTGCAAGATATGAGCGTTTGCGGGATGAGCTGGAAGTCAGTGAGCTGCTATCCAAGGTCACATTGTTAAAACCCAAAAGCAATATTGAATCTGAATTATCGCTTATTCATTCAGCCAATCATGTAGCGTCAATAAAACGTCACGATCCCGAAGCGCATCAAGCTGCAATGTTGGCCACAGGAGGCGTACTGGTAGCGGTTGACGCGGTCTGTAAAGGTTTGCTGGATAATGCTTTTTGTGCTTCAAGGCCACCAGGGCATCACGCAACCAACACCGGAAAGGAAGAAGGGTTCTGCTATTACAATCATGTTGCTATAGCGGCAAGATATGCTCAAAAACGCTATAAGTTAAAACGAATTTTAATTGTGGACTGGGATTATCACCATGGAAATGGCACTGAATGGGCTTTTTATCATGATCCCTCGGTATTGTTTTTTTCAACGCATGACGCCGAAGCTTATCCTGGTACGGGGTCACCAGAGAAAACCGGCACTGGTTCCGGCAAGGGCTTTAATATAAATGTGCATTTGCCCTGTGGTTCCGGGGATGCAGAAATCATCGCTGCATTCGAAGAAAAACTGATTCCAGCGGTAACTGAATTTAACCCCGATTTGATTCTGATATCAGCCGGGTTTGATAGTCGGGAAGACGATTTGTTGGGATGTTATAAAGTTTCCGATCAGGGCTTTATCCAACTGACGGAGATCATGATGCAACTTGCCAAAAAGCACTGTGATGGCAGACTCGTTTCGGTACTGGAAGGGGGCTACAACCTGACAGGTAATGCCAAGGCCAGTGTGGCGCATTTAAAAACCTTGATGCAGATAGTTTCATCTGCTGAATAATTTTTGTGATTAACGGCACAGTTCGTGCTAATCCTTAATTGAAACATTTTAGTGACAAATATCAGTCACTTGTTGATTGGCAGCCCAAGCCCTTTTAAGGAGAAAATGATGAACGCTGTTGTTAAACTCAGAGATGAGAACGAGGCTGGTCTTGACCAGAATCAAGGAAAGCAATATCAACATCTGAATACCTATTATGACCCGACCTATAAGATTGGCTGGTTCATGATGAATGCCGCTCCCAGGCCATGTTTTACCCCTACCTTGCTGAATGAACTTTCGGATTATCTGGCGAATGTAAAAGCTGAGATGCAACAGAGTAATCATGAAAAATATGATTATCTGGTCGTTGGTTCCAGTGTTGATGGTGTGTTTAATCTGGGTGGTGATTTAAACCTGTTTACCTCACTAATTGAAAAACGTGACCGTGAAGCATTGCTGGCCTATGCCATTCATTGTGTTGATATCCTCTACGACAATATGTTCCATTTTGATTGTGACCTGACCACCGTCAGTCTGATCCAGGGTGATGCATTGGGAGGTGGGTTTGAAGCGGCCTTATCGAGTAATATTATTATTGCTGAGCGAGGCGTGAAGTTGGGTCTGCCAGAAGTGTTGTTTAATCTGTTCCCGGGAATGGGGGCTTATACATTGTTATCCCGAAAAGTCGGGGCGGCCAATGCTGAAAAAATGATTTTGTCGGGTGCTTTATATACCGCAGAAGAGCTTTATGAAATGGGCGCGATCGATATTCTGGCCGAAAAAGGTGAAGGTGAGCTGGCTTTATACAAATACATTAAAGCCGCCAAAAAATCTCCAAACAGCTATAAAGCGATGTCACGTATTAAAGATTTATGTAACACCGTGAGCTATGAAGAGCTTGTAGCAATAGCCAATATCTGGGCGGATGCGGCTTTAAATCTGACCAGTAAGGATATCCGGATGATGACGCGATTGGTGAATCGTCAGACTGCCAAATCAAACAGCGAAGTGTAACCTGACTTCACCATCACTGCTGTTTGGCGAGATACATCGAGGTGTCTCGTTGCTTTAAGTTTGCTTCAAAAAACGATTAGTAAGCTATCAGTCATTACTCAGGCTGGGAACACATCCTAGTGATGAAAAATAAACAGGTCTTAATGATCCGCTTTTTGTGATTGCCCTTGAAGCTTAAGGGCAACTTCTAATTCGGTTAGCGTTTGTGTAAAAGCATGCTCCAGTTTTTCGGTCAGGCGAAGTAATTCAGATGAGCCAATATCGAAAGGTTTAAATGATTCTCCCTGACGACAAAGCTCAGCAACTTTATTCGCACCTAATTCAGAAGATGAACCTTTCAAAGCATGCAGGCTTTCACGATAGGTCAGATAATCATCATGTGCTGATTGAAGAATCAATTGCAGGTGTTTGGTACCGTCTTCTTTATAACCATTTAGCAGAAGCTGTAAAAAGGCTTCACCGCCCCCTAGCTCAGAAAGTTCGAGCAAAACCTGATGGTCACACCATTGTTCTGATGAAACGGTCGATCGACCGTTAACTTTGCCGGGTTTTACATTGATTTGATGCTCCAGAGCCAGACGGGCAATGGATTCCAGCAATGAACGGGAATCTATTGGTTTGGTCAGAAACTCATTTGCTCCGGCTTCCAGACAACGTTGTTTAGCCTGAGGTGTTGCATCAGCTGTCAGAATGATAATAGGGATATCATGTCCAGTATCCATATAGCGCATGGCGCGGATAACTTCGGTTCCGCTGTAATCTGGCATATTCATATCCAGAATCAGCATTTCAATACTGTCAATTTGTTGACTTAGAACATCCAGCGCCTGTTCGCCACTACTGGCCAGAATTACCTGATGTCCTGCATGGCGAAGTATCCCCTCCAACACCTGCTGATTGACCAGGTTATCTTCGGCGATAAGAATATTTAAAGATTTAGCATAGGATTGAGCTGCATAATGTTGAGCCAGGGTAATGACTTTTTCATCCTGAATGGCATGATTGCTCTGTGCTGCGTGGATGGCATTAAATAGAACAGGTTTTTCCTTAACATCATGCACAATCGAAATAAAGTGATGACGCAGTCTTGGATCCTGTTTACTGAAGTCTGATGGATTCAACAGGATCAGCGCGGTATTGGCGAGTAAAGGTTCACCATGGATCATATTGGCAAATTGAATCGGATCGATGTCATGCATACAATCCTGATCAATCATCACGGTTTGATAAGGCGATTGATTCTCTGCTGCTCGAATCAATACTGAAAATGCTTTAGCGGTGGTGTCGACATGTTGGTAATTCACTGACCAGTCATTGATAACAGGTTTAATAAGGTCATGCAGTGAATCGGTGCTTAAAATCAGCATAGGGCTCTCAGATAAAGTTAATTCATTTGGCTCATTGGCAGTGAAGGGCATTTCAAACCAGAACAGGGTGCCTTCACCCACTTCGCTGGTTACCCCAATTTCACCTCCCATCAACTCAACCAGCTCTTTGGCGATAGTAGTGCCTAAACCGGTTCCGCCTTTATTTAATGTATCAGGTGAGATCTGCGTAAAGTCATCAAAGATTCGTTGCAGAGCTTCCTGTGGAATCCCTATCCCGGTATCACTTACTTCAAAGCGAATCCACAAATTTTGATTTGATTTGCGAGTGATTGGTTGAGCTGAAAGTTTAACGGCACCCTGATCAGTAAATTTAATACTATTACCGATAAGATTGATTAAAACTTGGCGTAGATGTTGTAAATCACCATTTATCGAAAAGGGCAGAGCGGGGTCAATATAGCAATTAATGTGTAAGCCTTTACTGATTGCCATTGGCTTTTGCATGCCAATCACACTGTTTAACAGTTGGTGTAAATCAAAACTTTTATCGCTGATTAAAATCTTACCAGCTTCGATTTTGGAGATATCCAAAACATTTTCAATCAGGCTGAGCAGCGTATGTGCTGACGTTTTCATGATTTTAACAAAATCATGTTGTTGTTTATCCAGCTGGGTCTCCGCCATCAGATCTGCAATACCAATTACACCGTTAAGTGGCGTACGTAATTCGTGAGACATATTGGCCAGAAATCGACTTTTTGCTTCATTTGCCTGCTTTGACAAAGCAATTGCAACATGCAGTTTTTTGATCAGAAAAGCTGAATAAAGCGGAATGATAAGTAACAAAAACATCAGACTGTAACCAAATGGTTCATGCTGAGAGTGCTGCCAGTATTCACCATTGATAATGGCAAAGGAAAAACCGATGATGCCCACTATGAGGGAGATGTATAGGTAATTCACGCCATAACGGAAACCATTACCCAAAATCACCCAGAGATATAAAACGAACAAAAAGACACTCTGCTCACCCGCGATCAACATAACAATTGATAGCGCAGTCAAATCCAGCAAAATACCACAGACCCTTCTGATGGGGGATGGCCTCGGGTTGAGAATCAAAGCCACTGCAATGACGACTGCCAGTAAGTAATAGGCCAACGTAATCAGACTTGGCAGGCTGACAATATTTTCTGAGAAGGTTCTATCAGCGCCCCATGGCAAACAAAAATAAATTAATAAAGCGATACCCAGAGTGAGTCGGATTTTGATCGCTTGTTCCGGTTCGCTGTCACCCGTTTTGGGTATTTTATCTAAAAATCGCCCAAGCAGATTTCTTTCCTGTGGCTGTGCATAACGATCATTCATTGCTGGAGATTTAATCAGCATACTCGGCTTGAATTTGCTGGATTGCCTCTATCCGATCAAAAAACGCCTGAACACATCTTGGGTCGAGTTGTGTACCCGCACTTTGCTCAATGTAACGACAGGCATCTTCGTTTGACCAGGCTTTTTTATAGGGCCGTTCCGAAACCAATGCATCATAGATATCGGCGACAGAAACGACTCTGGCAATAAGTGGAATTTCTTCGCCTTTTAACTGAGAAGGATAGCCTTTTCCGTCATAACGTTCGTGATGGTGCAATGCGATGATTGCACCAATATGCATGTATTTCGATTGACTATCAGAAAGTATTTCATGACCGATAGTGGTGTGCGTTTTCATAACTTCCCATTCTTCCGGATCCAGCTTGCCAGGCTTTAGCAGAATATTATCAGGAATCCCGATTTTACCGATGTCATGCATGGGAGCGGCATATTCAAGATCTTCGCATTGCTGTTCATCGAAAACGCCTAATGCTTCAGCAATAAAACGGGAGTATTTCGCCATACGAATAACGTGATTTCCCGTCCCTTCATCACGGTATTCACCCGCCTTGGCCAGACGAATAATGGTCTCTTTTTCACGCAGAATAATCTGTTCAGTGGCAATTTCTACCTGGCGTGCCAACCAATTGGCACGGTCTTCAATGATCAGGTGTTGCTCGTGCATCTGTAAAAGATTACGACAACTGGTACGACATTCAATTTGATCAATGGGGCGGGTTAGGAAGGCAGTAGCCCCGGCATCCAGTGCGTCATAACGCACGGCTTTTTCGCTGACGACGGTAATCATCATGATGGGAACGCTTTGCAAAGCAGGCATCTGGCGCACACGACGAATAAATTCGATGCCATCAATTTCCGGCATACGATAATCCGTTACAATTAAATCGGCCTCATGTTGACTCAGCCATTCAAGTGCCTCAGTAGAGTTACTTAACGCCGTGACGTGAATATTTTCACCAATTTGCTGGACTATCTTTTCTAAAATAGTTCTGCCGGTTGATTGATCATCAATGATCAATACCTCTTTGGTCTTCTTAAGAATGCTCAGTCTCCTTGCTGATTCATAAGGTTTTAAATTGCCAGGACGACCATATTGGTTTGCCAAGACACTTTCCTCATCAAGCTTGCCCTTCCGTCACATCCCTGCTTTGGCAGTTTTATTAACAGAAGTCATATCCTTGAATCCGTGTCTGTTATTTTGTTTAAATACAATCGTTTCTTATTTCCGCATTATGCTGACAGAGTTCGTAGCTGTCCATTCTATTTACGTTTCGAGCGTTCTTAAATGCTTTTTGATGCTCCTCAACAACGACTGGATAGTGTTTTGAATGACGCTCAATTAATTTCAAAGATAATTAATTCTGGCGAGACCGTTTAAACTTTTCACGCATAATTCACATTCAAAAACGGACTATATGTTGATGAAAGCATTATTACTTATTGCCCATGGCAGTCGACGCCAGCGTTCAAATGATGAAGTTATTGCGCTGGCTGAAAAACTAAAAACGGAATGTGCCGAACATTACGATATCGTGCAAGCCGCATTTCTGGAACTTGCCGATACCTTGATAGCGGATGGGATTGAAAACTGCGTGCGTGATGGCGCCAGCCAGATAACCGTCTTACCTTATTTTCTAAATTCCGGACGTCATGTAACCGAAGACATTCCTCATGATGTAGATGCAGTTCGTGCTGACTTTCCGAATGTAGACATTCAGATTGCTCAACATATTGGTGCATCAACGGCCATGATCGATATGTTAAAAACTGCTGCGGTAAATCGAGTCTGATATTAGCTAACGTAATGAGGATAAAGCCTTGCCTGAGTTATCTATGGCAATCAAGGTTTTAAGAACCTGGAAGCAATAATCATCGAATCTTCAGATCTCTCACGCTCAACCTGCCAGCCTTGAGCCAGAATATAGTCCAATGCCTGCTGATGACTAGCAAACTGCTTATCTAACGTCTGCCGCTCACCATCAATATTCTGATGAATGATAAAAAAAGGTTCGCTTTCAGAACCAGCTCTTTCAATGCGGCATTGTGGAATGGATGACATGTTATCGCTCCAGTACTCGTCATAATTAAAATCAGTGATCACATTAATATTCTATGAGAACCAGTATAGGCTTTCTACAAAACTGGTACATCAGCCTTTCTTGTAAACACAAAAGCCCATTCAAAGGGGGCTTTATGTTAAAGCGGATGGCGATTAGTGAGTGCAAACACACACATCACTTCAAAGCCGCAACGCATAGCTAAATTGTCGGGTTGGGTCCACATGTTAATAATTCTTTAGGTGAAAAAAGTGATTATTACACTACGCATCCTACTCTGCGCTCATACTATTCAATAGTGAATCATGCTCTTAGAATCTCGGTATTTTCCTTGTTTATGAGATATTGCATAGGGTCAATTAATAAAAGTCGTTTGTCGTTTTTTGGCTGGTGCTAAAGCATGAATTTTTTTTAATTTCTTTTGAAATAATTACAAAAATGATTAGTAAGGTCATTTTCGATAGTCTGTTTTTATAAAGGAAGGCATCAAACTTATATAAGTAACGTATTGAATTTTAAGTATAAAAGTTTTTAAAAATAAATCTTTATCAGCTTGGTATAGTACTTGCGTTATCTACAGTGAAGTACATTGAAACGTTAAAACGTTTTAATTTGAGCTAATTTATTAGCCGAACTTAGATAAATAAAAGGAGAATGAAATGTTTAAAAAACTATTTCTTTCAACTGCAGTTGTCACTGCGTTTGCTGCGACCCCTGTTTTAGCAGGTAATCAAAATGATACTAACCCGAATGATCCTGAATGGGAGAGAAAGGGCGACCGAGTCGTCAATACTAATCGGGATCAGAATGGAACCAATCAAAAAAATAATGATAAACGCAACAAACAAGATGGAACCACCAAAAATTATGATGATGTCAGTCATGGTGATAAAAAGGTGACCCCTGATCGCAAAGCGTATGACAAAGAAAACCACAATAAAGATAGTATTAAAAATCAGCAGCACCCTGCACATGAAATGGGTGAAGGGGACGAAACTCCCTATGAAGGTCAGTGATTCAAATCTGACCTTGTTCAAATTAAGAGACAATCTTTCAGAAAAATAAGATTAAGCCCAAGGATTACGATTTATCGATTTTCCCTTATTTCAAAGGAATTTCGATATTTATAACGCCTTAAAAGTGCGCTGCAATGGCGAACATGGTTAGGCTTATCATTGCCGTTAACAGCGTTACTTTCTATATTTTTGAGTTTTTCTGATGTATATCCTGGAGGTATTCGATGAAAAATATAAATTTCCTAACATTCACAGCTTTTTCTTTATTGGCAACTCCTGTCATCGCAGAAAACCCTTATGCCAAAGACGACAATAGTTGGATCAGTATTAATGGGGAGGTAACTTCTGTTTCGGCGGATGAGTTTGAGCTGGATTATGGTGATGGAACGATTACGGTCGAAATGGATGATGGTGACCGAGATGCTGATGGCTACAAGCTTTTAAGAGGTGATGAAGTCAGAGTTTCAGGACTTATCGAGGATAGCTTCTTTGAAACTACGACTATAGATGCCAGTAGCGTTTACGTAAAAAATATTGATACGTATTTCTATGCCAGTGCTATTGATGATGAATATTATGGTTATGACGTGGTATCGCCGCTAACCACCGATACCTTTGTAGAAGGTACTATCACAAGCGTAAGCGTTGATGATGAACAATTTACTTTAGACACTGGCCTTCAGATGCTGACCGTTGAGGTAGATGAACTTCTTTCCAACCCACTAGATAATGAAGGCTATCAGCAATTAGAAATGGGTGACAGAGTCAGGGTCAACGGTGAGATTGATTATGACTTTTTCCAAGGTCGTGTTTTTGAAGCAGATTACGTCACTAATATTTAATTGACTGCTTCTTGAACAATTAAAAAATACGAAGGTTGGATTGTCATAACAATGTTATGGCCATCCTCTTCGTCATTACCTTATAGCCTTTTCTTAATATTTTTAATTTTAAAAACTATTACCCATCACAGTATTAAATACTGTCGAAAAGAATAGTGTGATTACTTTAAATATTTAAAGCATTTTATATCTTGAAAAACAGAAATTAATTTAAAGGAGTTAGCTTATGAAAGTTTCAAATAAACTAACATTTATTGCGTTTACCTTGTTTTCAGCTTCCGCTTTCGCTCAAAATCCATATGCAAAACCGGACAATAGCTGGATTAGTATTCATGGCACAGTGACCTCCGTATCTGCGGATGAATTTGAGCTTGATTATGGTGATGGACTGATTTCAGTAGAAATGGATGATGGCGATCGTGATGCTGATGGCTACAAGCTGGTTAAAGGTGATGAGGTAAGAGTTTCAGGCACCATTGATGATGACTTCTACAAGCTGACAACGATCGAAGCCGGTAGCGTATATGTCAAAAATATTGATACGTACTTTTATGCCAGTCCGATTAATGAAGAAAACTTTGGCTATGATGTGATTTCACCTAGTGTTAAAGACACGGTTATTAAAGGCACTATTACCAGTGTCGACGTAGGTGGTGATGAGTTTATGCTTGATACCGGTCTTCAGGAATTAACTGTAGAAGTTGATGAGCTAGTCTTGAATCCTCTAGATGACGAGGGATATCGTCAACTAGACGTCGGTGACCGAGTGAGTGTGAACGGTCAAATTGATAACGACTTATTTGAAGGGCGGGTATTCGAAGCCGATTATGTAACCACACTTCAAAGCGCTTCATAACCCCCCTTCCATTACTGGGATTGTCATTATGACAATCCCTTTTTTATATGTAATTTGCAATTTAGTTCATTGTTATTGATCACAGTAGATTCAGAGGCTGAGTAAAAGAATCTCATCGTATATGTAAATTTTGAAAACGATAGAATTTTTCAAAGTCTGCTGAAAGCGAGATATGTCCTTTTTGTGGCGTAAATGATTAAGAGACTAATGAAAAAATTAAGCACTGATTTAAAAAATATTTGAATGAATATCAAGGGGAGATGTTATGAAAAATAGCCACATTACGACTCTCGCAGTCTTTGCTCTATTAAGTGCTTCGGCTGTCGCGGAAAATCCCTACGCAAAAGAAAATAATAGTTGGATCAGTATCAACGGAGAAGTGGATTCTGTTTCTACCGACCAATTTGAGCTTGATTATGGTGAGGGTAATATCACAGTAGTAATGGAGGACGATGACCGGAAAGGTTACCAGCTGAAAAAAGGGGATGAAGTCAGAGTATCAGGTCTTATGGATGATAATTTTTATAACGACTCTGTTATCGAAGCGGGGAGTGTGCACATCAAAAATGCGAATACCTATTTTTATGCTGGAGCAATGGACGAACAAGACGTCGATTTTACCGTCATGTCTCCTATCCTAAGAGATACAGTTATTAAAGGTAATATCACCCACGTCAGCTTAAAAGACGAGGAATTTACCCTTGATACTGGCATACAGATGTTAACGGTAGAAGTGGATGAGATGCTCTCTAATCCATTAGACAATGAAGGATATCTGCAATTAAGCGTGGGAGATCGAGTGAGTGTTAACGGCAAAATCGATAATGACTTATTTGAAGGTCGAGTATTTGAAGCGGTTTCCGTAACAAAGATTTAGTTTTTCAGCCGAAGGTTATTGTCGTTTTACTCAGTCTACCAGGCTAATTTAATAGCCATTCTGCCCATTAAAATCGATAAATATGATGAGGTATAAAGTAACCAATAACTTTTGAATTAATCATGTATTACAAAAATTAAGGAGTGACCGATGACAGACTCTACTCTTCATACTGGACCTTATGTCTCCAACCATTCCACCTTGACAGCCATCATTGCTGGCACGGTGGTGGCACTTGGACTAATGGTAATGTTTACTCTCCTCGGTCTGTCACTAGGCATCGCTAGTCTAGAGGCGATCGGAGATGGGCTGGGGATTGGCGCAGCAATTTATATTGTTGTGACCCAACTAATTTCGCTGGCTGTGGGTGGGTTTGCAGCAGCCCGCTTTATGACAACATTTGATACGAATTCAGCTGCGTTGGCCGGCTTGGCGGTTTGGGCGTTAACCACGCTTACTGTCGCTTATATGGGCCTTAATGCTGGGACATCAGCCATCAGCACGTCATCATCTCTTGTGGCACAAACAGTTGAAACATCAGCCGGTGCCGTAAAAGCGATAACACCGGAAGATATTTCGTTGCCGGACATGTCAGAGATCTCCGGTTCAATTTCAATGGCCGATTTGCCACCTCAGCTTCAGCAAGCTTTGCAGGAAGCTGGCGTGACTCCCTCACAACTTCGTGCTGAGGCACGAGAAGCATTTCGAAATGTGATTAGTCAACAGGAAATGAACCGGGCGCGATCGCTGGTCACCGCCACACTGTCTGATATCGTGGCGCAGCCCCACACATTCTCGGAAGAAATGAACAATTTATTGGATCGGTTAGTGATTGGTGAAAATGCCGTATTCAATGAAGAAGATCTAAACCAAGCCCAAAATACGTTGGAAATGCGACTCGGGATCACACCTGCACAAGCCCAAGAATTAGTAAACGAAGTGCAGGAGCTTTATAACTCAGCTGTGGAAACTTTGCGTCAAACTGTTTCTGAATTACAGGAACAAATAATTGCCGAGGCTAAAGATATTCAGGATGCGGTCGCTGCGGCTGCGTTGTGGCTTTTTATTGCATCTCTTCTCGGTCTTGGAGCGGCAACTGCTGCAGGTGTGTTTGGTCGCCGTTCTGTAGTATAAAATTGTGTCACGTGGACTATTCAAAGATTTGCTGTGCACCAAAATGACTAATGCAAAATAGTTAGTCGGATCCTTCTAACCCACTGCACAAATGTGCAGTGGGTTTTGTTTTTTTAGCGTTTTAGAAATTTCGGTTTATCGTTTTCGAAGATAACGAGACTCATAAATTTTTATCGGTAACTGCCCCTTCAGATGCTGAAGAGACGGTTTTGGCATATTTAGCTAAAACTCCTCGGGTATAGCGGGGTGGAATTGGTTTCCATGCCATACGTCTTTTTTCGATATCGCTGTCGCTCAGATGAAGGGTGATTTCAGCCGTTTCAGCATCAATTGTAATTTGATCACCATTTTCAATCAGTGCAATCGGGCCGCCATCAAAAGCTTCAGGAGTTATGTGTCCGACTACAAAGCCGTGACTTCCACCGGAGAAACGACCATCGGTTATTAAGGCAACATCATTACCAAGACCTTTGCCGATAACGGCTGAAGTAGGGCTAAGCATTTCCCGCATGCCGGGACCGCCTTTCGGGCCCTCATAACGGATAACGATGACATCACCTTTCACCACGGTGCCATTCAAAATATCCTGCTGTGCCTCTTCTTCAGAATGAAACACCCGGGCTTTACCGGTAAAACGTAACCCTTCCTTACCGGTGATTTTAGCGACAGCACCCTCTGGGGCTAAATTACCTTTAAGAATGACCAGATGGCTGTCTTTTTTAATGGGCCGGTCAAATGGGCGGATGATGTCCTGACCGGCAGGATAGGATGCTACATCAGCCAGATTTTCCGCCAGGGTTTTACCTGTTACGGTCAAGCAATCGCCATGTAACAAGCCACGATCCAAAAGCTCTTTCATCAACGGCTGAATTCCCCCGATGGCAATCAGTTCGGACATCATGTATTTGCCGCTGGGGCGCAGGTCAGCCAGTACCGGGACTTGACTGCCGATCCGGGCGAAATCATCTAATGTGAGCTCAACATCCACCGCATGGGCCATCCCCAACATATGTAAAACGGCATTTGTCGAACCTCCCAGCGCAATAAGTGTAGTAATGGCATTTTCGAAGGCCTGGCGGGTCATGATGTCGGTGGGTTTAATGTCGTGTTCGAGCATATACATCACTGCAGCGCCTGCCCGGCGGCAATCCTCTGTTTTGGACAGAGACACAGCTTCTTGTGCCGAACTGTTTGGCAGACTCATACCCAATGCTTCAATTGCTGAAGCCATGGTGTTGGCCGTGTACATACCGCCACATGAACCCGCGCCGGGAATAGCCGTTTTTTCAACTTGCTGCAATTCAGCAGACGTCATATCTCCCCGGGCATGTTGCCCAACTGCCTCAAATACAGAAACAATATCGGTATGACCAGCACCGGGTTGTATCGTACCACCATAGACAAATACTGCCGGTCGATTGAGGCGAGCAAGGCCAATCAGACAGCCCGGCATGTTTTTATCGCAACCGCCAATTGCGATCAGTCCATCAAATCCCTGGCAGCCAGCGACGGCTTCGATCGAATCAGCAATAACTTCACGGGAAACCAATGAATATTTCATGCCAATAGTGCCATTAGCAATGCCATCAGAAATGGTAATGGTGTTGAATATAACCCCTTTACCGCCTGCTTCGTCCGCTCCCTGGCAGGCTAAATCGGCCAGTTGATTAATGTGCATATTACAGGGCGTGACCATGCTCCAGGTGGAGGCGATACCTATCTGTGGTTTTTTGAAGTCCGCATCATTGAAACCCACGGCACGTAACATCGCTCTGGCAGGAGATTTGCCAGTACCGTCTACCACTATTGATGAATATTTGCGTGTATCTGTCATTGCCTGACCTTTTAAAACGGTTAATAGATAAAACTGACTCTCATCCAATATGAGGAGAGCCCATCACGGAAAATGAAATCCACTTTCATATGATTCAACTTAGCGAAAGACCTTATCAGTTCCTGCTCTAAACAGACAGTTAGAAACTATTCAGATTCACAATGAAGCCATCACTCAACTCCGCATCAAAGCATAGCCAATATTAAGAGAAATGAACTTAGGTTAACAAAAAGGTGGGCGCAAATTACATTGTCAGTGTGCGAAAGCGCACAGACACTTCACCATGAATAAGAGCATGCTGATTCGTGCTTCGAACGTCCAAGCAAGCACCACGCCGAGGCCGCAGCACCCGGTATGTTAAGCCGGACGAGACAGGAACCTGAAAATGAAATCTACAATGAAAAATAACGACATCTCCAGCGAACCGCGCACCATTATGCGGACCTTGAAAGACTATCGCACACCACGTATCGCCCGCAGTATCATTGAACTGCTGGTTACATTGGTCCCTTTTGCTCTTCTCTGGACGCTATCCTGGGCGACACTGAGTGCCGGACACTGGCTTGGTCTTCTGATCACTATTCCTGCCGCGGGATTTCTTGTTAGGTTATTCATGATCAAACATGACTGCAGCCACGGTGCCTTTTTTTCTTCAAAAGGGGCCAATGAATGGGTTGGGCGGATAATCGGCGTGTTGAACCTGACTCCCTTTGACTTCTGGCGTCACACCCACAGGCACCATCATGCGCATTCCGGTAATCTCGATCGTCCGCGTATTGGTGGCATCGATACCCTAACGGTTGAGGAATTTCGAGCTTTGCCTCGCAACAAGCGACAACGTTACCGATTCTATCGTCATCCTTTGGTACTGTTCGCTCTCGGCCCAGCGTACCTATTTCTGCTCGACAATCGACTGCCAGTAGGTTTCATGCGTGCAGGGTGGATGCCATGGCTGAGTACCATGACCACCAATGTGGCGATTCTGGTCATTGTTGCCACGATGATGTGGCTGGTTGGTATCGGCCCCTTCCTCATGGTGCAGTTGCCAATCACGCTGATTGCAGCAACGATAGGCGTCTGGCTCTTCTATGTTCAGCACCAATTCGAGCACACCTACTGGGAGCACGAATCCAACTGGACTTTACAAGAGGCCGCACTGCACGGTAGTTCACACTACGATCTGCCTCGCATTCTGCGCTGGTTCACTGCCAACATCGGGATTCACCATATTCATCACCTCAGCAGTCGAATTCCCTTCTATCGTCTGCCCGAAGTCCTGCGTGATTATCCCGAACTGCGTGAAATGGGTCGCATTACCCTTAGGCAGAGCTTCGCTGCTGTGCGTCTGGTCCTGTGGGACGAGGAGAAGCAGCGACTTGTCAGCTTCAGAGAGGCAAAGGCCTAATCTGACGGGAATACGCTTTGCGCGTAGGGTAGATATGTTAGGTTCGAACTTGCATTTAGGCGTGGTCGGGCTTCGAGTTTATTGGATATTCACCTATCATATTGCTGACACCGAAATATTGCTATAAAGCTTTAACCTAAGCGTTAAAGCCAAATCTAAGGTTTATACTGGATGTGCCCCTGTTATAATTGCTGCCAATTTCCCTATAGCTCAGATGGATAGAGCGTCCCACCTCCTCCAAAAAATATTCCGCGTCATGTCTATGGTGCCGTTATGCATCGTAAAACTATAAAGTTATTAGGTGCTTAGCGTAAAGTCCAGCTAGGCTGCTTGAATGACTGATCATAGTTCAACAACACACTTAATTTCCTGCGCTAACAAAAACTCAGAAAACGAACGCAATGAAATACAAACTTTTGAATACATGTATGTGTCTGTCACTTGGTTGTGTGATCTAATTGCGTGTAACCAACGTTAATAGGATACGATTAATCTTTAAGTAGGAGCCATTATGTGGTTTAGTTCGAAAGTAAATCGAAAAGAGTTGGCAGAACAATTAGTTATCACACATCAAACAGCAGCTGTTGTGGTTGATAGTGATCGTAATCTTATCTCTTCCAATCCGGCATTTAGCGAAATAGGCCGTAAACTTAACGGTTTAGACCGCAATGGTGTCTTAAAGTCCTTGATTGATCATTATGATAAAGCTAATAAAACCATTGCTTTTGATGATTTTCATCTACGCCAGCATATTTTCTCGTTGACAATTAAAGGTCTCGAGTCTTGCTCACTTTATCTTTTTGAACCTTTACCTGAGAAACTCTTAGGTGAA
This sequence comes from Methylophaga sp. UBA3613, assembly GCF_002375415.1. Taxonomy (NCBI): domain Bacteria; kingdom Pseudomonadati; phylum Pseudomonadota; class Gammaproteobacteria; order Thiotrichales; family Piscirickettsiaceae; genus Methylophaga; species Methylophaga sp. UBA3613. Next base: position 13,211 of record NZ_DFLS01000002.1, on the reverse strand, counting down.
CAAGCTTGGCAACAACTATTAGCTTTTAGTGAAAATATTTATGCTGTTTTTGATAATCACAATAATTTAGTCACATCCAATATAGATTCGGTTGATGCTGATGAGATGTATTCTGTTTTCGATAGTCCGCAATTGTTGAAGGCTCTGCAAAACGCCATCAAGATTACAGATCGAAAACTTCGCTTATCTGAGAATGATGATTTTTATTATCAAGTAACCCACTCCACTCTTGATTCTGATAGCGGCCCGTTATCAGCTTTCTTATTATCTAAACAAACGCAACTTGCAGACTACAAGCAGTTCGAAATGTTATCCAAAGTAGTAAGTAACACAAGTACAAGTGTATTGATCACTGATAAAAATGGGTTTGTCGAATATGTTAATCCCGGTTTTGAAAAGCTTTCAGGATTAACACTTGCAGAAGTAAAAGGTAAAAAGCCTGGAGTTTTATTACAGCGTGAACAAACTGATACAGACACAATTAAGCGGATTTCTCAAAAACTTAAAGCACGAGAGCCGTTTTATGAAGAGATCTTAAACTTTACCAAAGAGGGTGTGCCCTATTGGATTGTGTTATCAGTGAACCCAATTTTCAATGAAAAGGGGGAACATACTGGGTTTGTTGGCGTGAGTTCTGATGTCCGTGAAATTAAACGTCTGGTCTTAGAGCAAATCAACCAAAAAGATGCTATTAGCAGTCATTCGGCGGTGATGGAGTTTAATCAAAGTGGGCAGTTCATTTCAGCTAATCAGTTTACTTATGAACAATTAAACATTGTCGACGAAGTGCAAATGCAGTCATTACTGGGAAATTTGAAAGATCATTTGGACGAGCCTCGCAAACAATTGATCGAAAAAGGTGAACCCACCGCGGTGATGATTAAACTGGCTCATCAAGGTGGTGAAGTAATTTTAGAGTGCATAATCTCAGCAATAACAGATTTAAACGGCAATATTTCTAAGTACATTGTGTTTGGTAGCAATGTCTCTTCTCGAAATAAGCTGGTGGCTGAAACTCATCTTTCTATGTCGAATGTGTTAAGTAAAATTCAAGCCACAGTAAAGACAATAAATGCAGTAGCCGATCAAACTAATCTGTTAGCGCTTAATGCAGCTATTGAGGCAGCAAGAGCTGGTGAAGCTGGACGAGGATTTGCGGTAGTGGCGGATGAAGTGCGCAACCTTTCGAAAAAATCGAATGAAGCAGCGGTTCAAATTGGTCAACTGATTAACGAAACTCAGTCGCATGTTGACGAGCTGGCTTCTTTTTTAAGTGAGTAATGTTTCTATACCGAAGAATATTGGTAGCGTCAGCGCAAAGTTTATTCATTCTCAGCTCAAATGCTTGTCCGACCCGTTAAGCAGGTGATCAAACACTCTAACGCTAGTGCAAATGACGTTTCAATTCAGATTAGGAAATCTCAAAAGCTATACCTAAATCCCTAATACTAATAGTTGAAACCCTGACGATTATAATTGCCGACAATGACCCTTTAGCTCAGATGGATAGAGTGTACTCAAGCCGATTAGCTAAAGATCATTTTCAAGGGTCCAGTTTTTTAGTTCTTCAAGTATTGTCAGGGCATTCAATCCTCTAGCCGCAATTTTGTATTGGACCGCGACAGGTTTGTTTGAGATCACATCTCTGGTGATCAGTTTATTTTCTTCCATTGCCTTCAACCTCTCTGCCAGGACTTTTTTACTGGCCCCGGCAAGTTGTCTCGCAATTTCATTAAAACGCATGGGCTGATCTTTCAGGTGCCACAAAATGGAGCCTGTCCATTTATTACCGATAATTCTCATTCCCCTCTCAACTGGGCAGGGTTTATAACAAGTCTGGTCGTTTTCTCTCATAGTTATTTGTAGGTTACAAAAAGTTAACTGGTTGACTATTGTAACCTGAATGTTAGTTTGTATGTTTAGACAAACTAGAGAGCAGACATGAAAGGTAAATCAATTTTCGTCGAAGCGGGTGGTGGCTTTGATAAAGTTAGCGTAGAAGAAACAGAAACAATCTCGCCAGGTGACAGCGAAATTCTGGTCAGACTTCATGCTAACTCGCTTAATTATCACGATTATGCGGTCGTCAAGGGGCTCTGGCCTGCATCAGAGAAAAGAATACCTATGGCTGATGGTGCCGGTGAAGTAATAGAGGTGGGGCCAAACGTGACCGAATTTAAGGTCGGTGATAGCGTTGTGAGTACGTTTTTCCCTTCTTGGTTAAGCGGTGAACCAGTCGTTGATGGTTTCTCAACTGTTCCTGGCGATGGAGTAGATGGTTACGCAAGAGAATATGTCACGGCAAAGGCTGAAGCTTTCACCAAGTCACCCTCAGGTTGGTCTCATACAGAATCTGCGACGTTGACTACAGCAGCCTTGACAGCATGGCGGGCTTTGTTCGATTTTAATCAGCTCAAATCAGGTGATACCGTTCTTCTTCAAGGGACTGGTGGTGTATCCATCTTCGCTTTACAGTTTGCCAAAATGGCAGGCGCCAAAGTGATTGCCACTTCATCCAGTGATCAAAAACTCACTAGGTTGAAGGAGCTGGGAGCAGATCATGTGATCAATTATAAAAAAGAACCTAACTGGGGCTTTTTAGCCAGAGAACTAAATGATGGAAAAGGTGTTGACCACGTCGTTGAAATTGGTGGTGCTGAAACATTGGAGCAATCTCTAAACGCTGTACGTATCGCTGGCCAAATTTCGTTAATTGGTATTCTTTCTGGACAGACTTGCGATATAAATATTGTGAAGACTTTTGTGAAACAGGTTAGGCTTCAGGGCGTTCTTGTTGGTAGCAGAGTCCATCAGCAGGAGATGATTAAAGCTATCGAGGCTAATCAGCTAAAACCAATTATTGATCGTACTTTTGCTTTAAAGGATATTGTCAAAGCATTTGAGTACCAAGAAACGAATCAGCATTTTGGTAAAATTTGTTTAGAGTTTTAAATGAAATAAAAAAGCCCTTGAGGTGGGGCTTTTTTAATTTATTAGCCTCTCAACCACCGATAGAATGTTTCAGAATTCGTCGGTCTAAAATAGCCCTGTTATAATTACGGCCGATGTCCCTGTAGCTCAGATGGATAGAGCGTTAAACATTTATCTGTCCAAAATGAGAAGGATAGGGCTGGGATTACATTATTAGCTCTAATAATTAACATCAAAGATTTATTAATTAGTACTAAAGTACAATACTTTTTAATAAAATTTAGTGTAAGTTCGAAAGAGTGATCTAATCACGCTATTTATTATGCCAAACTTGGCGTGAGCCTTGGACGGAAAATTACAGCTGTGCTTTTAAGTAAAGGTATCAGGGCTGGGTTGCATACTTTAAGGAGTTCACCGATGAATAAGATGATAGCTACGATAATCTTCTCATTATTTTCTTTATCTGCTTTTGCCGCTACAGTCGACATTGATTTGAGTGGGGCTACCACTTCCACCCTTATTGATGTTGATGGGGCAAGTTTCTCACAAACTTTCACAGGTCAGACTGCATCTGGCTCAGCAATTTCAGGTTCCCCTACAGGGCCATTATCACTAACACCAAGTGGAACAATAAGAGTTGTCTCTTTTGATCCAGGTTGCACAGGTTGTGATTCTGGCAATTCACTTCTTACACCCTCAAGTTTTCAGGGCCCATTGTCGATTTTGTTTGATTTTAATGCCGACAGTTTTTCATGGGTGATGGGAAGCTCTGTTGCAGGATCCAATGTTGCTGCAGATTTATTTTCAAATAGTGGTAGTTTAATCAACACAGTACTAATCAGCATGCTGGAAGGGTACAACAAATACTCTATCTCAGGCTTGGGTGCTTTTGCAGGAATTACTTTTAGAGACAATAACGACCCAGCTGGAGTACGTTACATGGACATGTCTTACAATAGTGTTGTCGGAGTCTCTGAAGTTCCAATCCCTGCCGCCGCTTTCATGTTTGCACCGGCATTACTTGGACTCATGGGATTACGTCGAAGAGCAAAAAATAAAGTCGCTTAACTTTATTTCTTTCAGAAAGCCGTGATGATTAATTTCATCACGGCTTTTTTATTTGTATAACTGCCGTTCAACCACCGATTGGTTTGTTTCGAAGTGAAGCCGATCAGCTTGACTGATATAATTGCGGCCGATGTCCCTGTAGCTCAGATGGATAGAGCGTCCCCCTCCTAAGGGGAAGGCCACAGGTTCGACTCCTGTCAGGGACACCAATAATAATCAATAGATTATTTTTGACTGGAAATGAATAATAGCGGGATAGTCATTCGCATACTCCCCATCAACTTTTAGAACCTTCATTTTTTCTGTAACAAATTTATCGATTTGTATTAGGTTTACCAGATTCAGAAAGTTGAGGTTGGGAAAGGAATAAATATCCCACTGGATAATGGATATGGCGCAACTAAGAAACTAATGACAATTCTTTGCCAGTTGCCTTGTGAAAAATTATTTTTCAACAATGATTTTTGGTTGATGGCTTTCTGTTTCACTATCTGAAAGTCCTGCGGTCAGGATCCAGCGCATAGTGTCTTCATTCGACATTTCCAAAGACCGAACCTGATCTCGTGAAACGCAAATTGTATAGCCACCAACTTGATAGCTCATTGGCAGGTATATGGCGACCAGATTATTTTCCTGATCCTCCATGCCTAAAACATGGCTAACGTTATCCTTCACCAGAAAGCCAATCAGCTGAACCCCACCGATGGTGACAGCAACAGCATTGCTGAGACTTTCCTGCTGTTTCTCGCGAGAGAAAAAACGCGTGAAATCTCGTAATGCACCATGAATCGATTTCACCAGCGGAATGCGATCCAGAATGGATTCACCCATATCAAACAGTCGTTTGACCAGCCAGGCATTAACGGCAATGCCAATCACAAAAATCAACCCTATAGCTGCTAATAACCCAAGCCCTGGCCAGTAAAAATCATAGGGTAAAATGGCAATCATTATCGGGCGTAATGCACGCTCTGCAGTAACAGCCAACCAATAAATAAGATAAAGCGTCAGGGTGACGGGTAACGCTGTCGCTAAACCTTTTAAAAAAGTCTTCCAGACAAATTGCATAAAGCTGTTCCTATTCCAAACCGAATACGGTTATTCAGATGTATAAAGTTATATCGGCTTCGCTGGCAAATTCCAGAAAGGTGGCTGCGCCTCCATGACTGATTCCATCGATAAAATCTGAATTTTTAAAATCAAACAAATCGACAGTCATCTGGCAGGCAATTAATTCAACATCTGACTTCAGACAAATCTCACGTAATTCAGCAACACTGGCAACACCTTTCTTTTTCAGTTTGCGTTGCATCATCCAGGTAGCAAAGGCTTCAAGCCCTGGAATAATTTGCACGATACTGGGGACCGGAACAGGCATGGGCATAGCAGGGTTGCCTAAAGGAGAGACTTTAAGAGACATATCTTTCTTAAGCAATTGCAAACCGTAAAAGGTAAAAAATATTTTGGCTTCAAACCCTAGCGCCGCTGCTGTGGAGGCCAGTAAAAATGGTGGATATGCACCATCTAAAGTACCTTTACTTGCAATTATGGCGAGTTTTTTGGCCATGCAGTCATGCCCCTTTTTCGATGATGAAATACAGTTTTCCTTCGACTTCTTCGCTACTAAGCAGCGGATTACCAGTCATTTTGCAGAAGGCCGGAATATCTTTTAGCGCGCCAGTATCGGTACATATGAGTCGCAGTCGCTGAGAGGCTGACATTTCATTGAGCATCTTACGCGCTTTAAGCACTGGAAGTGGACAGTTTAAACCTGATGTATCAATTTCTGTATCAAAATCTGACATACTGATTTCCTTTAAAATATCCGTTCACATGATAAACGCAAGCGGCGTTTTTGTCTTTGCGGAACCGGTCTTAATGAGCCAAGGTCTATAGGCGTTATGAAATATCTTATCGCTACAGTTATATTTTTGATGAGCAATCAAGGCATTGCCCAGGCAAACCTGGATATTGCGTTGCCAGAAATGGGGGACAGTGCGGGTGCTCTGGTTTCGCCTGTGGAAGAGTATCAGGTCGGCCAGTCTTTTTACTGGAGCCTGCAGCAATCAGTGACCCTGGTTGATGACCCGGAAGTGAATAGTTATATCAACTCACTTGGACATCGTCTGGTGACCAATAGTGATGATCCCGGTCGTTCTTTCACTTTTTTTGTGGTACCTGACAATTCTGTTAACGCTTTTGCCGCGCCAGGCGGTTTTATTGGCATTCATACCGGACTGATGCTGACAAGCGAAGCAGAAAGTGAGCTGGCATCGGTCATGGCGCATGAGATAGCGCACGTTACCCAACGGCATATTCTGCGTAATTTCGAACGTTCTAAACGCATGAGTATTCCGATGACCGCTGCGATGATTGCTGCGGCTTTATTGGGGGTGGCTGACCCGAGTGCAGGTTCGGCTGCTATCATGGCGGTACAGGCTGGGAATGTGCAAATGCAACTGGATTACAGTCGGGCACATGAAGCTGAAGCCGATAATTTGGGCATGCAAACTCTGGTAAATGCAGGCTTTGACCCAAATGCGATGCCACGTTTTTTTGAGCGGTTGCAGATTGCAGGTCGCTTCTACGGTGGCGACCAGATTCCGGAATTTCTCAGAACTCACCCAATCACCGTGTCCCGTATTGCAGATGCCCGTGGACGTGCTGCCAATCTTGAACCACGGCCCCAGATAAGAGATACCAAAAAGTTTTATCTGATGCGTGAAAAAGTGCGTGTTATGACATCTGCAAATCTGCGTGAATTGATCAAAACCTATGAAGATAAGCTGAAAGAAAATACAACAGAAGATCAGTCTGTCACTCGATATGGTTATGCCCTGGCATTATTGAAAAATAGCAACTATACCCAGGCTCGTGATGAAATTAATGACTTAATCGATTTGGATGATAATCAGTTAAGCTATCATCTGGTGCTGGCGGATATCGAAATTGCGTTGGGAAGAATGGATGCTGCACTGGCAATTTATAATGATTTTCAGCGGGTTTATCCGGATGATTGGGCGCTTTCTATCAAGCAAGTTCAAGCCTTGTTGAGAGCCAATGAACCGCGTAAAGCGATTACTATTTTGCAACGTCAATTAGATGTCGGTGAATCTTCTGCGGATTTATACAGATTATTGGCCAAAGCTTATGGTGATATGGGACAGAAAAGTAAATCTCATGTCTGGCTGGCTGAGCATTATCATAGTTCTGGTCAATTGATGCAGGCTGCAGATCAGCTCAGAATTGCAGCAGACTATGCCCGAGGTGATGAATTTGAACTCGCTAAAATCAGCTCACGTTTGAGACAGGTTGAAACGGATATCGCAATGATGGAAGAAATTCGATGAAAGATAATTTAGATGAATATCGTCGAAAATTACTAAAGCAATCCATCTCTGCTTCAACGCTGGCTTTGGTAGCGGCTAGTGGTTTAATGGCTCCAAGAATTCTATTAGCACATTGGCCTCAGGATGCTTTCAATGCAGAAACATTGGAAGATGCGATATTAACGTTTCTGGGAGAGGCAGAAGAGGTTAATGAAGAAGCCATTCAATTCACGATTGGTTCTCCTCCTACCTATGCTGTGAATGGAGCCAGTGTTCCGGTTGAAATCAGCAGCAGTCTTGAAAATATTCAGCGAGTGGCATTATTGGTGGAGAAAAACCCTTTTCCTCTGGCAATGGCCCTTGAACCCACTTCTGTAGTCAGCTTTCCCTTTAAAACAATGCTTAAAGTCGCCGAAGATTCGGAGATAATTGCCATGGTCAGGGCGGATGGTAAGCTTTACCGAACCAGTCGTTATGTGGAAATTGATATTGGTGGGTGTGCCTGATGACAACAAATTCCAGAGATAGAATACGGGCCAAATTGCTAGAGGGTAATACGCTAATCAGAATTTTACTGTCCCATCCAATGCATACAGGGCGGGGTAAAAACGAGCAGGAAGAGCTGATTCCGGCTGAATTCATTCAGGACATTCGCTGCTGGCGTAACCAGGAAGAAGTGTTAACGGTGAAATGTGGTACGGCAACTTCACGTAATCCTTACTTTGCCTTTCAACTCAAAGGAGGGGAAATCGGAGATACGATCAGTCTTCGCTGGGTGGATAATCTTGGTGGCAAGGGAACAACGGAAACCAAAGTGGTATGAGCCTGAAACTTCGCGCCAATTTATTTTTTGCCATCTTGCTACTGTTATCCATGCTGGGCAGTGCCGTAATTCTTATAACCAACGCTAAACGTTCTGTTGAAGCAGAAGTTATCTCAACCATGGATGCAACAGCACACATTATCACCGTCACGCTGGCGGGCGGTACGCTTACTCGAAATACCAGTGTCAGTGAGCACATGCATGAATTAGTGCGTGCATTAAGTGAAATTCGCAGTCTGCATATTTTGTTGTTTGATCGCCAGGGACTGCTTTTTGAAGGCACACCGGAAAAAGAGTTGTCAGTCCAGCCTCCTGCCTGGTTTGTAAAGTTATTGTTCCCAGATCTTACGCCACTTTCCAAACGTTTTGGTACCGGCCATATGGTTATCTATCCTGCACCCATGCAGGAAATCAGTGAACGCTGGCAGGATATTCGAGCCATTATGGCGCTGGGTATGATTATTTTTGTGGTGGTTGCCTTTTTCATTTATTGGGGTGTGGGCTGGGTAATCAGACCATTACAACGATTGTTGGATGCATTGGCTGGGTTTGAGCGCGGTGATCTGCACATGCGATTACCCCGTTTTTCGCTGAAAGAAATGGATCAGATTAGCCAAAACTTTAATCGGGTCGGCGATGCTTTGGAACAAAGTACAAACGAAAATCGCCGCTTAGCGATGCTGGTGAAACAATCCGGTGATGCGATACTTTCCTTGGATCATGCCGGTTACATCACTTTTTGTAATGCCGCAGCCGAAAGGCTATTTGCTGATGTACCAAATTTATTGGGTGAATCATTGGCCTCCATGCCCTTTCAGCAAGATCGAAACAGTATTATTGCTGTTTTTAATGGCTTTCAATCAGTGGAAAACCTGGAAACGACACTTAAGCGGCGTGATGGTGAACAGCTTTCACTATTAATATCGACCGTACCATTAACCGAAAATGATGGTTGTGTCGCCGGTATGATTTGTACATTGCGTGATATTACGGAGCATAAACAGGCTGAAAAAGCCCGTGCCCAACTTTATGAAACTCGGCTATTAACCAAGCACATGGATCAGGTGCAGGAAGCTGAACGACGGCATTTAGCCCGTGAACTGCATGACGAACTGGGACAATGTTTGACGGCAATTAAAACCGATGCGGTATTAATTCGTAACCGCTCGGAAGAAACAGATAGGAAAATTTATCAAAGTGCCCAGGCAATTATAGATACCGCCAGTCATATATATGATGTGGTTCATAACATGATAACGCGTCTGCGGCCGAGTCCGTTGGATGATCTAGGGCTGGTGGCTACCTTGCAGGAGAGCATCAGCAAATGGCAACAGCGTCAGCCCGAGATTGCCTTTAATCTAATTACTGAAGGCCAGTTAAATGGCTTTGATGAAGCAACAAATATGACGGTGTTCCGTGTCGTGCAGGAAGCATTGACTAATGCCGTTCGGCACGCTGACGCAGAAAATATTATGGTGAAAGTCATACGCGATAAAACCGAAAATTCAGATCAGTTAAAGATTAATATTCGCGATGATGGAAAAGGCATGGTCGTCAATGATTTTCATTCTGACGTCGATTTTGGCTTGCTAGGCATGCGGGAAAGAGCGCAAAGTCTGGGAGGAAGTTTTGATTTGGAAAGTCAGTTAGGTGCAGGAGTCAACCTGACTATTACCATACCACTGGGGGTAAACGTTCACCATGAGTCTTAATAAAATAACGGTTTTATTGGTTGATGATCATGAATTGGTTCGCGCAGGTTTTCGTCGTTTACTTGAAGATGGTGACAAATTTGACGTAGTAGCTGAAGCGGGTTCCGGGGAACAGGCGGTTCAGGATTTTGCCAAATATCACCCGAATGTGGTGGTAATGGATATTTCCATGCCGGGCATTGGCGGTGTCGGTGCAATTGAACGGATTATTGCCCGTGAACCTTCAGCCAAAATTCTGGTGCTTAGCGTACATGAAGATAGTGTATTTACCACTCGTGCCATGCAGGCCGGTGCATTAGGATTTATCCCTAAACGCAGCGCGCCTGAAGCCATGTTAAAAGCTGTTGAAATGGTTTCTATGGGTAGAACCTGTATTGCTCCAGAAATTGCTCAACAACTGGCAATGCAAAAGTTAACCGGATCAGAAAATCCTCTGGATGTTCTCAGCCAGCGCGAGTTCGAGGTCTTTCGCCTATTAGCCGAAGGTAAGACTGTTAACGAAATTGCCGATATTTTGAATCTAAGCCCTAAAACAGTGGGAACTCACCACACCAATATTAAACAAAAACTCAATGTTTCAAACTCTGCCGAATTAGCCAGACTGGCTATTCGTAGTGGGTTGCTGGAAGCCTGACTGACCGCATTCATTAGGCTTATTGCTCACCAATCTGCTGTTGATGAAATAGCGTCTGGATGCTTAATATACCAATTCAGACAATGCGTTATGAGTTCTCTGTCACATCAATAATGAGTTTTAGGCTGCAGTTCGTTGCCCGCATACTATAATCTTATGGTCTGATGATCTTTCATAGCCTCCAGCAGTGATGGCTCTGAATGATCAACAGAATATTTTCTGTGGTTTTAACGAAGCATTATTATATGGACTTTAGCTTGTGAACCTGATTCTCCAGGTGAATCTCATCATTGTGATGGTATTTGTCATAATGTGCAGTATTGGTGTCAAAAGTACACTTGATGACCTTCGCCTGAGAGTTGACCATGAACTTGAAGTGTCCAATGAGGTTGCAAAATATGCAATAGAGGCACAACTTGCCCGTTTGGAAGCGGACTTATCACAGGAAAACATTCCAATCTCACAATGGACTTCACGCTTTCATTTGGAAGATCTCAAACAATTACATCACGTCGATATTGAATTAATCGCAAGTGATGGCGAATTACTTGATTCAAACCACCCCCTCACCAGTAATTTACTAACCGGCTTACCTTTATGGCTGGAAAACAGCCTGAAAGATTATCTTGGGCATACTGAAATCATCACGACGCCGATTATGTTTGCCAAGCAGCATATCGGGGATATTGTTATTCGGCCTAATTTCAGTGCCGAATGGGATGATATTAGAACCTATATCAGGAAGTCATTAATGCCATTAATTCTGACTTTTTTGGTTGGAAGTGTACTCATTGCAATAATTGCTTCGATAATCCTATTGCCTGTTTCAGAAATGTTGCCTAAGAAAAATAAACAGGCACAACCGTCACGAAGACCATTTGCTTTGCTTCGATTAAATCAATTATTAGGCGTTAATAAGCAACTGAAACTTTTAAAACAACGTTATCTGGATACCGATCAAAAAATTGATGTGTTGAATCAACAGTTAATCACAATTCAAGAAGCTGAACGAAAGCGGTTATCGGCTGAATTACATGATGAGATAGGCCAACATTTGACTGCTATCCAATTCGATTTAAATACGATTAAACACTCTGCTTCTCTGGATGAAGCAAAAAACAGTGCAGCAGCCATTGATTCCGTTCACCGTCGGATGACAACTATTGTTCGTTCGATGTTGCAACGTTTACGGCCACCGGAATTAACGGCTTTAGGGATACATGGTGCTATTTCAGAGTTATTTAATGATTGGGTGATTCGCCATCCACAGCATCATGCGAAACTCAGTATAGAAGGGAATTTCAATGAGCTTGATGAAACCCGGCAATTGACCATATATCGTATTGTTCAGGAATGTTTAACCAATATTAGTCGTCACGCCGGAGCTGAAAATGTTGAAGTAAAAGTCAGTTTAAGTTGCAATAACGATTTAATAGATATAAGTGTAAATGATAACGGAAACGGTTATCATCCGAATAGTTCGAATAAAGGTTATGGTTTAACTGGAATGCGAGAACGAGTAGAAGCGTTGTCAGGAAGTTTTCATATTACGTCAGCACATGGTGATGGATTTACGCTTTCTGCGACTTTTCCAACCCAAGGTAATGCTGAATGAAGAACGAGATCCGAGTTTTACTGGCAGATGATCACGAAGTAGTTAGGTCTGGCCTTGCAAGAATGCTTGAGCGTAATGATGATATGCACATTGTTGGTGAAGCAACCAGCGGTGAACAGGCCTATCAAATGTACACGGAACTTGATCCTGATATCCTTATTATGGATATGAGCATGCCGGGAATTGGTGGTTTGGAAGCGCTTAGACGTATTCTGGTGCGTTATACCAAAGCAAAAGTGATAATGTTTTCCATGCATGAAAACGTTACATTGGCGGTTCAGTCGATGAGTGCTGGAGCTGCAGCTTATTTAGCCAAATCGGGTGACTCTGAGGATATCGTTAAAGCAATTCGCCAGGTGATGGATGGGAAAAGTTACCTAAGTTCAGAAATGGCACAACGTATTGCGCTGCAAAGTGTTTCCGGTTCAGAAGACCCGATACAGCGTTTGACAGTAAGAGAATTTGAAGTATTCCGGTTACTGGCGGAGGGCCATGCATTGGAATATATTGCGGAAACGTTGAATTTAGGTCAGAAAACTGTCGCGAATTATCAAACGATGCTAAAACAGAAGCTCGGATTTCATTCATCTGTAGAGTTAGTGCGGCTTGCAATCAAGTATAACGTCATAAAAAGTCATTAAATTTTCAGTCCTCTACAGGCACTAAACTGAGGAATAATGGGAAGAACTTCCCTGTTCGGGAAAAAATCCCGATATCAGAGTGACTGCTTCCTAATGATTCTCAGGCAAAATCGGCATAAAGTCACAACCTCATGAAAGAACAGCGACGCTGACATCATGAACGATAAAAACTATAGAGGACAACTTTATGAAGCTGAAAACATTATCAATCGCAATGATGGGTTTAGTAGCACCAGGTCTGGTCGCTGCTGATGAACTCATCGATATGCAGAAAAATGCTAATAACTGGGTTATGCCAGCAGGTAACTATGCTAACCAACGTTACAGCGAACTGACTCAAATCACTAAAGACAACGTCAAAGATTTGAACATGGCTTGGTCTTTCTCAACAGGTGTTTTACGTGGCCACGAAGGTAATGCTTTGGTCATGGACGGCACTATGTACGTTCATACAGCGT
>NZ_DFLS01000014.1:0-155350 GCF_002375415.1 Methylophaga sp. UBA3613 | reverse complement strand
GACGGTCTGGGCGCAGTTGGTGCATATCGTGCACTGTCTAGCTGGACTAACCTGGGTGGTGTTCTGAGCGTATTTAGCCTGTAAGACCAATTAAGTATTAAAAAATATACTTAAGTTAAACCCTAAAACCCGGTATCTTTTAAAGATGCCGGGTTTTTTTTTGAACAAAAACGGCATAGGAAATGTCTTACAAATTCCCATAAGCAATAAGGAAGAGAGAATGATAAAACTACAAAAATGGGCAATCCTGGCGTCTGCTCTACTGGGTGCCTCGTTTGCAGTTAATGCTGAAGATTTGAAGCCAATTCAGGGACAAGAAGTATTAAGGGTCTGCGCGGATCCTAACAATATGCCCTATTCCAATAAAAACAAGGAAGGTTTCGATAATAAAATTGCTGAACTATTAGGTGAAAAATTAGGAATTCCGGTTGAATATTACTGGTTCCCACAACGCATCGGTTTTTCACGTAACACGATTAAAAAAGAACATCCCGAACGTGGTGGCTATATGTGTGATCTCGCCATGAGCGTTCCCGAACACACGGATTTTCTATTACCCACCAAACCGTATTTCAGCTCTATTGAAGCGATTGCCTATCGGAGTGGCGAAGGTTATGAAATTACTAAGCTGTCAGATTTAAAAGAGGTAAATGAAAAACATGGACCCTTAAAAATTGGTTTGTTTGATCGTGCCATTTCTACCAAAGCTTTAATTGATATGGGCTTGGGGGAGAATATTGTTTATTACCAATTGATGAGCGGTGATGTAAATGAAAGCCCAGGTAGAGCGATAGAGGATTTAGCGGCTGGTAAAATTGATGTTATCCCGATGTGGGGACCAATAGCCGGTTACTATGCCAAGGTATCGGATGTGCCTATTACGGTAAATCCATTAAATGAACTGGGTCAGTTGCATGTATTCAGCTTCAGTATGGCAACTCGTTATTCGAATAGAGACTGGAATAAATTACTGAATAAATTTATCGATCAGAATAAAGATGAGATTGATGCCATTATTGCTGAATACAATTTACCATCTTTGGAAAACGTTAGTCCGACTCCCGCGAAAAGACCGCGTAAGGATGATGACGATTAATACACTGTTTGACTAAATCAATATCTGAAAAATAGAGGCTACAAAACAGTAGCCTCTATTATTTTTTTCAGATCATCATTAATCCGGGCGGCAAAACTTGCCTGATCTTTATCAGACACGTTTTCATCCATTAATCTGGTGCCAATAATCACTCCACTGTTGCTTTCCCTAACAGTAATGATGCAGGGCATATCATTGATAAGTTGTTCATTAATCAACATCATTTCTTTTGCGTGGGTAATATTACAAAAGCTAATGACAGTAGATAACGGGAAGTTTTTATCGCCACGTTCACGGATCGCAGAACCAATTTCGCTTTTATGAATTATCCGGTAATTATACTCGGAGATGGCTATGTCCAGATTTACCAGTGTGTCTTGATAATTATATGGACTGTTTTTTTCAAGTATTCGATTAGTGTTTGCCGACTGGCATGCGATAATAAGTAATACGCATGAAATCACAATTGCGGGAATCTTTAGGCGTTCAAGTAGAGTCATAAGCAAATAAAAATAATAAATTGGAATATAAGAATTTAAGCATAACACCTATAAAAATTCATGAGGTAACAAACAGTGAAGACAAACCAATACATCGTTTTTTTGTTCGGATTAATATTGCTGATAAGTGGCAAAGCGTTTGCAGCGCCAGGCATGTCAGAAATCAATAATGAGTTATTTGATAAAGCGCATTTAAAAAATATTGATCAGCCAGGGGTGCTGAAATATAAATTTTCTAAAACCAGTTTTGTTGATGGGGACCGCACTGACACGATTGAAATGATGGTCAATAATATTCGTAATACTGGTCGTGCAGATACCTATTTTGAGTTTTTTACCGGCGAGAATAAACGCCCCTACGAACCACGCCTGGACCAACGGGGTAATAGTGTCTTTGTTTTGTTTCTGGAATATGACATTCATGAAATGAATCGGTTGACAGGGGGGGAGTGGCGTTATTTTCAACGGCTGCTTCGTTGGTCTTTTGCTGAAGGGGCTGACAAGAAGCAAATTGAAGTGGACTACAACGGCAAGAAAGTAAAAGCATGGCAATACATCGTGCAACCGTATATCAAAGATCCCAAGAATGATCGTTATAAATTGTATTCTTCCAAATATTATATTTTTACTATGTCGGAAGAAATTCCTGGTGAGATTTATCAATTAAAAACTGTTGTGCCAGACGGTAAAAACTGGAAAGAAGGTGACCCAGTCCTGGTTGAGGAAAAAGTCACATTTACCGGTTTTGAACCCCAGTAACGGATAGGTAACAATTTATGAAACGGGCCTTCGTGCCCGTTTTTTTAATGAAAAGACTTTTAAAAAAACTCCAATCCATTCAAGGTGCCTTAAGGTTCCATGAGCTCAGCTTTGTGGTGTTAATTATCATGACAGCCTTAATGAGCTTTAACTGGGCACTTGTCTGGCAGAAAAGTTCAGAAGAGTCGCTGCGTTTAAGTTCAATCAATACTCATGTACAACATTTACGTGGTGATCTTTATCGTCAGCTAAAAGAAGTCTTTGATGTTGTTTTTCTAAATGATGAGCTTGCAGTAGAACAATATTACCAATTTGTTGATCAGATTAATTCTTATCTAACTCGGTTAAAAGCGCTTTCGAGCTCGCCAGACGAAGCGCTTTTGATCGTCAAAATTGAATATGCCTATAACAAGTTTTATCAGGAAACCCGACGTTTCCTGAATAACGATAAACTGAGCAATGATGACAAACTCTGGTTAGATGAACAGCTTGAACAGCAAACCTTTCAGCAACTTGAAATGGTTTTCAGCGATATCGAGCACTATCTTCAACAGCAACAGCAGCAGTTAACTGACTCTGATGAACGGATGTTTGGCAAAATGCTGCTCAGCGAAGCCTTGCCAATTATGTTGGCATTAGTTCTACTCATTATCTCCAAATGGTTTGTCCGTCGAAATATGCTGGCGCCACTACGTAATGTTACCCAAGGTGCCAAAATAATCAGTACCGGCGATTTTCATCATCATATTCCGTTAACAGGTGTCGACGAACTGCAAAGACTTTCGCAGGCTATTAACAGCATGGCTGACGAATTGGCCAGTAATCGTGACAAATTGATAGAAACCAAAAAACAAGCCGCATTAGGCGAACTAGTGCCTTTGGTCGCTCATAATATACGCAATCCTCTTGCAGGGATCCGTGCGGCCGCACAAGTCTCTATCGAAGAAGCGAATGAAGAAGGTCGAGTCGTGCTGAAAGACATTATCATTGCGGTAGATCGACTGGAAAACTGGGTCACCTCGCTACTGATGTACCTGCACCCGTTAAAACCCAATCTTGTTGAGGCGACACTCACCGAACTCACCGATAATGCTTTATCCCTGACAGCCCTGCAACTCAATGATAAAGACATCCATGTAAATCGTCATGGCTGGCAGCAAGAGGCCAGGCTGATTAATATAGATAATAATCTGATGGAGCAGGCTATTTTCAATTTGATTCAAAATGCAATTGAAGTGTCACCCATTAATTCAACCATTCATATTCATTATTGGGAAAAACCTCAGCTAATTGGATTGCAGATTGAAGATCAAGGACCGGGTTTTAGCGAAACGCCTCAGGCAGAGACCAGCCAAATGCATAAAAAGCTGAATTGCGGACTGGGTATTCCTTTTGCTCAGAAAGTGGTTAAACAGCATCAGGGCGATTTGATTTTTGAAAATATTCCGGAGGGTGGAGCGCGAGTTTCACTGACCTTGCACCTGGATAAAACGCTGACTCGTCAATAGGATGTTACATGCTTAATTTTGTATTAATTGAGGACGAAAGCCTGTTTGCCAAATCGGTTAAACGACGGCTGGAACGGGAAGGTCATCAAGCCAAAATTGCCGATAACATCAGTGATGGAAAAAAACTGTTACGTCAGGAATCAATCGATGTATTGCTATTGGATGTCAGGTTACCTGATGGCAATGGCCTGGATTTACTGGCTGAAATTCGTGTGTCAGGACATCCACTGCAGAACTTGCCTGTGGTCATGATGACAGCTTATGGCGAGCTGGAAGACGCGGTTAATGCAATGAAATTCGGCGCCTCAGATTATCTCAAAAAGCCTGTGGATTTGGATGAACTGATGATGACGATTGAGAAGGTGGTGCACAATCACGCTATCAGTCTTCAGTTACATTATTCTGAACAGCGTGAACAAAAGACTCACAAGCCAATTAATTTGATTGGTACTAGTCAGGAAATCCTGGCTATTCGGCAGCAGGCAAAACAGCTCTCTGAGCTCATGGATAAAAATAAGGATACCACCCCTGTCGTATTAATTACCGGAGAAACAGGCAGTGGCAAAGGTGTTCTAGCCAGGTATTTTCATCAAATAAGTCAGCGGCATAATCGGCCTTTTGTCCATGTCGATTGTGCTGCATTACCGGAAGCTTCAATCGAAGCTGAGTTATTCGGTCAGTCACCCAGCACCCTTGAAACCAACTCTCCTGCTCGTCCCGGTTTGATTGAAGTCGCTGAGGATGGAACGTTATTACTGGATGAAATTGCAGAATTATCGTTATCAACTCAAACCAAACTGCTGAATGTCATAGAGCGTAGACAGCTTCGCAGACTGGGATCCACCAAAGAAATTTCGGTGAATTCCCATATTATTGCTACGACCAATCGCGACCTTCATCAATTAGTGATTTCGGGCGAGTTTCGAGCTGATTTGTATTTTCGGTTAAATGTTGTAGAGATTAAGCTGCCACCGCTACGGTTACGCCAACAGGATATAGCGGAACTTGCACAGTTTTTTATCGAGCAATTTGCCAAACGTTATGGTGTCGAACAACCAAGACTTGCATATGATGCAATGCGTGAAATGCAACAATATGATTGGCCTGGTAATATTCGTGAACTGGAGAATGTTTTGGAGCGAGCCGTAATGCTCTGTAAACAGAGTGTCATCGAATCTGATGATTTGTCATTGAAAGCATTTGGCCGTGACAACCAAGACGAACGAGGGGGCTCCAAGTTCGAAAAAATGACACTTGATCAGGTGGAAAAATATTTACTGGAAACGGCTTTGAACCGAAGTTCAGGTAATGTTTCCAGAGCGGCCAGACAGCTTGGATTAACCCGTATGGCAATGCGTTATCGTATGGAGAAATACAAGCTTTAAATTATTTGACCAGTTTTAAGCTTGGCTTGCCATTAGTCGTTTTATTGGTTGGTTTACCTGGTTCTTTAGCTTTTGGCGGCGGGGGCGTGGGATGCTCTTCTTCTGGAAAGAACATACCTTCGTTATTTTCTTTTCCATAAATCGCCTGAATGGCAATAACCGGAATAAATAAATTCATGGCCTTGCCGGAAAATCTTGCTGAAAAACTTACCCAGTCATTGTCCATATTCAGGCCGTCGATAGCATCTGGCGCCAGATTAAGAACGATGCGCGAATCGCGAATATACTGTTCTGGAACCACAACCCCTTCATAATCCGTATTCACCAGTAAATAGGGTGTGCAATCGTTATCGAGCAACCATTGATAAATGGCTCTGATTAGATAAGGCTTTTGTGAAGACATGCTCATTAGCGCATTCCTCTCTCCGCTGTGCTCAGACTGGCCTGGAAGGTATCTCTATTAAATATTTTTTCTGCATAACGTTCAACCGCTTTGGCGGAATCAGGTAATTTTATCCCCAAATGCGGTAATCGCCACAATAACGGAGCAACGTAACAATCAATTAATGAAAATTCGTCGCTCATGAGAAAGTCGTATTGTTCGAACAATGGTGCCAGAACGGTCAAATCCTCACGTAGCGTTTTTTTGGCCTTGGTTGCTGGTGATTTATCACGCCCGGATAATTGAGGCCACATGGAAAACCAGTCCGTTTCCAGACGATGCAACATCAGTCGCATCTGAGCTCTTGCACCTGGATCGTTAGGCATCAGCGACGGATGAGGGAAACGCTCATCAAGATATTCCATAATGATTCGGGAATGAAATATCACAATATCCCGATCAAACAATGTCGGGCCCTGAGCGTATGGATTTGCTGAGGCCACCTCTTCTGGCCAGTGGCCATCAACAAGATCTACAATCTGACAATCAATTTGCTTTTCTTGAACAACGATACGGGTTTGGTGACTGAAGGGACATTGTACATCTGAGTACAATGTCATCAGTGGTTTACGATTACGTGTTGTCATTAGCTGTACTGCTTATATTTTGGAATGTAGCGTTAGTGAACGTCTTTCCAGTAAGCTTTTTTCAGTGCCAGTGCGATCACAAAGAATATCGCAAGATAGAGCAAGACCCACTTACCCAGCGCTAAACGCTGTAATTTAGATGGTTCACTGATATAAGCAAGAAAGTTGACTAGATCTCGGCTCATCATATCGTATTGACGAGGAGTCAGCGCACCTTCTTGTTCAACACTTAAATGACCATCCTCGTCGATAGCCTGGTATCCCTGTTGTTCCCAAAGGACATGTGGCATACCAACATCTTTGAAAGCCAGGTTATTAGTGCCCATTGGCCGACTCTCATCCAGATAGAATGTACGCAGGTAGGTATATAACCAGTTTGTACCTCTTGCTCGAGCAATCACCGATAAATCCGGCGGCACAACACCAAACCAGCGTTTGGCATCTTCAGCTCGCATTGCTATTTGCATGGTGTCACCAATTTTATCGGTGGCAAACATCAAGTTTTCAGTGACTTGATCATCGGTAAGTCCCAAATCTTTTGCCATACGGTTATATCGCATCAATGATGCACCATGACAGCTTAGACAGTAATTAACGAACGTGTGAGCGCCACGTTGCAAAGAGGCTTTATCAGTCAAATCAATATCGACAGTATCCAGTTTTGATGACGGCCCCGCTGCAATGGCGAGCGTCGAGAACACACTGAATATCGAAACAAGAGCAGCAAAAATCAGATTTCTCATTTGGTCGTCACCCTTTCTGGCACAGGTTTATCTTTATCAAATTTCGTGTAAATCGGCATCAGGAGAAAGAAAGCAAAATACAGAACGGTAAAGATCTGAGCCATCAAAGTATAAAGAAACGTTGCAGGCTGAGTACCTAAGTAACCTAATGCTAAAAAGCTAATAACAAACACTACCAGAGCGATACGGAAATAAGGCCCTCTATAGCGAATAGAGCGGGTTCTGCTGCGGTCCAGCCAGGGCAGCAGGAACAACACAACAATCGCCAGACCCATGGCAATAACACCGAACAACTTATCTGGCACCGCACGTAAAATGGCATAGAATGGCGTAAAGTACCAAAGCGGGACAATATGTTCCGGTGTTTTTAATGGATCGGCAGGAATAAAGTTATCTTTTTCCAGGAACCAGCCGCCAAATTCCGGCATATAAAACAACACTAATGAAAAGATAAACAGGAAGACAACAACACCTACCAAATCCTTCACAGTGTAATAAGGGTGGAATGGGATGCCATCAACTGGCTTACCGTTTGCATCTTTGTTTTTCTTGATTTCCACACCATCCGGGTTGTTGGAACCGACTTCATGAAGAGCCAGAATATGCGCTGCTACCAAGCCAAGCAACACGATTGGCAAGGCAATAACATGCATGGCAAAAAACCGGTTTAAGGTGGCATCAGCGACCACATAATCGCCACGAATCCAAAGAGCCAGATCTTCACCAATAACCGGTAATGCGCCAAATAAGGAAATAATTACCTGAGCGCCCCAGTAAGACATTTGACCCCAGGGCAACAAATAACCCATAAAGGCTTCTGCCATCAGCACAACATATAACAGCATTCCGAAAATCCAAATCAACTCTCGCGGTTGTTTATAGGATCCGTACATCAGGCCACGGAACATATGCAAATAGATAACAACAAAAAAGGCGGAAGCCCCAGTAGAGTGCAGGTAACGAATCAACCAGCCCCATTCGACGTCACGCATAATGTATTCAACCGAGGCAAAAGCCAGTTCCGCATCCGGTTTGTAATTCATGGTTAAAAAGATACCGGTAACAATCTGCAGAACCAGAATCAATAAGGCGAGTGAGCCGAAGTAATACCAAAAGTTAAAGTTTTTCGGTGCGTAATACTCCGAAAGATGTTCCTTCCACATTTTTGTTGCCGGGAAGCGGGCGTCAATCCAATCCATCATAGACATCATGCAGCTCCTTGGGCATCTTCACCAACAATAACAACATTGTCACCTTGGAAATGGTAAGGGGGGACTACAAGGTTGCTTGGTGCAGGAACACCTTGGAAAACCCGTCCGGCTAAGTCAAATCTTGAACCATGGCAGGGGCAAAAGAATCCACCTTTCCAATTTGCGCCAAGATCTTCAGGAGCTATTTCAGGTCGATAGGTTGGGGAACAGCCCAAGTGAGTACAGATACCGACCATTACCATTACTTCTTTACGAATAGAACGTGTTTCGTTCTGCGCATATTCAGGTTGTTGGGTCTGTTCGCTTTGTGGATCACGCAGCTCATCATTTAAAGTTGTTAGCGCATTCAAAATTTCTTCTGAACGGCGGAAAATCCATACCGGTTTGCCACGCCACTCAACCGTTAGTAATTGGCCGGGTTCCAGCTGGCTGATATCAATTTGTACTGGAGCACCAGCCGCTTCAGCTTTGGCACTTGGTGCAATGGATGATACAAAAGGAATGGCTACAGCCACTGCGCCAGCACCGCCTACTACACTAGCTGCGGCTGTTAAAAACCGTCTTTTGCCAGTATCTATAGTGTCACTCATCAGATGAATATCCCCTGATATGTTATTTAATGTGAATCCAGCAGAGCATTATGCCTTGGGATTGCTGAGATAAAACCATTAAATTTTAGCATAGCAAGGAATTTTTTGGATCAAAAAAGCCCGCATTTTCATGCGGGCTTTAGAAAAGCCTCAAAAGGTAGAGTAAGTGTTACTCTCCAACAGCTTTTTGTGTTTTTTTCACAAGCCGTTTCAGGGCACCTTTTGGTTTTGAATCAACGATAGCTTGTAAGTTGGTTGGCTCACCAACAATAATAGAGCCACCCATGCCAGCACCCCAGTGAGGATCACATTTGTACATGTAAACACCTTCAACTGTTAATGGCTGGGTTTGAAAATTTTCGCCCATTTGGGACATAAAACCTTCAGCACCTTCAGGGATATATTGGTGTTCGCCGTCTGAATCAGTGAATGTAGTATTGACCAGATGACCATTCATTTTGTCCCAAGATACAGTATCACCCGGTTGAACTTTGATAACCATTGGGTCAAATGAAGTTAGTGATGCTGATACAACATGATTTTCAGCCATTGCAGCCGCAGAAAACAAAGATGCAGCACCTAATGCAGCCGCGATCAGTGATTTACTATATTTCATGAATATTTCCTCTCTTTATTGAGTTATTTGCCTCAGTGCGGAGCCAGTCTCCCATAATGAAGCTGAACACACACTGAACACATTTAGTTACGTGTTTTAGCACGCTATTTTCTTGGCAGGACAAGCACAAAAACGCCAGACTATACTGACTGTTTATGGGATATGTCCATGGAAAAATGAAAATTTGTGTCATTTAACACAATGTTTTCTCCCTGATTTGAACGCAGCCAACTGCCTGAAATCAATAGAGATGATGATTTAATAAAATTCAGCGTAAAAACTTGGTGGTGTTGATTTTAAATTACTTCCTAATGATCTTATGAAGAGGGGGGACGGTCAGTTTCTGCTGGTTACACCCAATTAGTTAAGGTTGGTTGTGAATTATCGCAGTCAGTTATTTACAAGGGATAGCTTCGCTGTTTAATTGATAATAGCCAGCGCTTTTGGATTCAAAGAGTTTTCGGTAGCCGATGCAGGTATCTGACTTGTTAGGCAAATATTACTTGTGATAGCTACTTTTCAACAAAAGATTATGGATGGCAAAGCACTGTCGGGCATATGAATATCCCGGAATGTCCGTTTAGTCGGTTGCCATATTCAGTTACGTTAAAATGCCAAAGACTGAATTCGCAAATTTTCGGTATAATCAACCCCTTTTAAGCTTGAAACAAATATTTCTTGCCGCATTTATAAGCAGCGTTGTTTGTTGATTCATTTTTAGGGAGTAACCTCATGCCGTTTTATGAATATCGCTGTGATGCCTGTAATCATAACTTTGAAGCGTTGCAAAAGATCAGTGATGATGCGTTGGTGGAATGTCCAGCATGTCATCAACCCAACTTGAAAAAGCTGATTTCAGCCGCGGGTTTTCGTCTTAAAGGCCAGGGCTGGTATGAAACAGATTTTAAATCGGGGTCAAAACGGAACCTCGCCGACAGTGGAACCTCAGACAGTTCATCTGTCGCAGCTCATACCTGTGGAACAGGATGCAGTCATTAAAAATTTAAATGCGTAAATATTTAATAGCAGGCCTGCTGGTCTGGATGCCGCTTGGGGTCACTTTTTTAGTGGTCCGGGCGATAGTTGGTTTTTTAGATAAAAGTCTGTTGCTGTTGCCGGACGCCTTTCAGCCCGATAGGCTGCTCGGCTTTCATATTCCCGGTTTGGGAGTATTACTGGCAGTGGCGCTGGTTTTAATCACCGGCATGATAATGGCCAACTTATTGGGGCGTCGATTAGTGGCGTTCTGGGAATCATTACTGGCAAGAATCCCGCTGGTCAGAACGCTTTATTCAGCGGTTAAGCAAATCATGGAAGCGGTGCTGGCAACAGATGCCAAATCGTTTCGAAAAGTATTATTGGTGGAATATCCACGCAAAGGTGTCTGGAGCTTAGCGTTTATGACATCGGATGATCTGGGTGAGGTGCAGGATAAAACCATTGCCAATGTCATCAGCGTGTTTATTCCGACCACACCAAATCCTACCTCGGGGTTTGTGTTGATGGTGCCGGAGTCTGATGTTATTGAATTGGATATGGCGGTAGAAGAGGGGTTGAAAATGATTATTTCGATGGGCGTGGTGGTGCCAAACTCACTAGCCTATCAAAAGAAACGTCAGGATCAGCAGCTCACTGAATAGAAAATTTCGGACACTTTTTATTTATATAAAAGGTGTAGTGTTAAACAGTATTTTTGGATGTTGGAATAATTATGCGTAGCCATTACTGCGGCGATGTAAACGAATCTTTGATTGAACAAACGGTAAAAGTTGCAGGCTGGATGCATCGTCGCCGGGATCATGGTGGTGTTATCTTTATTGATTTGCGTGATCGTGAAGGTCTGGTGCAAATCGTTTGTAATCCGGAAGATGCCGAAAGTTTTGCCGTGGCTGAAAAAGTACGCAGTGAATATGTGTTACAAATTGAAGGTGTGGTTAACCCCCGTCCTGCGGGCAGCGAAAATACCGATTTAAAAAGCGGTAAAATCGAAATCATCGCCAAGCGCGTGACTATTCTGAACAGTTCTGAAACTCCGCCATTCCCTTTGACGGAACAGGCTGAAGTTAATGAAGATATCCGGCTGCGTCATCGTTATATCGATTTACGTCGCCCGGAAATGCTGCAAAAGCTGCGCTTTCGTTCACAGATTATCCGTCAATTACGCCAGTATCTCGACAATCACGGCTTTATGGATATTGAAACACCTATCCTGACCAAAGCCACCCCGGAAGGCGCGCGCGACTATCTGGTCCCAAGTCGTACTCATCCAGGAGATTTCTTTGCATTGCCACAGTCTCCACAGTTATTTAAACAACTGTTGATGGTGGCTGGTATGGATCGCTATTATCAGGTTGTTCGTTGCTTCCGTGATGAAGATTTGCGTGCTGATCGCCAGCCGGAATTCACGCAATTGGATATTGAAACCTCTTTTGTTGAAGAAGAGGATTTAATGCAATTAATGGAAGAAATGATCCGCGATTTGTTTGCCAATGTATTAGAGCAACCGTTACCGAATCCTTTCCCAAGAATGACCTATGCGGATGCTATGGATCGTTATGGCAGTGATAAACCGGATCTGCGAATTCCATTAGAACTCGTTGATGTAAGTGATTTGATGCAGGGAGTTGATTTTAAAGTCTTCTCTGCACCAGCCAATGATGAAAATGGACGTGTGGCTGCTTTACGCGTTCCGGGTGGTAACTCTTTAAGCCGTAAAGAAATTGATGATTACACCAAATTTGTCAGTATCTACGGTGCAAAAGGTCTGGCTTACATTAAAGTGAATGATCTTGCTGCTGGCCGGGAAGGTTTGCAATCACCTATTCTGAAATTCCTACCCGATGATGTGGTTGATGCGATTCTGCAAAGAACGGCAGCTGAAACAGGTGATCTTGTTTTCTTTGGTGCCGATAAAGCTTCAGTTGTGAATGAATCTTTGGGTGCTTTACGTGTCAAAATTGGCCATGATTTAGATATGGTTGAACATGGCTGGCGCCCGTTATGGGTGGTTGAATTCCCGATGTTTGAATGGGATGACAAAACGCAACGCTGGTATGCCTTACATCATCCATTCACTGCGCCACGTGAGTCAGATATTGATTTATTAAGCAACGATCCGGGCAAGTGCTTGTCCCGTGCGTATGACATGGTATTAAACGGTACTGAATTGGGCGGCGGTTCGATTCGTATTCATAAAACAGATGTGCAGCAGAAAGTATTTGAAATGCTGGGTATTCCTGCTGAAGAAGCGGAAGAGAAATTTGGCTTCCTGTTACAGGCATTGAAATATGGTTGTCCACCGCATGGCGGTTTGGCATTTGGTTTGGACCGTCTGGCGATGTTAATGACGGGCTCAGCATCGATTCGTGATGTAATGGCATTTCCAAAAACACAGTCAGCAGCTTGCCTGTTAACCAATGCACCAAGCCCGGTCAGTGATGAACAGCTTAAAGAATTGAATATTCGTCTGCGTAAAGTGCCAACAGCAGAAGTCTGAGCAAAAAAGCAATAGCGGATTTAAGAGGAAAGCGAAGTGGCTACAAAACTAGCAACAACGGCAATCCCGTTTGAACAATACTTCTCAATTGATGATGAGGCATGCGATCAACGTATAGCTGCCGCTAAACAGAAATTGGGCGATGATTTGGTTATTCTGGGGCATCACTACCAGCGTAATGAAGTTTTCAAACATGCGGATTTTTCAGGTGATTCGCTAAAACTGTCACGCAATGCTGCCGAATCAGACGCTCAGTACATCGTGTTTTGCGGCGTGCATTTTATGGCGGAAGTAGCGGACATTCTTTCCCGTCCTGATCAAATCGCGATTTTGCCCGATCTGGCGGCTGGTTGTTCTATGGCGGATATGGCGAATCGAGTAAATGTTGATCGCGCTTGGCAGGAAATGAGTGAAGTACTTGATCCAGATGAGATGATCACGCCAATCACTTACATCAATTCCGCTGCAGATCTGAAATCCTTCTGTGGCAAACATGGTGGCATTGTCTGTACGTCAACCAATGCCCCCCATGTTTTGGATTGGGCATTTGCTCAGCGCGAAAAGGTCCTGTTTTTCCCCGATCAACACCTTGGTCGTAATACCGGTTATAAAATGGGTATTCCACTCGAAGAAATGGTCGTTTGGGATTTTGATAAGCCTCTTGGCGGTTTGACGCCGGAAGCATTGAAAAAAGCTAAAATCATTTTATGGAAAGGTTTCTGTTCAGTTCACCAGATGTTTCAACCACAACAAATTGATAACTTTCTGGAAAAATATCCGGAAACCAAAGTCATCTCTCATCCTGAGTGCAGTTTTGAAGTCTGTCAGAAGTCAGATTATGTCGGTTCCACTGAATATATAGTGAACACGATCGCCAACAGTGAACCTAACACGCGCTGGTTGGTGGGTACCGAATTGAATCTGGTGAACCGTTTACATGAACGTTTCCAGGACCAGGGTAAATCGGTGCATTTTATGTCGCCCACTGTCTGTATGTGTTCAACGATGTTCCGTGTTGATCCGCAGCATTTGTTATGGGTATTGGAAAACCTGGTGGAAGGTCATGTGGTGAATCAGGTGTCAGTGGATCCGGTGACTGCCAAAGAAGCCAAACTGGCGCTGGATCGGATGCTCGCCTTACCAATTTAATTCAGGAGTAGCGCGTTATGTCAGAGAGCAAACAAGCCTGTACACAGCGACGCTATGAAGTGAGCAAAAAAGATTTACCCATTAGTTGTCCCATGCCGGATATGCCGGCATGGAATGCCCATCCACGGGTATATCTTGAAATCAAAAGTCATGGTGAAGTGCTGTGTCCATACTGCGGCACGCTATTCGTATTGAAAAATTGATTGATGAAAAAACGTCTACAAGTCGCTGTCGCGATTATTGTTAATAATGATGAACAGGTTTTAATTGCACGCCGTCATGCGCATCAGCATCAAGGTGATCTGTGGGAATTTCCTGGCGGTAAGCGTGAAGCCAATGAAACCCGGTTAGAAGCTGTGCAACGGGAGATTTACGAAGAGGTGGGTTTACAGGTTGAGCAGGCTGAACCTTTAATGCAGATCGTTCATGACTATCCAGAATTGCAGGTTGAGCTTGATGTCTGGTTAGTGACCGAGTTTTCCGGTGACGCAACGGGCAAGGAAGGACAGCCATTAGTGTGGTGTCCATTAGCTGAATTATCGGTAAGGGAATTTCCCGCTGCAAATATGCAGATTATTGAGCGGTTAACTAATCTCTACCTTGTTTAGCAACTAGTGCTCGTTTACAGGCTGGCAGGTGGTTAATGCTGAGCAACAGCAATCGTTAATGAAATGAGTTGGGATCGTCTTCAGGATCAATAACCGGCTCTCCAGGTATGCGGTGATTTCCCGCTGCCCATTCACCCAAGTCAATTAATTTACAGCGCTCACAGCAGAACGGCTTCCATTTGTTGTCATCAATCCATTCAACTTTACGTCCACATTGGGGACAATTTACTTTCAATACCATAATTACATCGTGCAACAGCTAAGCTGAAAATCCGCATCATCATTAATTTGTTGGGGGCGTTGATTAATATCAAACGTCATAAACCGCACCGTGAAACGATGTTTGCCACCACTTATTTCCGGGTAATAAGGCGTGCTTGACGGAATACGAACCCGAATTAACTGGGTTGGCAGATTACTGTCCAGGCTGCGTTGATAAAATCCCTTCTCTGCTTGAGCACCGCTGAAACCGGCACTGCCACGAATCAGTTGCAGCGAAATATTAATCGCTCCGCGTACTGCTACAAACTGTTCCAGCCAGTAATTTAATTGTTGCTGGCGTTGTTCAACAGAGGAATGTTGTAACCAGTAATGGTAGGCAGGTAAATCAAAATCACAGGTGCCGCCGGCAATGCTGGATCGCTGACGGATGCTGTAAAGAAATTCATTTTCTTTTAAAACCTGACCAATGGACGTTTTACGAATCTGCAAGGCATCGAGTGTCTGGTCCAACTCTGCAAGTAATGCATCCAATGTGTCTTTATCAACACCGGGCGAGTTTTCCAACGCTGACAAATTGGTAATCAGCCGTTCAACTTCCTTGGTCACTTCGGACTTCATATCGCCACGCTCAAATACCTGCAACATACTCAACATGGCATCAATGGCTTCACGATGACTCATTTCATCATCATGCTGAATGGCATAATCCACGCGCGCCAACAGAAATTCCAATCTCAGGAATGTTCTTATGCGTTCATTCAGTGGTTGTTCGTATGTGATAACGTCGGACATAGTGTGTTTTTATCATTTACATAAGGTCAGCTTGATGACCAGGATTAATTTTGCGTCGTCTCTGCCAGCTGACAATATAACGCATGCAGTTGAGTAACCTGAAATTTCAATTTTTCAATTCCATCACTATTGTCGATGATATCGTGAGCACATTGCAATCGCTGTTCGCGGTTTGATTGAGCCGCAAGATGTTGAGCAGCTTCTTCAATGGTTAGATTGTCTCGGATTTGCAGACGGGTTAGTTGAGTTTGGTAATCCACATCAACGACCAAAATACGATCCACGCACGACTGCATCTTGGCTTCAACTAACAACGGTACACTGAGAATACAGTAACGGCCTTTGGCATTTGCTGCCTGTTGTAACAGTTGTTGGCGAATTGCTGGATGCAGGATCTGTTCAAGCGTTTTTTTGGCTGCAGCATCCGAGAACAGCATCTTACGTAATGCTGGTCGGTTTAACTGACCACCTGCAAGTACGTAATGTTTGCCAAACTGCTCAACAATTTTCTGGTATTGGGTTGTACCAGGCTGGCTCAGTTCGCGAGCAATAATATCAGCATCAATAACAGTAACGCCCAGATCTGCAAATAATGTTGAGACAGTTGATTTGCCTGATGCAATGCCGCCGGTTAGGCCAACCCGAAACACCATCTCAGCTTAATCCGCTCCAATTCAGATATGCAGTACTCAGAGTGTCGCCCCATATCAGCGCCAGCCAGCCGGCTGCTGCCAGATAAGGACCAAAAGGAATAGGAATATCCCGATGCTGTTGTTTTAACAAAATCAGGCTGATACCAACCACTGCACCGACTAAAGAGGATAATAAAATAATCATTGGCAATGCCTGCCAACCCATCCAGGCTCCCAAGGCTGCCAGCAGCTTAAAATCGCCATAGCCCATGCCTTCCTTACCTGTGACCAAACGAAAGGCGTGATACACCAGCCAGAGCGCCAGATAACCGGCAATGGCACCAATAACGGCAGAGCTAATATCGGTATAGGTAGCAAACAGGTTAAAGCTGAGACCTAACCACAATAAGGGTAAAGTAATGCTGTCTGGCAACAGTTGATGATCAACATCGATAAAGGTCAAAGCGAGCAGAGCCCAACTCAACAGTAATGCACCTACTACGGCAATGCTGAAACCAAAGTGCCATGCCACCACCGCAGAGATCACTGCAGTGAATAATTCGATCAGCGGATAGCGTTTGGATATTGACGCTTTGCATTCCTTGCAACGACCTTTCAGAGCGAGATAACTGATTACCGGAATATTTTCCAATGCAGTAATCGCATGACCGCAATGCGGACAGCGAGAACGCGGTTTGCTTAACGTAAGTTCATCTGTCTCAGGTTCAGATGTTCCAATCAATTCATGGCACTGTTGGGCCCACTCACGCTGCATCATCAGCGGCAGTCGGTGAATGACTACATTGAGAAAGCTGCCGACCAGTAATCCCAGAATGAAAATACTGGCAATAAAAAAAATGCTGGAGGTTTCCAGCAGATAAATTAGCGACATAGGATTAAACGACAGCGCCGAGTTTGAAAATCGGCAAGTACATGGCAATAACCAGTGTACCGATCAATACACCCAGGAAGGCCATGATAAACGGTTCCATCAACGCGGTCATATTATCAACAGCATCATCGACTTCACGTTCGAAAAAATCTGCGACTTTCGCCAGCATCGCATCCAAAGAACCCGATTCTTCACCGATGGAAACCATCTGAATCACCATATTGGGAAACAGCTCGGTATCGGTCATGGCTTTATTTAATTGGGTACCGGTTGAGACATCATCACGCATTTCCAAAGTGGCTTCGTTATAGACGATATTCCCCGTGGCGCCTGCTACCGAGGTCATCGCTTCCACCATTGGTACACCGGCTTTGAACATAACTGAAAATGTGCGAGCAAAACGGGCAATTGCACCTTTTGTTAATACATCACCAATAACAGGCAGTTTTAATAACATACGATCCATAAAATGCTGAACCTTGCGAGAGCGGCGTCTTGCTGCCATAAAGCCCATCACCGAGCCAATGATGCTGCCAAAAATTAACCACCAGTAATCCTGAAATACCTGGGAAATGCTGATGACCATTTTAGTGAGGCCAGGCAGGTCCGCACCAAACCCGGTAAACAAAGCCTGGAACTGTGGGATAACAAAGATCATCAAAATCGCCGTCACGATAAAAGCCACCACCATAATGGCAGTTGGATAAACAAGCGCTTTTTTAATCTTCGATTTCAGTGCTTCAGTCTTTTCCTGATATGTCGCGATCTCGTGCAATAAGGCTTCCAGCGTACCGGACTGTTCACCGGCGTTGATAAGACTGATATACAGATCATCAAAATATAATGGGAATTTCGCTAATGACTCCGCCAGACTGGTGCCTGATTCAACATCGGCTTTAATTGCCAGAATCATTTCCTGCATACTGGCATTTTCATGGCCTTCGCCAATAATTTGCAGTGATTGCATCATCGGCACACCCGAAGACATCATGGTGGCCAGCATTCTGCTGAAGATGGCTATGTGAGCCGGTTTGATTTTGGGTTTGCGTGGAGCAAATAAATCCTTGGGTTTACGACGTACTTTGTCCGGCATAATACCTTGACGACGTAAATCTGCGCGAACGGCCTGAATACTTTCACCGGCCTGTTCACCTTTAACCTTGCGGCCGGCTTTATTTGTTCCTTGCCAGATAAACAGGGTCGGTAATTCGGCTTTTTTAGGTTTAAGTTTAGCTTTAGCTGCTGTGGCCACGGTTTATTCCTTAATGACGCGGTTAATCTCTTCCAAGCTGGTTAATCCGGCCATGACTTTTTTCAAACCGGAAGCCCGTAAATCTGCAATACCCTCAGCTTTTGCCTGATCCGCCAGTTGCATGGAGTTACCGCCTTCCATAATCATTCTCCCCATTGCATCCGAAACTGGCATTACCTGATAGATACCAACACGACCTTTATACCCCTCGGTGCATTGATCGCAACCTACAGCACGGTAAACTTTGAAATCTGTCGCAATTTGCTCCGGTGTGTAACCTTCTTCGATCAGCGTTTCTTTTGGTAACGGTTCCACAGTTTTACAATGCTGACACAGGCGACGCGCCAGACGCTGGGCAATAATCAACGTTACTGCAGAAGCAATGTTAAATGCTGGTACACCCATATTGGCGAGGCGGGTCAATGTTTGTGGAGCGTCATTGGTATGTAGCGTTGAAAACACCATATGACCAGTCTGCGCAGCTTTAATGGCAATTTCAGCGGTTTCCAGATCGCGGATCTCACCCACCATGATTACGTCAGGATCCTGACGTAAGAAGGCTCTTAAACATTCAGTAAACCCCAGCCCGATCTGCGGATGTACATTGACCTGATTGATACCTGGCAGATTTATCTCTGCAGGGTCTTCTGCTGTAGAGATATTTCGATCGTCAGTGTTGAGAATATTTAAAGCGGTATACAAGGAAACGGTTTTACCACTACCTGTTGGACCAGTGACTAGCACCATGCCATAGGGTTTATGCATGGTTTCAAGAAAGATTTTTTTCTGATCTTCCTCATAACCCAATGCATCAATACCTAGTTGGGCGCTAGTAGGATCCAGAATACGCAGTACGATTTTTTCGCCGAACAGGGTCGGGCAGGTGCTGACACGAAAATCGATGGCTTTCGATTTGGAAATTTTCAATCGCATCCGGCCATCCTGGGGTACTCGACGTTCAGCAATATTCATTCTAGACAGGACTTTCAGCCGCGCAGCAATACGTCCGCCAAGCACCACGGGTGCCGTTTTGGTTTCATGGAGGATGCCATCAATACGCACCCGAACACGGTATTTTTTCTCGTAGGGTTCAAAGTGAATATCCGAGGCACCGGCTTTGATCGCCTGAGTCAGAATACCGTTGATAAATCTGACAACAGGAGTGTCATCGATATTTTTTTCAGTGAGTTCAGCTCCACGATCAGCATCATCATCCGGACCCAGATCAATATCATCAAGCTCAGCATCATCAAAATCATCCAGAACCTGGTTTTTGTTATCCAGTGCTTTTTCAATGGTAACGGATAATTTCTGTTCATCGACCAGAACAGGGTAAGTATTCAGAGCAGTGTTGAACTGGAATTCGTCCAGGGCTTGAAGATTGGTAGGATCGGACACGGCCACATAAAGACGTTTACCACGTTGAAACAACGGTAGGGCATTATGCTGACGGATGAGTTTTTCCTGGAACAGGCTGGTAGGCGCAAGTTCCATATTCATACTGTCCAGGTCAAATAAAGGAACGCCAAATTCCTGAGAGGCAATGGCACCGATAACATCACTATCAAGCAGTTTGTTATTTACCAGATAGGTCACAAAGGATTGTGAAGCCTGTTTAGCCGTAACCTGAGCAGTCTGTGCCTGCTCCTCACTCAGCAACCCTTCACTTACAAGTCGTCTTGCAAGACCGCTTAGTCTGATTGGTGCTGTCATATTTGCCATTACAGGACGCTATTCCTTAATATAAAGCTAATTTTAAATGCACTTATAATATGTAAGTTAAATAATAAATTCTAGTTTCCAATGTGGGTCAGTTGCCAGTATTCCTGTGTATACTGCCTGCCTTTACAGCATCGGGGAAGACATCATGCGAAAAATTTCTGGCTGGAAAACTCTGGCGATCATCCTGTGTACCATAGGAATACTGACCTCATGCGGCCTGAAGGGTGATTTATACCTGCCTGAAGGAAACGCTAATACTGTGAAGGTTGCCTAAAAAATGCAGGATTATTTCACTCAAAAACATGGAGAGTTGCATGCCGAGCAGCAATCTTTAATTGATTTGGCGGCGCAATTTGGCACTCCTACTTATGTGTATTCCAGAGCTGCACTCGAACAGCATTGGAAAGCCTTTGATGATGCATTCAGTGCTTATCCGCATTTGGTCTGTTATGCGGTCAAAGCTAACTCTAATCTGGCGGTCCTGAATGTGCTTGCCAGACTGGGATCAGGGTTTGATATTGTGTCTGCCGGTGAATTGGCTCGTGTCATAGCAGCAGGTGGTCAAGCGGAGAAAACAGTGTTTTCCGGTGTTGGTAAAACCGCTGAAGAAATTGGTTATGCTTTGAAAACCGGTATTCGCTGTTTTAATGTGGAATCGATCCCTGAGTTGCAACGTATCAGTGATGTGGCCGTCAGTCTTGAAAAAACGGCTCCGATTTCCATTCGTGTCAATCCGGATGTCGATGCGCAAACCCATCCATATATTTCCACTGGCCTGAAAGAAAACAAATTTGGCATTGCCATTGATGATGCGCTGGCGGTGTATCAGCAGGCAGCTTCTTTGCCGAATCTGCAAGTGATTGGTGTGGATTGCCATATTGGCTCCCAACTGACCTCTGTTTCCCCCTTCGTTGATGCTCTGGAACGTGTGCTGGCGTTGATTGATGCGTTGGCTGAGCAGGGCATTCAAATAAAACATCTCGATATCGGCGGCGGACTGGGGATTTGTTATCGCGATGAAAAACCGCCAACTCCAGCTGAATATGCCAAAGCAATGCAGGCTTTATTAAAAGATCGTGATCTGGAAATCATGTTGGAACCCGGTCGGGCGATTGCTGGTAATGCCGGTGTGTTGCTGACGAAAGTGGAATATATCAAAGCCACAGAAGCCAAAAACTTCGCTATTGTCGATGCGGCGATGAATGATTTATTACGCCCAGCATTGTATCAATCATGGATGGCGATTGAAGCCGTCAAACCCCGTCAGGATGAAGCTGAACAGGACTTTGATATTGTCGGTCCGGTCTGTGAAACCGGTGACTTTTTAGGCAAGGATCGCAGTCTGGCGATACAAAGCGGAGATTTACTGGCGATTCGCTCCGCTGGGGCGTATGGTTTTACCATGAGTTCCAATTACAACTCGCGTCCGCGGGCCGCTGAAATTATGGTCGATGGAACAAATATGCATGTGGCGCGTCAACGCGAGTCGGTTGAAAGCCTCTATGCAGGTGAGCAGGTATTGCAGGATTAATCCTATGTTGAAATTCAGCAAAATGCATGGCCTTGGTAATGATTTTGTGGTGATTGATGCCATTAATCAGTCTGTGCAACTGACCACTGAGCAAATTCGTTTTATGGCGGACCGACATATCGGTATCGGCTGTGATCAGTTATTGCTGGTGGAAAACAGTGACCTTAACGAAGTCGATTTTCGTTATCGGATTTTTAACGCTGATGGCGGGGAAGTATCTCAATGCGGTAACGGCGCACGTTGTTTTGCCAGATATGTACGTGATAATGGCCTCACCACAAAAGATTCCAT
Organism: Methylophaga sp. UBA3613; assembly: GCF_002375415.1. Classification (NCBI taxonomy): domain Bacteria; kingdom Pseudomonadati; phylum Pseudomonadota; class Gammaproteobacteria; order Thiotrichales; family Piscirickettsiaceae; genus Methylophaga; species Methylophaga sp. UBA3613. The sequence continues at coordinate 133,326 of NZ_DFLS01000014.1, read as the reverse complement.
TGCAGTTGAAACGGCTTCCGGGGTGATTTATCCCACCTTGCAGGCCGATGGTCAGGTCTGTGTTGATATGGGAAAACCCCGCTTCTCGCCTGAACAAGTCCCATTTAACGTAGTTGAGCAGAGTAATACCTATATGCTGGTGGTCGAACCAGGACGTCAGGTGGAAATTGCTGCATTATCAATGGGCAATCCCCATGCGGTTTTATTGGTCGATGATGTGACCACCGCGCCTGTCGGCGAATTGGGACCTAAAATTGAAAACCATCAGCAGTTTCCGGAACGGGTCAATGTCGGCTTTATGCAGCTGGTAGATCACGAGCATATTAAATTGCGGGTGTATGAACGTGGCTCTGCTGAGACAACGGCTTGTGGAACGGGGGCCTGTGCGGCAGTAGTCAGTGGAATTCGTCGCGGGATACTTGGACGTCAGGTCAGTGTTTTACTGCCGGGCGGCACATTAGAAATCAGCTGGCCGGATGAAAATGCTTCCGTATGGATGACCGGACCAGCACAACATGTATTTGATGGAGAAATTGCGTGGGCAACACTCAACAATCTGTAAGCGCTGAGCAGGTCAGTGAATTTTTACGTCAGCACACAGATTTTTTAATCGATCAGCCGGATTTATTGTCCGAACTGGAATTCGACAACACACCTGAAGGCACCATTTCGCTGGCACAGCGCCAACGTCAGCAATTACGCCAGAAAAATCAGCATCTGCATGAACAGCTGCATGCATTAATCGATAATGCGCATAGCAATGCTGCATTGCAGCAGCGAGTCCATCAACTCTGTCTGCGACTGATGGACTGTCAGGACATGCACAGCCTGCTGGCAACGTTGATGCAACAATTACAGCAAGAATTCTCAGCTGACGAAGTGTCGTTAAGACTGTTTTACAGTGGCGATCAAAAACCGAAATTACCTACGGTCGAAGGCAACATCGTCGAAATGCATGCTGATGACAGCCAACTGAAAGCATTTGATCACATTCTGGGCAAGCAACAACCAGTTTGTGGTCGACTGACCAAGGCGCAAAAACAGTTACTGTTTGGTGATAAAGCAGATGAAGTGCATTCGGTGGCCTGTTTACCATTAGGACACGAGCCCTGTGCCGGTTTGCTGGCGATTGCCAGCAGTGATGCCAACCGCTTCCATGCTGATATGGGCACTGAATATCTGAGCTTTCTCGGGGAAGTGTTTATGCGTCTGCTGCGTCGTTTCTGCCACGGCCAGAATGACAGCTGAGCTGCAAACCCCTCTGCAGGATTTTCTGCAGTATCTGGAGCAACAGCGCCGGGTTTCGCCGCATACCGTACTCAATTATCAGCGTGACTGTCAGCAGTTAGTTGACTACTGTGAGCAGCAATCATTTACTGATTGGCAGCGACTCAAACCGGCAAATATTCGTCTGTTTATTGCCCGCCTGCATCGAAAAGGTTTAGGTGCCCGCAGTATTCACCGTTTACTGTCAGCCATTCGAAGCTTTTATCGCTATCTGCTCAAAGAAGGCTTGGTCGATCATAATCCTGCCCAATCAGTGCAGGCCCCCAAAGCTGAAAAGCGGTTACCAAAAACCCTTGATGTCGATCAAATGAATTCGCTACTCGACAGCACACCGTCTGACACTTTTGTCGCCTGCCGGGATCGAGCGATTATGGAATTATTCTATTCCTCTGGCCTGCGTCTGGCAGAGCTGGCGGCATTGGATTTACGTGATGTCGATTTCGGCCAGCAACTGGTGCATGTTATCGCCGGTAAAGGTAATAAAGGAAGGATTCTGCCGATAGGTCGTACCGCGATTGAGGCGCTGAAAGTCTGGCTCGATAAACGCGACCAAAACGGACTGTATCAACAACCAGCATTATTCACCACCCAGAAGGGCACGCGCCTTGGCGTGCGTTCTATTCAGCAACGCCTGGCTTTCTGGGGCAAAAAACACGGTATCTCCGAGCATGTGCATCCGCATCGGCTACGTCATGCATTTGCTTCGCACATGCTTGAATCCAGCAGTGATTTGCGAGCCGTGCAGGAGTTGTTGGGGCATTCGGATATCAGCACTACGCAGGTTTATACTCATCTGGATTTTCAACACCTGGCAAAGGTTTATGATGCCGCGCATCCTCGGGCTAAAAAGCGTTCTTAGGATATTAACCACAGAGGCACAGAGGGCACGGAGTTCTTAAAAATCTATCCGCAGATTACGCAGATAGGCGCAGATTTCTTAGAGAGAAACATAAACAATATATTGATACAGGCACAGAGCTCAATGGTTATGCCCTAAATCCCCTTTTGAACTGACGAGTAGAGGCTTTTTGTCAGGAAATTGAGGCTTACCTGTTTGAGCGCAGCGAGTTTGGTAAGACTCCCTGACAAAAAACGCAACGCAGTGGAGCCGCAGGCCAGTTCAAGGGGTGCCCTTGGGTTGTTAGGGGCTTGGGCACGCAAGCCCCTAACTTGCGAGAGCGACATAAAACCTTAAACTTGAAGAATGAAACTTAGAGCTAAATTTCGCCTGAGGGCGAGTTCATTTTCTTTGCTTGCCCACAAATTCATCTGGAATGAATTTGGATGCCGGAGGCACCCGAAGGGTGAGCGATATGGATGTCGCGAATCAAAGAAAACGAACCAAAAGAAAAGGCACCCCTTGTGTTGGCCTGCGGCTCCCCGAAAAAAATGGCCATCGCAGGGAAATCGAAAAAACTCGCTTCGCTCAAACATTTCGATTTCTAATCCTGAGATAACCATTTTTTCCGGCAACACAAAAGGGGATTCAAGGTAAGCCTTTTGGATCTGTGCCCTCTGTGTCTCTGTGGTTAATAATCCAGTTAGTGGGCCTGTTCCCAATTATCCCCAACCCCAATACCCACTTCTAACGGCACAGCCAGTTCTGCAGCTTTGATCATAAACTGCTCAATTTCAGTTTTCGCCAAATCAAGCTGCTCTTCGGGCACTTCAAATACCAATTCATCATGTACCTGCATAATCATGCGGATGCCAGTATCGGCTTCGAGCAGCCAGTCATGAATGGAAATCATTGCGCGTTTGATAATGTCTGCGGCGCTGCCTTGCATCGGGGCATTAATCGCGGTGCGTTCAGCGTACTGGCGACGCAAACCATTACTGGAATTGATTTCCGGCAGGTATAAACGTCGGCCGAAAATAGTTTCGACGTAACCATCTTTTTTGGCTTGTTCGCGGGTGTTGTCCATGTATTTTCTGACGCCGGGATAGCGTTCGAAATAGGTTTCCATGTATTTGGCGGCTTGATGACGTTCGATGCCGAGTTGTTTGGAAAGTCCGTGGGCGGACATGCCATAAATCAAACCAAAGTTGATGGCTTTGGCACTGCGGCGTTGATCACTGGTGACATTTTCTGGCTCTACGCCAAAGATTTCAGAAGCGGTATGGCGATGAATATCTTCACCTTCGGCAAACGCAGTCAACAGGCTTTTATCACCGGATAGATGCGCCATGATGCGTAGTTCAATTTGTGAATAATCGGCTGCCAGGATCTTGGCCCCTTTTCCGGCGACAAAGGCTTCACGAATCTTGCGTCCGGTTTCAGTACGGATCGGAATATTCTGCAAATTCGGATCGGAAGACGATAACCGGCCGGTGGCAGTGACCGCCTGATGATAGGAGGTGTGCACACGTCCGGTTTGTTGATTGACCTGCTGTGGCAGTTTGTCGGTGTAGGTGGATTTCAGCTTACTTAAGCTGCGATATTGCATAATGATTTGCGGCAGTTCATAGCCATCATCTGCCAGTTCCTGCAGTACATTTTCTGCAGTTGATGGCTGGCCTTTAGGTGTTTTTTTGCGAACCGGCAATTGTTGCTGGTCGTAAAGAATTTCCTGTAGCTGCTTTGGTGAACCCAGATTGAATTTGGTCCCGGCAGATTCATGAGCTTGTTTTTCCAGCCGGTCAATATCATGCGCTAATGCGTCGCTTTGCTGCTGCAGCATAAAGATATCGATATGCACGCCATTGCGTTCCAGCGTGTTCAGCACCGGCAGCAACGGCATTTCCAATTCACGATAAACCGTTTCTAAAGAGGGGATCGCCTGAATTTTTGGCCATAGAATATGATGTAACTGCAATGTGATATCGGCATCTTCACAAGCATAAGGCGAGGCTTCTTCCAAGCCTATTTCATTGAAGGTCAGTTGCTTTTTGCCTTTACCGGCAATGTCTTCAAAATGAATGGTGCTGCGATTTAGATATTTTTCTGCCAATGAATCCATATCGTGCCGTGTGGCCGTGCTGTCCAGCACATAGGACTGCAGCATGGTGTCATGAGCAATGCCCTGCAAGTCAATGCCATGATTCAGCAGAATATGTCGATCATATTTGAGGTTCTGGCCCACCTTTAATGCTTTTGGATCTTCCAGTAAGGGTTTAAACAACGCTAACGTGGTATCAAAGTCCAGCTGATCCGGTGCGCCCGGATAATCATGCGCCAGCGGCAGGTAAGCGGCTTCACCGGCTTTAATGGCAAATGACATACCAACAATCCGAGCCTGTAGATAATTGAGGCTGGTGGTTTCGGTATCAAAGGCAAACAGTTCAGCTTTTTTGAGTTTATCCATCCAGCTATCCAGCTGCTGCTGAGTCAAGATGGTTTCGTAATGGGTTTCATTGCTGGTGGCTGGTTCATCCGTTTTTGTTGAAGCCGCAGCAGCAGGCGCAGAATCTAATTCCTGTAGCCAGCTTTTGAATTCGTACCGACGATAAAGCTCTGCCAGTTTTTGATTATCCGCCGCCTGCATATCCAGCGTTTCCGGGGTGAAGTCCAGCTCGACATCCATCTTGATGGTCGCCAGCTGATAGGAGAGTGGTAAGTCATCTATCGCTGCTCGAAGCTTCTCACCCAGCTTGCCTTTTACTTCATCAGCATGTTCGATAACGCCCTGTAAACTGCCATATTGTTGCAGCAGTTTAGTTGCAGTTTTGGGGCCGACACTATCAACGCCAGGAATGTTATCCACCTTGTCACCCATCAGCGCCAGATAATCGACAATTTGCTGCGGTGTCAGGCCAAATTTTTCCTGCACCGCGGCAATATCTGTTTTAGTGTTATTCATGGTGTTAACCAGCGTGACATGCTCGCTGACCAGCTGCGCCATATCTTTGTCGCCGGTAGAAATCACGGTTTCAATTCCGGCTGCAGTGGCCTGTTTGGCCAGCGTGCCAATCACATCATCAGCTTCAACGTTATCAATGCAGAGCAGCGGCAAGCCCATGGCTTTAACAATTTCATGGATTGGCGCAATCTGTTCGCGTAAATCATCCGGCATTGGCGGGCGGGTGGCTTTATACTCGGCATACAGATCATTACGGAAGGTTTTACCCTTGGCATCAAATACCACGGCCATATGTTCGGGTTGATAGTCACGGATCAATTTACGCAGCATGTTGATGACGCCATAAATGGTGCCGGTTGATTCGCCGTCGCTGTTGGTCAGTGGCGGCATCGCATGATAAGCGCGATACAGGTAGGAAGAGCCATCAACAAGTATAAGTGGTGCAGTTTGAGTCATAGTTCACAAGGCCTGAAATTAGTGGCAAACAGATTGCTTTTATCATCGTAGCGGAAATGCTATCTTTATCGGAAATTAGTGGAGCCAAGTCATGTTAAAACCGTTTGCCATTGTATGCGCAATCAGCGCAATGTTCACAGGAAGTGCCTGGGCTGGGGCTGCGGGTCCTGATTTATCTGAACCCCCTGTTGTGCCGCCTACGTTACAGGATGGCGAAAGCATTGAACCTGAAATCACCATTATCCAGGAAGAAGATCGCACCATTGAAGAGTACCGCGTCAACGGTCAACTTTACATGATCAAAATCACCCCGGATATCGGCCCATCCTACTACCTGATGGATACTGATGGCGATGGTTCACTTGAAACCCAAAAACATAACCTTGCCAATCCCGAAGTGCCGAACTGGATCCTGTTGGAATGGTAACAAAAACTCCCGTTAACTGAGATTTTCATGTCTGTTTATACCGAAGTCGGGCGCGATGAATTAATGGCGTTCCTCGGCGACTATGCCGTTGGTAATCTGATTGATTATCAGGGCATTTCTGCTGGAATCGAAAATACTAATTATTTTGTGACCACTGACCAGGGCGAGTTTGTGCTTACTCTGTTCGAACAGCATGAGTTTGCCGAATTGGATTATTTCCTGGAAGTCATGACGTTTTTCTTCAAACATGGCATTCCCTCTGCGCATCCCGCTGAAGATAAACAGGGGAATTACCTCAAGTCCTTATGCGGTCGTCCAGCGGCGCTTGTTATGCGTCTGGCGGGACATACAGTTGATGAACTTGCCACACTGGGTCAATGCGAAGCCATCGGCGATATGCTGGCGCAAATGCATCTGGTGGGGCAGAAGTTTAAACACCGCCGGGCAACGCAACGCGGGGCCGACTGGCGCGAATCCATGGCTGAAACCTTGTTACCACATATGTCTGACGAGCAGGCCGACATGCTCAAAGCCGAACTGGATTTTCAGCAACATTACAGTGATTTGGATTTACCATGGGGTGTCACACATTCCGATTTGTTCCGCGACAACGCCTTGTTTGTTGATAATGAATTGCAGGGTATTATTGATTTTTACTATGCCTGCGATGAATTTTTGATTTATGACCTGGCCGTAGTGGTCAATGACTGGTGTGTTAACGAACAAGGCTTGATTGATAACGAGCGTTACCAGCGGTTGATGAACGCTTATCTGCAACGTCGTCAACTTAATGAGGCCGAACAGTCCAACTGGAATCTGGTTTGCCGTGCTGCGGCATTACGTTTCTGGCTTTCGCGTTTGCAGGATCAGCTTTTCCCACGTGAAGGTGAAATGACACAGATTAAAAATCCTGATGCATTTCTGAACATCCTGCAGCAGCATCGTCATAAGCCATTGTCTTTAAATACTTTGCAAAACGCTTGATGTTATTTCATCAGGCGTTTTTCCGTATATGAAAGTATTAATCATCAAGCTCACCTCGATGGGCGATTTAATGCATGCGTTACCGGCGCTGAGCGATGCGGCAAAAGCCTTTCCCGGCATTGAGTTTGACTGGGTTGTGGATGAAGCCTTTGCCGAAGTGCCTAAATGGCATCCCAATGTTCGTAAAGTGATTACCACATCGCATAGACGCTGGAAGAAATCCGCCTGGCAAACCCTGACCGGTGGTGAATTACGCCAGTTTTATCGTGAATTGAATCTCGATGATTACGATGCAGTTGTCGATATGCAGAATAATCTGAAAAGTGCGCTGGTCAGTAAGTTACGGCGTGGCCCTGTATATGGTCTGGATAAACAATCCTGTCGTGAACGCCCGGCTCATTTGGCTTATCAATATCCGATAACGGTCAATCCACAGCAACACGCCGTGGATCGGATGCGGCAGATCCTGTCACAGGCGCTGGATTATCCACTCCCCAAAACACCCGCTAAATATGCGGCGAATTTCAGTAAATATCCGTTACCTGAACTCGAGTTTGCGTTACCCGAGCGTTATTTGATGTTTGTACATAATGCCAGCTGGCTGACCAAGCTCTGGCCGATTAATTTCTGGCAACAACTGGTGTTTCAGGCGCGAGCTGAAGGCTACGCGGTGCTTTTGCCTTGCGGCAATAATGAAGAATATCTGCGTGCTCAGCAGATCGCCTCAGTCGATCCAATGGCATTTGCGTTACCGCGATTAGGCCTGAACGATATCGCGGCAATAATGCATCACGCGGCGGGTGCCGTATGCAGTGATACCGGATTAGCTCACCTTGCAGCCGTAGCCGGAACGCCAGCATTAACCTTATACGGTGCGACAGACACAGCGTTGATTGGCACTTATGGCAAACATCAGCAGCATCTGGTCAGCGAATTTAACTGCGCCCCATGCTATAAACGCAAATGTCCATTACCCGCCTCACGCAATGGCGAACCTGTCTGCATGACTGAAATGATACCGGAAATGGTTTGGCATGGACTGCAACCGCTTTTAGCCGCACAATAACCGCTTTCTCAAATCAATAAATCAAACGTTATGAAAAATGCATTCCCGGATTTTCGGCAGGCCAATGTCGTCGTAATAGGCGATTTGATGCTGGATCGCTTCTATTTCGGCAAAACCAAACGCATCTCACCTGAAGCGCCGGTGCCGGTAGTGAACGTTGAACGATTGGAAGATATTCCGGGTGGCGCCGCCAATGTTGCGATGAATATTGCTTCACTTGGGGCCAAATGCAGTTTGTCCGGCATTACCGGTCAGGATGAAGCCGCGCAGGTATTACAGCAGCGACTGGGTTCTGTCAGCATTGAATGTGCTTTTCATCAAACGGTCAACCATCCTACCATCATTAAATCCCGTATTATCAGTGCGCATCAGCAACTGTTAAGGATGGATTTTGAAAGCCGCTTTACCGTGGAAAGCGCAGTTGGGATGACTGAAAAAGTCACCTCATTATTGGTCAACGGTGGTGTGATGGTTTTGTCGGATTACGACAAAGGCACGCTGCATGATCCACAACAGTGGATTAAGCTGGCAAAAGCCAATTCCATGACCGTGCTGGTCGATCCAAAAGGTAATGATTTCAGTAAATACCGTGGCGCGGATTTAATCACGCCCAATCTCACTGAATTTGAAACGGTGGCGGGCGAAATTCAGTCAGAAGCTGACTTGATCGAAAAAGCCAAAAAGCTTATTGCAGACTATGACATTAAAGCGGTCTTAATTACCCGTAGCGAACAAGGCATGTCGTTAATCACTAATGACAATAGCGAATTTCATTTACCGGCCATTGCCAAAGAAGTGGCGGATGTCACCGGCGCAGGGGATACCGTCATTGCTACCCTAGCTGCCGCACTGGCAGCTGGACAATCCCTGCAACAAGCCGTGACTTTAGCCAATGTTGCCGCCAGTATTGTGGTCAGCAAACTGGGCACATCAACTGTCAGTGAACCGGAATTGTTTGCCGAATACCAACGCCATCAGGGCTCCCATCAAAGTGATCATTCCTTTGCTGGTGCGGTGACGGTCGAGCAATTAAAAATTGCCGTTGATCAAGCCAAAAAACGTGGCGAGAAAATCGTTTTTACCAATGGCTGTTTCGATATTCTGCATGCCGGACATGTCAGTTATCTGCATCAGGCGCGTGCTCAGGGCGATAGATTAATTGTCGCCATTAACAGTGATGAATCGGTCACCAAACTCAAAGGCAAAGGCCGTCCGATTAACACCGCCGATCGCCGTCAGATTGTACTGGCAGGCTTGGCCGATGTGGATTGGGTCACCGTCTTTGAAGGTGATACACCGGAAGACCTGCTCAGAGAAATCCAGCCGGATATCCTGGTTAAAGGCGGCGACTACGATAAAAAAGGCGTGGTTGGATGGGAAATCGTCGAAGGCTACGGTGGTGAAGTCAGAGTGATGGGCTTAACTGAAAACTGCTCCACCACGGCGATTGTGAATAAGATTCATCAGGATAGATAAAGGCAATTTATCCGCAGATTATTTATTAAGATTAATAAACCACAGAGACACAGAGGGCACTGAGGTTTCAAAGAAGTTTATCCGCAGATTACGCAGATTCTCACAGATTATTAGGGTGTTTTGGTAGGCTTGGTTGAATGCAATTAAACCTAATAAATATCGAAAATGCAGGTTGAAAATGTTGGGTTTCACAAGCTCAAGCCAACCTACTTTGCTTAAATGGTAGCAGCCGTTTTATTTCCAGCAATGTTGAAAGGAGCATATTGGCTTTTACATCCCATACTTGAAATTCATTATCTGTTATTGGAGCGCCTTTATTCCACTGAACAAAGCCGACTCCTTCATCTAGTGGACGCATCAAGGCTTCATCAGAAACATCTAGAACGGAATGAGCTAGTTTGTTTCTAAATTCTTGAATTTGCTGAATATTGTTTAAAAACTCTCTGTTTTGTTCCCAGTATATAGGGTAATCGGTTTTAACAATTTCTATGAGAATTTCTTTCTTCTTCTGCAGGGATATTTTTTCTGCAACCTTGGTATAGAAAAGCTCTCTTTTATCTTCATCATTGGTGCAAAAATATTCTGTCAATATGACTGCAATTTCGCGCTCAATTACAGCTACAGAATTTAAAAAGCTTCCTCGCAAATGGCGTGCTTTTTCATGCAACCTTTTCACTGATTTACGTTTATTTTCGTAGGCATCGTCCATATCTCTACCTCACACAAGCAATCACAACAAATAAAAAGCGAAGTTTACAAAAATATTCCAACCTTCCATGCTAACTAAATGAGATAACACCAAAATAATCCCCTTACTCTATGAATTCACCTTTTTCTTGAGGTCCTGATAGTGATAATAAAGCATCTTGAAACTAATTAAGCCCACTAATAAAAGAATGATCCCCGCTATCAACGAATAACTCATAAATAAAAGAATAAGCCAAAGCCCAGTGAACATTGCCCCAGTGATGAGTAGTGCTTGAAGTTGCTTCGAGTAACCAAACAATGCTGCCAAGCAAGCTCCTGTAAGTAGAGGGATTGAGAACGCACTAGCAATGATTGCCAAATAATATTTCCAGCCAACAGAAGGGCTCTGCAAAAAACTCATTACAAAAGCTATCTGTAACCCAAGGAGAGCTGCCGATACATAGAATAAAGTCTTGTAGAAAGGCTTAAGTTCAAACATCGTTATACGATACTTAGCAGAGTGTAACTGGAATAAGTTGTTTCATAATAAATCTCATGCAAAACCTTCTATCCTTGTTGAGTATTCGAAATTAAAAAGCTTATGGTTGGTCACTCTCAAAATAAGAACAAAAAACCATTCGCGACGAATTTAAGCTTGTAAAAAAGTTTGTCAGAACCACTAATACATTAGCCGCTAGAATGGTAGCTATCATAATCACTGAAAATTAATTTATTAAAGGTTTTTACAATTATTTAGTTGTCCCTAAACCCATTTTTTTAAATCTGCGTCCATCTGCGTAATCTGCGGATAAATCTTTGAACCTCAAAAATCTCCGTGCCCTCCGTGTCTCTGTGGTTAATTACTTATCAAAAGCCGCAATAGCCTTAGCCACATTATCAGCCAAATGCACCGGGTTAATCGTCCCAACCACCACACTGGCCACCGCTGGATTAGCAAAGATCATTTCAAAGCTGGCACTGACGCTGTCTTTGGTTGAGTTGGCAGGCAAATGCCCACTGGCAAAGGCTTTTTTGATAAAGATCGCTTTATTGAGCTGGTTGGCCGTATCAATCACGATTTGTTCGTCCTGATAGGCGAGGTTATGGGTGACCATGACGATATCGGATTGTTGCAGGGCGAGCAGGCCGCCATCGACGGTTTTGCTGGATATGCCGGTAGCGCCAATCAGACCTTGTTGTTTTAACTCATTGAGTGTTTCCAATGCCTGATATTGTTCAATGATAGGTACATCGTTGCCGTCGGAGTGAATCAGCACAATATCAATCATTTCTCGATTGAGACGTTGCAGACTTTGTTCAACACTTCTAATAATCGCATCATGGGAAAAATCGAAATGTGACTCGCCGGTCTTGGCATCAAACTGTTCTCCGGCTTTGGAGCAGATAATCCAGTCATGTGGCAGTTGGGGCAATAACTCGCCAAGGCGTTGTTCGCTGTTGCCGTAGGCAGGGGCGGTATCAATCAGATTGATGCCTAAATCCCAGGCTTGCTGCAGCAAGGCGAGGGTGGCTTCATCATTGGGAATGGTAAAAGATTCGGGGTATTTAACGCCTTTATCTCGACCCAATTTGACGGTGCCGAGTCCCAGTACCGAAACATCCAGCCCGGTGCCGGGAATGGTTTTTTTTGGCAGTTTATTCATTTTGTAAATGCCCGATCCCAGAGTGGTTCAGCCAGTTGTGCCAGGGGCAAAATATGCTGTTCTGGATGGGCTGTTTTTTGCACATTTTGTTTTGCCAGTGCTTCAATAACTTTATCAGCCAGGTCGGGGGACAGGGCGAGTTTGGTCGGCCAGGCGATATGCAGGTTATTATGGCTGCTGACATAGGCGCTATCCGGCCGTGCAAAACCGCTTTGTTTGGGTTCGGCGCGATTGACGTTATGCGTAGTCCATTCCAGTTCCGGCAGGGTAAACCACGGCAGTATTTGTTTGAGTAAAGCTCTTGCTTCTTCAACCAATTTAGCGGGATCTTTGCCGACACCTTCTTCGGCGATATTGCCACCGAGATACCAGACGATATTGCCGGTTTTATCGGGATGGCTACTGATGGTGGCAATCGGTTTACTGCCACTGCCAAGACTATGCGCATAAATCTGCGGTAGCGGGTTGGCTGGATCTTTGGATTTGCAGAGCAACATTTGTAAAGGCCGTTTCTGCATTTTGGGTCGGGTCAGTTGCAGGCTTTTTAACAGTTCACCCGTGCCTTCACCGGAAGTCAGTACAAACTGCTGGGCCTGAATTTCCAGTTCTTCACCAAAGCGCAAGGCAGTGATATTGCCATCCTGCTTGATCCATTCCGGTTCTATGTCTGGTGTCTTTAAAATCGTTGCGGCATAAGGCTTGATTAAGGCTTTAAGCAAACTGGCAACATCCAGTACCGGTTCATCCAACTGGTATAACGCGCCTTTAAAACCTTCATCGGCAAACAAGCCGCTGCGTTCGGATTTGGGAATATTCTGCATCCGGCTTTGCAGTGCCTTGCTGGCAAAAAACGACACCATTTTGGAAGACAAGCTTTGTGTGGACCAGAGCAGTTGATGGTCGGTAAACACATTGACGCTGGATAAATCGATTTCGCCGTTGCCTTGCAGACAGGCTTTCCAGCGGGCTGGCATCTCACTGATGGTTTGCGCGGCGTTGGATAAAATGCCATTTAACGCATATTTGCTGCCGCCATGAATAATGCCCTGAGCACTAAGGGTCTGGGCATGACCAATTTTCTGATTTTCCAATAGCAGGCAGTGATAACCCAACTGGCTCAATCGGTTATGCAGCCATAATCCGGCAATGCCGGCGCCAACAATGACCACATCTGCGGTGATGATTTTTTGACTCATGCTTTGCTGAGTTTCTCGTCCAGTGCTTCACACAACCAGTGACCAATCAGGATATGGCCTTCTTGAACCCGAGCGGTTTCAGTATCGGCTACACAGACACAATGATCAGCAATGGCTTTAAGTTGTCCACCACTATGACCGGTAAAGGCAATCGTTGCACAACCGGCTTTTTTCGCGGCGTTAATGCCGTTAATCACATTGGCACTGTTACCGGAAGTCGATAAACCAATCGCCACATCGCCGGGTCGGGCCAGCGCCTGAATTTGCCGATCGAATACGGTTTCAAAACTGTAATCGTTACTGTGAGCCGTCAGAATTGAAGTGTCGGTGGTCAGCGCAATCGCGGCCAGTGGTCTGCGATCTTCTTTATAACGAATGACAAACTCCGCGGCCAGATGCTGGGCATCAGAAGCGCTGCCGCCATTGCCAAAGAACAACACTTTATTGTCATTCAGCACGCAGTCGCTGATAAGGGCCAGTAAATCATTTAATTGAGGCTCCATTTCAAACAAGCTTTCAATCATCTTTTGGTGGCGTTGCAAGGTGGATTTAAATGACACGGCTTACCTCATTTCGGCTCTGGTGGTAGTATTTGTGGTTTCCTGCAAACAGTGTAACAAAACGCTGTGCGCGTTCGCACAACTCACTGCTTGGCATAGCCTTTAGATGGCCTTAATGAAAAAGAATTCCTGTTATTTGCGACAAGATTTGGCCCAGGTCTGGGCCGATAAACCGGTGTTTGATATTTTGGCGAACATTGATGGCGAGATCTTTCGTGATAAAGAGGGCCGCCGGACCTTGCGCTTCGAGCTTAATGAACAGTCGTATTTTCTGAAATATCATCAAGGTGTCGGCTGGTCTGAAATCATCAAAAATCTGCTGCAATTACGTTTACCGATTATCAGTGCGCGCAATGAATGGCAGGCAATTTATTTTCTGGAAAAACATGGCATTGAGACCATGACGCTGGCCGGTTACGGCGAGAAGGGCATTAATCCGGCGACCTTACGTTCGTTTGTGATCACCGATGATTTAATCAATACCATGAGCTTGGAATTTGTTGGTGAGCAGTGGCAACAGCGTCCACCAAGCTTTGCCACCAAGCAGGCTTTGATTCGAAAGCTGGCCAATATGGCGGGCACCATGCATAAAAACGGCATGAATCATCGTGATTTTTATCTGTGTCATTTTCTGCTCGATGAACGCTTTGCCGAAAATAATACTTTTACAGATAACACGCCGGTGTATCTGATTGATTTACATCGTGCCACTATTCGCCAGAAAACACCGAAACGCTGGCAGATAAAAGATTTGGGCAGTCTGTATTTTTCGGCTTCCAGAGTACCTTTGACCAAACGGGACAAATTACGGTTTATGCAGATTTATTCAGGATTGCCGCTGCGGACATTGCTGAAAGAGCAAGCTGATTTATGGCGTGAGGTGGAACGCCGTGCCCAGAAGTTATTGGCGGAATAATGGTGATGCAGACTGCTGAAAGTTTATTAAAAGAACTACCTGCTACTTTTCCGGTTGAGCTGGAACTGGGCGGAGTGGTTTATCAAATCCATTCGGTATTACGGTTTCTCGCCGGACGGCGAATCGTGCTGCATGCCAGCGATGAAAGCGGCGAATATGTCCTCAAGTTATTTACTGCACAAGGCAAAGGCGAGCAGGAATATCAACGTGAACTGGCAGCACATCAACATTGCACAAAAGCTGATATTGCCGTCGCGCCAATTTTGCAGCATGCCGACGATCAGCAGGGCATCAGTTTTATCGTCTATGCCTTTTTACCGAAGGCAGTCACCTTAAATGAATTATCAGAGGATGTGTTCCCGCTGACGGCCTTATTTGATTTGTTTGGCCGTTGCCATCAAAACCAGTGCTATCAGCAGGATCCGCATCTGGATAATTTTGTGTTTTCCAATAACACACTCTATTTATTGGACTTGGCTTCCGTGGTTTGCCCGAAAAAGCCGTTGAAAATGGCAACCTGCCTGAATAATCTGGCACGGCTGATGGCCCAGTTTCCTCTGGAGCAGCAGGAGTGGTTGTTAAATGGTTTGCCCGCCTATTTTGCTGCCAGAAATATGGTGCTGGATCCTATTGTTGAGCAGCAATTACTCGGCAAGATTAAAAAAGCCCGTGACTATCGCCAAGCGCATTATCTGAAAAAGCAGTTTCGATCCTGCACCATGACACGTTATCGAAAATCTTTGATGTTCGAGGCGGCATGGCGTGCCAATTTATCTTCCTCTTTAGCAGAGCAGCCTTTAACGGTGTTAAATCAAGTGATGCAGGACGGAATTTCTCTGAAAAAAGGTAACTCTGCTACCGTGGTTAAAAGTGAACTGGCGGGACAACCGTTAGTTATCAAACGCTATAATATGAAAACGCCATGGCATTTCTTACGGCGTTGTCTGCGTAAAAGTCGTGCCAATGTGTCCTGGTACAATGCCAATCTGTTGGAGTTTCTGGGCATTGCCACACCGCAACCACTTGGCTTTGTCGAACAGCGGTTTTTCGGACTGCGGCATAAAGCTTATTTTATCTGCGAGCATATTGCAGGGCGTTCATTGGCAGACCTTTCTGACTCGGAAATTCAGCAACCTGAGATGCTGCAGCAAATCAGCGATTTGTTTGAGCAGTTACATCTGCATCATATTTATCATGGCGATTTAAAAGCCAGCAACTGGCTGGTCGATAATCAGCAAAAAATCTGGCTGATTGATTTGGATGCGATGCAGCAAATCACCAAAACCGGTTTCAAGAGTTTGCATAAACAGGATCAGCAGCGATTTTTACGCAATTGGCCGGTAGGCGAAACTCGTCACCTGTTAACCAAAGCGATCAAAGCAGAAAGGTAGTAATTCAGTGTTAAACGGAACGCATTTATGAAGCTGGCGGTATGCCTGTATAAATATTTTGCCTATGGCGGCCTGGCGCGTGATTTTCGGCGGATTCTGGAAATTCGCCGCGATGCCGGGGATGAAATCGATGTGTATTACATTGAATGGCTAGGCGATCCGATTCCCGGTTTTAACCAAATTCCGATTAAGGTTTCAGGGCTGACCAATCATGCCAAAGTACGGGATTTTTATAATAAATCGCAGCCATTAATTGCCGCCGGTAATTATGATCTGGTGATTGGCTTTAACAAAATGCCGGGACTAGATTTGTATTACGCTGCCGATCCCTGTTATCTGGCGCGAGTCAGACAAGAACCCAGTTATATCATCAAACAGTTTTTTGGCCGGGTAAGGTTTTATGAAGCCTGGGAGCGGGCCGTTTTTGGACCCCAGAGCCAGACCGTATCAATGATGATCTCATCAGTACAGCGCAAACTGTTTGAGCAGTATTATCAGACACCCCCTGAAAGGCTGGTAGATCTGCCGCCCGGTATCGATCCGGATCGGGTAAGGCCCGATGACTGGCAAATACAACGTCAGCAATTTCGCCAAAAGTTATCGTTAAATGATGATGACTTTTTACTGCTGATGATAGGCTCTGGTTTTAAACGTAAAGGCGCTGATTTCGCTATCGAGGCCATGGCTGCTTTACCAGAGGCTTTACGTGAAAATACACATTTGTATGTGGTAGGTGAAGATAATGCCAAACCCTTTGAACAACTGGCGCAAAAGCTTGATGTCGCTGAGCGAACCCATTTTATGGGTGGACGCGATGATGTATCGAAGTGGCTGTTGGCGGCAGATGTTTTTTTACACCCGGCGCGTTCTGAAAATACCGGTACCGTGATTCTTGAAGCTATGGTAGCTGGACTGCCGAGTATGGTCAGCAGTGCCTGTGGTTATGCCAATTATGTAAAAGACTCGAACAGCGGCGAATGTATCGATCAGCCGGAAGATACATCAGCTTTCAGTCAACAATTGACTAAAATGCTCGATAAACAACGACTGCAAGAGCTATCAGTGAATGCTCTTGATTATGCCGCCACACATGATTTGTATAGCATGCCGCAGCGGGCTGCGTCACTTATTGAAATGTTAGCCACAAGAAAGTAAACAGATAAAATCACTAGATAATTAAATAAAAATGTTAAATGCATGAAATCAGTTAAAAGAATAGCTATCGTTCCTTTCCCTGCTCTTGGTGATGTCACAATTTGTTTACGGTTAGCACAAAATCTTACTAATAGTGGTTACGAAGTTACACTGTTTGCAAATTTCATCACTTCAGCAACATTAAACTTCCCTTGGCTCACGCTTGGGAGCTTGCCGAATGATCCTGATATTTTAATGTCGACGTACAATCTGATCCTTCTGGATGTATTGTCGCCGTGGGTAAAAAAGCATTTAGTGGATTTAGAAGTATCTAAAAATATACTACTTTTCACATCAAAAAATTACTCTAAAAAACTACCAACAAAAACGTTTTCAAATAAAGACATAATCTCTCAATCATCAGGTAGTTTTAATAACCGTCCACTGTGTTTAGATAAAAACAGCACAAAAAGTATGATTGACTGGGTTGATGAGTATGGGCTGGAGGTATTAGGTGTTAAAGCCGATTCATCGTTACCTGCAGTTACTTTCCATCAGCCTAAGCAATTTAAAAATTTAGTTGTGATTTTTCCAACAACGCCTAATCCTAAAAAGAACTTTTCTATCAAAGGCTTTAATAAACTTGCAAAACAGCTAGTGAGCATGGGGTTTCAAGTAGAAGTTATTGTTATGCCCCATGAAAAAGAACTTTTAGAAGATAAGTTTGGGACAATAAACGTTAAAACATTTCAGGAAATCGCACATTTAATAGAATATCTGCGAGCAGCTAAAGTGGTGATTAGCAATGATTCAGGTGGAGGACACCTTGCAGCAATGCTAGGTATCCCCACAATAACCATTACCCGTAAAGATAAAAACTTCGTATGGCGTCCAGGTTATAACTTGGGAAATGTAGTTTCACCAATTATTACTCTGAAATTTGGTGGCGAACATATCTGGCGACCATTTATTTCAATTAAAAAAATTGAAAGCATCACCAAAAAAATTATGCGTAATAGTTAAACTTTGGTGATCAGAATATCTTCCATCACCAGATATTGCAGATCGGAACCGAAGAACATATTAAGAGCATCGGTCGGGCTACAGACCATCGGTTCACCACGGCGATTCAGTGAGGTATTCAACACCACGGCATTGCCAGTCAGTTTTTCCATTTCTTCGATCAGTTCGTAATAACGTGCATTGGTTGCGCGGGTCACGATTTGTGCCCGGGCGGTACCATCTTCATGGACCACTTCCGGAATCCTTGATTTCCAGCTTTCTGCCACATCAAAGGTAAATGTCATATACGGGCTTGGATGCTCTGTTTGCAGAATTTCCGGCGCCACTTTATCCAGCATACTTGGGCAGAATGGGCGCCAGCGTTCACGGTATTTGATCTGTGCGTTGATACGATCCGCGACACCGGAGTGATTTGGTGAACCCAAAATGCTTCGATTACCCAAGGCACGAGGCCCAAACTCCATACGTCCCTGGAACCAGGCAACAGGATTACCATCAGCAAGAATTTTTGCCGTGTCGGCACATACATCATTTAAATATTGCCAGCTAACCGGCTGTGTATAACGCTCACAGGCCTCAATACATTGTTGAGTGGTATAGGAAGGACCGAGATAAACATGCTCCATTTTCTCTACCGGTACACCTGCTAATTGTGAAGCATAACTGGCTGCTCCAATTGCGGTACCCGCATCGCTGGAAGCCGGTTGTACAAACAATTCTTTAACACCGTGCATGGCAATAATGCGTTGATTGAGTTTGACGTTGAGAGCTACACCGCCTGCATAAGCGACTTTACCGGTTTCACGAATAATATCGCCAAGGTAAAAATCAATCAGATGCAAAGCACATTTTTCAAGTAAGGCCTGAATGCTGGCAGCATAATCAATATAGGGTTCGTCCTTTTCATCACCTTCACGCATCGGGCCTAACCATTCAATGAGTTCAGGGCTGAAGAAATAGCCTTTGCCATTTTTTTTATAGCGGCGAAACCCAACGGTATTAACCAGCTTGGTATTAACCTTGAATTCGCCATTTTCACAATGAATCAGGCGTGAAAAATCAAAACGGTTCGGATCACCGTAAGGTGCCATGCCCATGACTTTAAACTCGCCATCAAGCATTTCAAAACCGAGATATTCAGTCATCGCGCCATAAACACCGCCGAGTGAATCGGGGTCATAGAATTCTTTGATTTTATGAATTTTGCCATTTTCGCCATAACCAAAAAAGGTCGTGGCATATTCGCCTTTCCCATCAATGCCGATAATCGCAGTTTTTTCCTGAAAACCACTTAGATGATAGGCGCTACTGGCATGGGCCAGATGATGTTCAACCGGGACAAACTTGACTCGCTTTGAATCAATACCTAAATCATCCAGCAGTTTCATCACGTTTTTGTGGTTACGCCAGTAACGACGATTACCGGAGAATAAAGCCGTTAATGCTCTGTCAGGCGCGTACCAGTGACGTTTGGCATAATG
Source organism: Methylophaga sp. UBA3613 (assembly GCF_002375415.1). NCBI lineage: Bacteria > Pseudomonadati > Pseudomonadota > Gammaproteobacteria > Thiotrichales > Piscirickettsiaceae > Methylophaga > Methylophaga sp. UBA3613. The sequence continues at coordinate 113,778 of NZ_DFLS01000014.1, read as the reverse complement.
CCAGCGAGCCGGGGATTGCAGACCAATCTGCGCATAGGGAAACGCGACAATATCGATTTCATCTGGACGGATGCCCGCTTGTTCAAGACAGTATCTGGTGGCTTCATAAGCCATTTTGCCCTTGGCATGTTTGTCACGGAGGAAGCGTTCTTCTTCGGCGGCCGCCACCAGTTTTCCATCGATATATAAAGCAGCTGAGGCGTCGTGATTTACTGCGCCGGAAAGGCCTAAAACGATCATAAATTATCTTCGAGTTGCGTAAAAATGTTGTTCAGTATATCAAGCGTGAGGGGGCAGAGACCATCTAACCTTTCAGATAGTTAGGATTAATCGGAGTAAAGCCTTGCGGGGAGATTTGAAAACCATTTTTACGAGCTTGCTCGATATCGATTTGCACCAATTTATCTAGTGAACTCCATGCTGCTGGTGCGTCACGCAGATTTTTGGGTAACCAGCGATTCGATTTCCAGTTCATGAAGTGAAGATACATAAATTCCCTGTTATCTCTATCATTGGTTAGGTGACCATCTTTCCAGAACCATTGCTGGGGATGATCCGAGCTTCCATCAAGCCACTTAATTGGTGAGAGAACGGTACTAAATTGTTCTTTATATAAAACCCGTCTTTGATAACGTGAACTGTACGACCACAGCTTACGTAACCATAATGGATGATTTTTATGGCGAACAAACAGCTTGGAAAATTTTGACTCATCCAATCCGATATGTTCATCCCTTTCCATTAACTTCTGCCAATCCGGGATTTTACGAAACGCCTGGCGATATCGATCGGTATTACGGAAAATGGCGAGATGACCGGAAAGTCTGCGGTTATGTGTGCCGATAACATCATATTTTTGCAGTAACTCGTCAGTAATAAAGTCTCTTATCTGACCATAAATGATATCGACATCACCCACCGCAAAAAAATCATAATCTTTGATATCGGATTCATGGATAAATCCCAAGGCGGGTTTCAAATCACACAGCTTATAAGGACTTGAAGGATTAAAATTGATAGCTAAACGATCGCTTGCCAAGCGTTTATATTCTTCAAAAGACAGGTGGATATATCTGACATTGGAGCACTGATTCACCGGCTCACCGCAGTCAGTATAAAAAAGCCAATTGATTTGAGGATTATTTTTGCAACTTTCTATATACAACTCGAACCATTCTGGCCACTGACCAAAATATGGAATGATTATGATGATCTTTTGGTGTTGCATTGTTCAATTAAGTCCAACTAAAAATTAATGCTTTCTAGTTCAAGTATTTGACATTAGTAAAAACATATTGCTGTTCTATGAACTAAGTTTTATGCCTGGTTTATGAAAGTCCAAAGGGGGAATTATGCTGTATAATTTGAGGATTTCCAACAAAGCAAATTAGATGGCAAACCGAGATATTTCTGTCCTTCAACTTCATCAAGGCTACAACATAAAGCCGATTGATGTAGCTGACCTTGCTGAACAGGTAATCAAAGCGCTTCCACCTGAAAAATTCTCCACTACAACATTATTTGTAACTGGCAAACCTAAACCTGGTGAAAAAGAGAGCTGTGCGGAACGAACCATCTACCTTGAACTGCCAAAAAAATATCTAAGAGGTTTGAGACTGCGAGCTCTTTATGAATTATTTAACATCTTTAGAAAAGATCGCTTTGATGTTGTAATTTGCAACCGATTCAAACCTACCTCATTAATGGTCTGGTTACATTGGCTTATTGGCCGACCTAAATGTCTTTCGGTTGTGCACATCCTTAGTGATTATCGGCCATTTATGCGAAGATTGATGGTCAGGTTAATTGCACATAAATGGCATTTTGTTGCGGTTTCAGAATCAGTCCGACAAGGACTCTTTGATCTGAATTGTGGTTTTAATGAACATAACGTTACCGTCATTGAAAATGCCATCGATTCAGAACAAATGTTATCGCTGCTCTATCCAGCAGACGTTTCCAGAAAAACACTCGACTTGCCAACAGCAAAGACCATAGTGGGTACGATTGGAAGGCTTGATAAGCGTAAAGGCCATATCGACCTGATAAGAGGTTTTGCCAAGATCCATCAACAATTCCCCGATGTCTTAATAGCAATTATTGGTGAAGGTAAAGAACGTAAAACACTAGAAACTGAAATTGCGAGCCTAGGCTTATCCGAGAAAGTATTTCTTTTAGGTAACGTAGATGGTGCTGCTAGGTATGTAAAAGCTTTCGATATTTGGATTATGCCTTCTCATAGTGAAGGTCTGCCGCTGGCATTAATGGAAGCGATGACGGCAAAACTTCCCATACTGACAACATCAATTCCCTCTATGGATTACATTGTTCGTCCGGCTGGTGGAATGTGTTTTGAAGTTCAAAACCCTGATGATTTAGCAAAAGTACTGAGTGATTGTTTGAAGTTGACTCCAGAACAAAGAGCAGAATTAGGAGAACAGTCCTTTAAATACTTACAGGCTCAGTTCTCTTTACAACGTTATCGAAACGAGTACCTATCTTTAATCGAGAGACTTTTGAATGACCGTTAGAACCTATTTTAGTTGGATGCTGGCATTATTTGTGGCATCTTTTTTAGTGTTACCTACTAGTAAAATGGGGAATAATTTTTATTACATCTTCATTGCAATTCCGGGGCTTTACCTTTTACTTAGAAACTACAAATTACTTAAGCCAATAAATTCAACGGAATGGGTTTTTTTGATTTTATGCTCGGTAATTACCTTTTATTCCGCCTTTTATCATACTAGGGCCATTATTCATGCCCTATATGTTCTGGTATTTGTTTATTCAATATCTCGCTTTGTAGACCCAAACTTTTTCAGCAGTAAAACCTTTGCCAGAATGTTGTTCTGGGGGGGGCTTCTTTACACTACTGCTTGTGCTATTTCCTTTTATTTAATTGGCAACGAACCCTTAGGGACTCGTCTGAACCCCGGTATATCAAGACTCTACAGTCCTATTCAGATCAGTATGTTTATTAGTTGTAGCTTGTTTATAGTTGGTCCGCACTGGATTAAAGATAGAAATTTTTGGGAAGGACTTATTGGCTTTGTTTTGGCTTTTTTGGCCATTGCTTTAATCCTCCAGAGTCGCACTGGCCTTGTTGGAATGGGCGTATGGTGTGCTTTTATGTTGATCTGTATGGTAAGAGGTTTCGGTTATAAAGGACTGATATTTCTGGTTGCAGGTTTACTGACATTAATGGTTATATCAATTCCAATGTTTGATTTGGCTGGCCAATCTACTGAACTGATTGAGCGTGGTGATTCGCATCGTTTGGCTATTTGGAACGGCTACCTGTTAGCGTGGCGTGACTGTGGAGTAATGCTGGGATGTGGTTATCCAGAAACTCCCTCTCCTCACTTGGTATGGCAGCCTGATGGAAGTGAGGTATTTATCACTCACAATATACTTGTGAATTTACTTTATCATTACGGCATTGTGCCCTTAATACTGTTTTCTATCATGATTCTTAGTATTTTAAATATGGCATGGCAGCAAAAAAACTGGTGGGGTGGATTTCTTTTTGCCGGGGTTTTAACCTTGATGCTTGATAGTAACAGTATTATCAATAATCCTGATGAAGTTTGGTTAATGCTGTGGTTACCTTTTGCCTTAATTCTTGCCAAAGAATGGCAAAGCAAAAGAGAAACAATAAAAAAGACTATAAACTGGTCAGGTACCCCAATTGTCGATTCAAACTAAATTTATTTCAATATTTCTGAGTGATTAGATTTTAGTATCTGACTGAAAAATGTATGTTTTGCTGATTCATCAGAAAAATAGTTTTCAAGTCGTTGCTGCGTCATACGTTTGGGCTTATTCTCATCATTTGCCAGCTCAGCAATCTTATCGGCAAGCTCATCTGCATTTCCCAGTTCAAATAATAAACCTGTATCACCTACAACCTCTGGTGCACCGCCACAATCTGAACTGATAATCGGCAGGTTTGCTGCCATAGCTTCTAATAAAACCATACCAAACGGTTCGTGATCTGATGCTAAAACGAAACAGTCGAAAGCTTTGAAATACTGTCTTGCTAGAGGAATTTTGCCGAGTAACAACACATTATTTTCAATTCCCAGTGAATGGATTAATGTTTTGAGCTCATTTTCAAGTCGGCCTGTACCAATCATGACCAATAGCGATTGTTCAGGTAACCTTTCAAGCGCTGAGGCAAATCCCCTAATCAAAGTTTTGGGATCCTTATCGGGGTGGAGCCTGCCAACACTTCCTACTACCCAGGCGGTGTCCGATAAATTTAGTGCTTCCCTGGCCTGAGTACGAGTTAGTAGTTCACTTTGAACTTTTTCAACATCAAGGTGATTATAAAAAGTGACAATCTGCTCCGCAGGCCAATGAGATAAATGAAGTCGAATTTCATCTCGAACTGCATTCGATACAGCCAGAATTGTAACTCGATGCTGGAAACGGTTGAGCATCCAGCGCCGGCTGGAGCGATCAAAGTCCCCAAAGCTATGGCGGATACTATAAATCGGTAATTTTGTAGCTAATAAACCTACGTAAGCAGATTTAGCACGGTGTGCGATACAAAACTCAAAAGGATATCGTTTTGCAATTTGGTGAATTTCACGAATAACTTGAAGTTTTAAGCCCCGTAGTTTTTTGCTGGAGTGCCCCAGGAAAATGACCTCATCCGAATCTGCTGCTTTTGCCACAGCATCGTCTGGTTCACCTGTCATAAAAACAGTTACTACCCGATATTTTGTCCCTTTAAATATCGCGGAAAATTGACGGGCACAATCAAGAAATGGATCGTAATAACAGTGACAAATTTGAAGAATATAATGCGTATCTTCATTATTATCAAAATGGTTTCCTTCAGTATCCGTCATGACTTATTCTTCAACATTTAGTAACCTTGCCACATTCTAATCCCTTACTCTTTCTATTGTTATGGTGTTGATAAAAAATCAATTTGTTAGAACTATTTTGGTAATGGTGGCAGATGAAATATCCTGCATACATTTATGGTGGCCCAGTGGACAGGTCCGCTGAAAACAAGGGCTACACTCAATAGGTATCTGCACCAGTTGGGCATTATCGGAGAGTGGCGGGGTAAAAGCAGGCGAAGTCGGGCCGTAAATCGCGATTAAAGGCTTATTGAGTGCAGCAGCAATATGCATCAAGCCGGAATCATTACTGACGACCTGATCCGCTGTGGCAATTAAATCTATGGCTTCGCCCAGTTGGGTTTTACCACATAGGTTCACTACATTGTGTTTATCAGTTATACCTTCAACGATCTCTTCAGCTACCGCTATATCGGCTTTTGAGCCCATAATCAAAACTTGCCAGCCTTCCTGCGTAAGCCTCTCACCCAGCTCAGCGTAATGAGTTGCTGGCCATTGTTTTGCCGGCCCAAATTCAGCGCCCGGGCATAAAACCAGACGTTTCTGATTTGGCGATTTAACCGGAGCAAGTTCACTGGATACAGGTTCAGCAATCATTTTGGGAGGAAAATACTCTGGTGCGAGATGTGCCTGACTTGCCGGATATGCCAGCGCTACAAAACGTTGCACCATTAACGGTAAAGCTTGTTTATTGAGTTTGCGTGGATCGTTAAGCAACCCATAACGCATTTCGCCTAACCAGCCGGTGCGAGTGGGTATTTTGGCAAACCAGGGAATAAGTGCTGACTTCCAGGAGTTTGGCAGCACAATAGATTGATCATACTTTTTATGGCGTAAACTCATACCGATTTGCCGGCGTTGCTTCCAGCCAAACACACCATGGGTTACCGGCATGCTAATGGCTTCACGGATTTCCGGCATACGTGCAACTAATGGACGGGTCCATTCTGGTGCCAGCACATCAATATTGCCATCTGGATAGCGCTGTTTAAGCGCAGCAAATAAAGACTGCGCCATCACCATATCACCGACCCATGATGGGCCAATGATCAATGTATCGTGTTTAGCTGGCATTAATGCAGCGTGCTATGCGCCAGATAAATAAACACCACCCCTGCAGCAATCAAGGAGATTTGCTGGAATGTTTCGGAAGGTTTTACTTTGCTGTGCAGACCCGGAATCAAATCGGCCACAGCAATATAAATAAAACTGGAAGCTGCAACAACCAGAATATACGGAAGAATGTGCTGCATATCGGCCAGCAGGAAATAGGCGGCTACGGCACCGACGACCGTTGCCAGACTGGAAAGCATATTGAAATAGAGTGCCTTGCGCCGTGAGTAACCACTGTGCAACAAGATGACAAAGTCACCTAGTTCTTGGGGGATCTCATGTGCAGCAATCGCCAATGCGGTGACAATCCCCAGATGTACATCCGTTAAAAATGCGGCGGCAATCAAAACACCATCAACAAAGTTGTGAATGGCATCGCCAATCAAAATTAAAGCGCCAGCGGCTTTTTTGGGATCTTCCTGATGATGGTGGTGGTGATCATCCCCCAGTTCTGGAATATTTTCATGACCATGATGGCTGTGACAGTGACGCCATAACACCATTTTTTCCAACAGGAAAAAACTCAATAAACCAATCAGTAACGTGAGCCCGATAGTATGTGGATCAACCACAAATTCATGCTCAATGGCGTGCGGTAGCAAACCCAGGAAGGAGGCACCAAGCAAGGCTCCAATAGCAAAACTGACCAGATGAGGCACTGCATGTTGGCGAGTATTGGTGGGTAATAGCAGAAAACTTGACGCAATTATTACGCTTAGCAGCCCCCCCAGAATACTGAAAATGATAATCCAGATTAATAAGTCCATATGTACCTGACCGACAAAAATAATGCGCAAATCATACCTTATTCAGCTCCAATCCATATCAGTGTTGCCATTCGCCCTGTTACACCATCGCGGCGAAACGAGAAAAAACGCTGTTTTTCAGTGAAGGTACAATTGTCACCTCCATAGATTGCAGTTACGTCTTGCGCAATCAGGCGTTGTCTGGCGAGCAGATAGATATCTGCCAAATAACGATCGGTATGAGTTGGAATAAAAGCCGATTCAGCCTCAGTATCAATTGCCACAAATCCAGCTTTAACTTCCGGGCCAACTTCAAAAGCCTGTGGGCCAATCGCCGGGCCCAGCCAGACAATGATCTCTGAAGATGGCGCTTTGAACTGGGCCAATGTGTTTTCAATAATGCCGTTTTTTAAACCACGCCAGCCTGCGTGAACAGCAGCCACTTGTGAACCCGATCTATCCGTCATTAATAACGGTAAACAATCTGCTGTCATTACCGTACAGACTGTGTCTGGTGAATCACTGATGATGGCGTCGGCTTCAATATCGGCTTGCCAACGTTTTGCATCAATAACGTCGGTGCTATGGGTTTGCTTAAGCCATAACGGCTCGGCTGGTAATAAAGCCTTTTCAAATAGTCTCTGTCGGTTAGCCGCTACCGCCTGTGGGTTATCGCCAACATGATCGCCCAAATTTAACGAAAAATAGGGGGCCAGACTTTGTCCACCGTTTCGGGTGGTGGTAATTGCTCTAATATGTTTTGGAGCAGGCCAGTTTACTTCGAGAAATAATTCAGCCATCACTACGCGGTACATGCAGGTAATCACGCCAGGCGGCAAACAGGTTTTCATCGCTGGCAGCACAGGTTGAACGGGGAGTTAAACTACGGCTGAACACCGGCTCATTATCCAAAGTACAGGCAAATGCACCAGCTTCCTGAATAACCAGCTGTGCTGCAGCATAATCCCAAATCTGCTGCCGTCCATGCAGATACAATTGAGCACGCCCCGCAGCCAGCCAACAAAGCTCCAAGGCAATTGAGCCCAGACTGCGTTGCGAACCATAAGGTTTTTCTTCAACCAGTCGTTTAGAGAGGGATATGGGTAAACGTTTGAAATCTATGATGGCCAGGGTCTGATTAAGTGCAAGTCCGGAAATTTCAGCTTTTAATCGCTGACCGTTAAGCCATGCCCCTGCGCCTTTTTTTGCCGCAAAACACTCATTCATTACCGGGTCATAAACTAATCCAAGCGTTACTTCGCCCTTTTCAATAAGGGCAAGGGAAATGGAAAAGAAGGGCATGCCGGCGGCAAAATTACTGGTTCCGTCTATTGGATCGAGGCACCAAAGTGCGTCATTACTGCCGAGTAATTCAGCTTGTTCAAGGGCAGTCATTTCCTCGCCAAGTAATTTGATATCTGGAAAATCCCGCTGCAAAACCTCGGTGATGGTCTGCTGCATCAATTTGTCAGCAACGGTTACCACGCTGCCATCATGTTTATATTGACGGCTGACAGTATTGAATAATGGCATTAAATGCTGCTGAACCGTGTCAGTCAGGCAATTTTGAAGTTTGGCGAGGTCGGTATCCATGGCAAAAAGTATATCAGCCATTTACGGTTTATTATTCAAACTCTGTGATGCAGTCTGTAAACTGCTGATTCATTTTGTCAGTTGAAGCTTGTTTATGCGTGTTTCCCGTTTTTATTGCGCGTCTCTAGTGCCTGCCAATTCACCAATGCAGTTGCCAGATGAGGTTTTCCGCCATGCCGTGCAGGTGCTTCGCATGAAGCCTGGTGCTTTATTGAATTTATTTGATGGGCAAGGCCTGGAATATCAGGCTCAGCTGGAGCAGGTTGATAAGCGTCAGGCCACCGTCAGCCTGCAACAGCAAATACACACAGATAATGAGTCTCCATTGGATATTCTGTTGATGCAGGGTATTTCAAGAGGCGAACGGATGGATTACGCCATACAGAAAGCGGTTGAGCTTGGCGTGAAACGTATTATGCCGGTGGTGACCGAGCGTTGTAATGTTCAGCTTTCCGGGGATCGTGCCGAGAAAAGAATAAATCATTGGCAGGGAGTGATTATCAGTGCCTGTGAACAAAGTGGCAGAAGTTATTTGCCTGAGTTATTGCCCATCACTTCGATAGATTCAGCTTTGGAAAATGTGAACGATGCCTGCAAACTGGTCTTGGATCCAGAGGCGATAAAAAGTTTTTCCAGTGTAAAAAAAGCCCAGCAGATCGCTTTACTGATTGGTCCCGAAGGTGGCCTGAGTGAAATAGAGGTACAACGGGCAAATGATGCGGGGTTCAGTGGTATTACATTAGGGCCGAGAATTCTGAGAACCGAAACCGCTTCTGCAGCAGCATTAGCGATGGTGCAGGCTGGCTGGGGAGATATCGCGTGAATGATAGTACCATTGTGTTGTTGATTCTGGCGTTCATAGGCTGGATATGGTGGGACAGCCGCGGCGTTGCGGAACACGCAAGCAAGGTTGCCAGTCAATATTGTCAGTCGATGGGGGTGAGTTTTCTCAACGATACTGTGGCCTGGCAAAAAATCCGTCTTAAACGAGGTGCGACCGGCAGAGTACAATTAGAGCGTACCTATTTTTTTGAGTTTGCCAGTGATATGCAACAACGTTATCGTGGTGAAATCGTCATGTTGGGTAAACGCGTCAAGACGATCCAACTGGATCCGCACCGTTACAGTTAAGTCATCAGAGGTAGAAGGTATGACCACCAAACTTGCATTAGTCGTTGATGATTCCCGTGTTGCCCGCATGATGTTGTGCAAACTACTGCAATCTGCTGGATTTTCAGTAGTTGAGCAGGGTAGTGCTGATGAAGCCTTGTCGTGGCTGGAAAGCAGTGACCAAACACCATTAATTATTTTTATGGATTTGATGATGCCTGGCATGGATGGCTTGACTGCTACCCGTCAGATAAAAAATGATGCCCGCTGGCAATCCATTCCGGTGGTACTTTGTACCAGTAATGACAGTGAAGCGGATAAACTGTCGGCGCACGACAGTGGGGTATTGTCTTTATTGTCCAAGCCACCGGAAGCACAACAGTTACAATCGATTTTAGCTGCCTTATCAGCCCCTTCTGTGGCCACAGAAGAAAAACAACCCTCTGTACCCGAACCGTTATCGCCTGTTGAAATTCCCGCTATTCCATCAATTGAAGAAATTACTGCGCAGGTTGAGCAACAGTTATTATCAAGCTGGTTACAACAGGCTCAACAGCAAACAGAGCAACAAAGTCAGCAGATTGCAGAAAATATCGCCCGGCAGTTGATTGATGAAAAACTGGATGGATTAGCGGCAAGGCTGTCTGCAGAAATAAGTCAGCAGATCAGTAATACGGTACAGGAAAAGGTTCAGCATCAACTCAACACTCAAACGGAACAAATGCAGACGGTATTGTTGGAAAAAGCCGCTGATGCCGCTGAAACAGCCATGCAAAACTTGAATCAGTCCAATCACTGGCAACAGCAAGTAGCGGCGCAAACTGAGCGCTGGTTGGCCAGTCAACAACACACGATTGAACAACAATTGATAACGGCACTGCAACCCAGAATTGAAACAGCAATAACCGAGCAACTTGCAGTAATGCCTGACGCAGTTGATCCCACGACCGAAACCTTGCAGCAGGAACTGGCGCAACTGCAATTCCAACAAAATCAGCTGATTAAGCGGCAGCGTATGACCAATGCATTATTGATGGTCGCGCTGGCGGCTGGTGTATTGGCGTTGTTACAAATCAATTTATTCTGAGTTGATGAATTAACAAGAAAATGACGATTCAACAGGCTTTGCAATGGGCCAGATTGCAACGGGTCATGAGTCCAACGCTGCGACTAGATATTGAAAGTCTGTTATGTCATGTACTGCAGTGCACTCCATCACGATTGATCAGTTATCCGGAACAACAACTTACATCATCCCAGCAACAGAACTTTGTTTCACTGGTGGAACAGCGCCAGCAAGGCATCCCGGTTGCACACTTGACCGGCAGTCGAGGCTTCTGGTCACTGGATATTGAGGTCAATCAGCATACCCTGATCCCACGACCGGACACCGAGCTGCTGGTGTCACTGGCCCTGGAAAAAATTCAGCCGGGAATGTGTATTGCCGATCTTGGAACCGGCAGTGGGGCTATTGCACTGGCGATTAAATCGGAATGCCATGATATCTGGATGCTGGCAACAGATTTTTCGGAGGCTGCCTTGCAGCAGGCTAAACATAATGCGGTAAAAAATAATCTAGACGTACATTTTTTTCGTGGTCAATGGTTGGATGCCATTCAGCCTGAGACTCTGGACATCATTATTTCAAATCCACCTTATATCCGTTCAGATGATCCTCATTTAACCAATGGCGATTTACGCTTTGAACCCTTATCCGCACTGGCTTCGGGAGAGGATGGTCTGGATGATATCCGGCTACTGGTTCACCAATCATCTCGGGTCTTAAAGTCTGATGGCTGGTTAATGGTAGAGCATGGTTATGATCAGTCGCAGGCTGTTCAGGTATTGTTCCAGCAAGCCGGCTTCATTGAGATACAGGCTTTTCAGGATTATGGCCAGCAGGATCGCGTGGTCATTGGCAAACGTTCCGTAAGTGGCGAATTCAGGTAATATACTGCTGATGAATGATGAACAGTTGCTGCGTTACAGCCGCCATATTCTTTTGCCGAATTTTGACATCACCGGCCAACAGCGCGTTTTGGAAAGCCGCGTTCTGGTTATTGGTCTTGGAGGGCTGGGATCACCAGTAGCTTTGTATCTGGCTGCTGCAGGTGTTGGGCATCTGGTGCTGGTCGATGATGACATTGTTGAGCTGACCAATCTGCAGCGGCAAATTGTGCATAGACAAACGTCTGTCGGCAAAGCAAAAACGCATTCAGCTGCGGCGACTTTGCAAAGTTTGAACGACACAATTAAAGTTGAAACCATTGAGCATCGCCTGGACGAATCCGAGTTAACCCAGCAGGCAACGCTTGCTGACGTGATTGTCGATTGCACCGATAATTTCAGTAGTCGTTTTTTACTCAACCATGTGAGCAAGAAAACCAGAACACCGCTGGTGTCAGCTGCAGCTATTCGATGGGAAGGACAAGTTTCGGTTTATGATGCGCGACAAGCCGATGCACCGTGTTATCGTTGTTTGTACGATGATAGTGGTGGCGATATTCAGCAAAGCTGTGCGGAGAGCGGGGTGCTTTCACCATTACTGGGCATGATGGGATCCATTCAGGCAATTGAAACACTCAAATTGCTTGCCAATACAGGAACGTCCCTCAATGGTCGTTTATTATTAATTGATGCGCAGTCAATGCAGATAAGAGAAATAACGTTAAAACAGGATCCGGCCTGCCCGGTATGTCACGATAATGAGAATAGCTAAATGACAGCAAAAACGACGATACGTTTACCGCGAACATTGGTGAATGAGCTATTACATGAAGCGCAACTTTCGCCTCAGCAGGAAATTTCCGGGCTAATAGGCCGTCATGGGCAACGCTGTATGTGTTACCCAGTAGACAGCGTTAAAACCGATGCCAGTGTGTTATTTGCATTAAGTGCCAGTGAGCAGTTAGCCGCATTAAAAGAAATGAAAGAACGTAATCAGGAATTGTTCGCGATTTATCACTCTCATCCCGATGCTCCAGCGTTACCGTCAGTTATTGACGAGGACGTTGCAGACTATCCACAAGCGTTGTACCTGATTATTTCATTGAATACACGCGGGGTTTTGGAAATGCGGGGCTTTCAAAAACATGGACAGAATATCGAAGAGGTAAATTTGATCATATGAGTAAACTTGACGCATCAGTATTAACAAATGCAGCGCAACAGGCGCTGGATGCGGCTAAAAAGCTGGGGGCCTCTGCTGCTGAAGTGGGTATCAGCCAAAGTCTGGGATTATCGGTAAATGTGCGTCAGGCTGAAATAGAAACGCTGGAGCACAATAAAGACACCGGGCTTGGCGTAACGGTATATCTGGGACAAAGCAAAGCTTCTGCCAGTACCTCCGATTTGCGACCTGAAGCCATTCACGAAACAGTGGCGATGGCCTGCAGTATTGCCAAGCACACTCAGGAAGATAAATATGCCGGTTTGGCCGATGCTGCATTAATGGCTACCTCTTTTCCGGATCTGCATTTGTATTACCCTTGGGAATTGTCTCCGGAACAGGCTATTGCGCTGGCAATGGAATGTGAGCAGGCTGGTCGCGATTTTGATTCGTTAATCAGTAACTCAGAAGGGGCCAGTGTTTCGTCTCATGAAGGTCAGCGGATTTATGCCAACAGCCACGGTTTTATCGGTCAGACGCAATCCACTCGTCATAGTTTGTCCTGTACGTTAATTGCCCGTGATGAGACTGGTATGCAACGTGATTACTGGTATGACGTTGCCCGTGACAGCCATGATCTGGCTTCGGCTGTTTCGGTGGGTCGTAAAGCAGCTGAGCAGACGTTAAAACGACTAAATGCCCGTGAAATTGAAACTGGTCACTATCCGGTGATCTTTGCTGCTGAAATTGCTTCATCTTTATTTGGTCAGCTGGTGGGCGGGATTCGTGGCAGCGCCTTATATCGTAAATCCAGTTTTCTGCTGGATAAACTGGGTGAACAGATTTTTCCATCATTTATGCATATCCATGAACAGCCACATCTCTTCAAGGCACTGGGCAGTTCGGCTTTTGATGCTGAAGGGGTGGCGACACAAAATCGGGATATTATCCGCGACGGTGTATTGCAGGGTTATGTGCTGGACAGTTATTCAGCCCGACGTCTGAATATGACGACCACTGCTAATGCGGGTGGAGTACATAATCTTACCGTTGATAGTAATGATTTAACATTTAAGGACATGCTGAAGGCGATGGATCGGGGCGTGATAGTGACTGAAACCATGGGCATGGGCGTCAATATTGTTAATGGTGATTATTCGCAAGGCGCTGCCGGATTCTGGGTCGAAAATGGAGAGATTCAATATGCCATTGATGAGTTCACCATTGCCGGTCAGTTGCAGGATATGTTCAAAGGTATCCAAGCGGTAGCTAATGATGTGGACTTACGCAGCAATATCCGTAGCGGTTCGGTGTGGATAGATAAAATGATGGTGGCGGCTTAGGGCTTGTTGATTTTCATCTCATAACCGAGGTGGAGATGAAAGATCAACCAGCCCTAGTTTAAGAATCGATGCTATCGCGGACGAAGCTAGTGATATCAGTTAAATAGGCCACAGCAAATATTGAAAATAACATCTGCCTTAGGTTTTTAATGCGATGAGCACTTTGATTACGTAATGCATTGATTTGACGTATCAAATCCTGCTCATCATGCAGCCAGTCGGTTTTGTTGTTGACCAGCTGACAATGAAAAATATAATAACTTTCCGAATTGAACAGTCGGTGCAGCAACAGATTTTTGGCCTCTGCGGATTGCAGTTCATGTTCACAGATGATCTGCCAGGGTTGATAACCTGACCGGTAACAATACAAACCCATACCATGAGTTACCACATTTTCAGTATGAACGGTTTTCAACTGTAATGTGATCCGCTGAATGGAATTGGAAATCGCCTGCCATAATTTGTTGTCGGTTTGATTTAACAGTTGAGAATGGCCAGCCACCGCCTGCAATACGCGTTTTTGTTGAATATCCAGGCCAAAAAATAGCGCTGTGTTGAGTGGTGCATGACTCAGCAGATCCAGATAAACCCGACTGTACTGCATTTGCAATAAATCATCTTCGCGCCGCGATAATGACTGTTGGTTATCTTTAATGGCCTTTTCAAAAAACTGATTTACAGCGAATGGGCATTGGGTGACCAGACGTTGCAAACCAAGTTCAGTTTGTTCAGCAAACTTCTGCACTCGCTTAACTTCATACGGCACACTACGTAAATTTAATTGCGGACGCTGTGATTGCCAACGGGTGAAATGCATGGTTACCCGGGCACCCAGCTTCACCGGCAAATCAGCATTGACAGACAACGACAGTCCATTAATCGAAACCTCGTTCGTTTGCGAAGAATATTCCTGACTATTTACAAATAAATTGACGGGGGTAAGTACGGTATAGCGGCTTTGCTGGCGTCGAATAAATGCTTTAAGCGAACTGACGGGGGGTAAATTGAAAAGAACCGCCGGTTTTTCGATATTTTCATCAGCATGAATTTGCTTTTCATTATCACTCAGCTGTTGCAAGCAGGCCGAAATATCAGTGATTTCTATCAGATTTTTTAATTGTGAAACTTTGCGTGAAAAATCAACAGCAATGCGCGGGTCTGATTGAGCCATGATATCAAAATGCGGATGGTAAATTGCTTCATCAACTTCCAATGCTGATACATGAAAATGCCATAATTGTGTGTTTTTTGGCCATGGCCAAAATTGTCTGAGTTTTGCTATTTCACTGGCATCAATCACCACCAGCTTTTCCTCATGAAGCACCACAAACCCATAATTTAAATTGTTTTGCTCAATATGAGAGATCACCCTTTTCACGACTGACAACAAGTCGGGCGTGTTGATGAAAATCTGATCACAAACAGTGCTGCTGTGGAGTGCAGTGACATTGGGCGATTGTTGCTCACCCATCCAGCAGAGCAGGCTGGGCATTAGCTGGCTGTATAAACGTAACAGACAATTTTGTGTCAGATTCAGAATTTCATTATTCAGTTCAGCCGGACTGTGCTGATTTCGATTGCTTAACCAGTTTTGCCAAGCTTGACGAACGTCATCACCGACTGAGTCATGAAAGCGTAATACAGCAAAGGTTCGCTGATCCTCATGATGCATCCGGGTAACATCAAACGCTATTTGAGTGGGCTCAGTATTATGAGTATCGGGAAAATGTTCAAAACTGACATTAACGGTATCGTTTTTTTCCAGTGCAGCTACATGCTTCATGCTGACACGGATGGCGTCAATGCTGACATCCAGCGTCATTGCATGGTAGCTAAGTTCACCCACTTGAATGGTGACCGGTAGTGTCAATAGCATGCGGGGCGCTTGACGTCTTACCGGTTGATCCAGCCGGATAAGCAACACGCCATCGTCTTCAATTGGAGTGGTTTGCTGTTGTTGTGCTTGCTGTTGAAACTGACGAACGGCCTGCATTAATGCTTCGTAAACACCGACGGTGTAATGCCCTCCCATGCGATCAACCAGCTGCTTGAGAATTAAATAACTACGGTCGTCCAGATAATGATTGATACCGCCAAATTCATAAGGCTGGCATTCACCGGTCACTTTACCGCGTAAATCAATAATGCGTTGACAGGGTTTTTGTAGTCTTTGTCGTTCCAGCTGGGCCAGAAAAGCCTGGTTTTGAGCTTTGCTGTTTTCTGTTGCCATTGCCCGAATTATTTCAGTTCATCAGGCGTTTTAGCTTGAATGCTTAACGCATGAATAGCAGATGGGAGTAATTCAGCAGCAGCGTCATAGACCAGCCGGTGACGCTTGATTAAAGATAAACCGGCAAACGCGTCACTGACAATAAATACCGTGAAGTGGCCACCACCGGTATTGCCTGCATGTCCGGCATGCAGATGACTGTCATCGGTGATCTGCATCTGAATCGGATCAAGTTGTTGTAATGCCTGCTCCAGTTTTTGTTGTGTTGATAAACTCAAGGTAAGACCTTACGAAATGGTTTAACAGTTACTTTGGCGTACACATCGGCCTCAATATAGGGGTCGGCCTCGGCCCAAATCAGGGCGTTTTGCAAGTCGTCAAATTCGGCGACCACCAAACTGCCACTGAATCCGGCTTCACCGGGATCTTCGCTGTCAATTACCGGATGTGGACCAGCCAACACTAAACGACCTTCATCCTGTAACGCCTGAAGACGACCAAGATGCGCCGGACGGGCAGCCATACGCCGTTGCAGGCTATCAGGCTTATCTTCGCTGATAATGGCATATAACATCAGGATGCATCCTTCGAATTATTTTCGTTTATATGACGGGACAAATAAATGGCCTGTCCGGCAATAAATACCACTGTAATGGCCAAAGAGCCAAATAATTTGAAGTTCACCCAGGTTTCTTCCGAGTAGTAATATGCGATATAAATATTCAGAAATCCGGAAAAGATAAAAAACAGAATCCACGCCGTGTTCAGTCTTGACCAGACCACGGTTGGCAATTGCAAATGCGCTGCCATGAGACGCTCAAGCAGGGTTTTATCGGTAAACACTCTGGCACCAATGAAGGCTAATGCAAACAACCAGTTCACCGCAGTGGGTTTCCACATCACAAATTCCGGGTTCTGTAACCAGAGCGTGGCCCCGCCAAGCACCATCACCAGAATGAAGGTGATTAAATGCTGTCTTTCCACTTTGCCGTGACGCAGCAAACCATAGAGAACCTGAAGTAGAGTAGCGACCATCATTACCGCTG
Source organism: Methylophaga sp. UBA3613 (assembly GCF_002375415.1). Classification (NCBI taxonomy): domain Bacteria; kingdom Pseudomonadati; phylum Pseudomonadota; class Gammaproteobacteria; order Thiotrichales; family Piscirickettsiaceae; genus Methylophaga; species Methylophaga sp. UBA3613. Next base: position 96,611 of record NZ_DFLS01000014.1, on the reverse strand, counting down.
TTGCAGCATAGATGCCGGCCACCTCATATTCCTGACCATTCCAATGGTAGACGCCACCGCCAAATTTATAGGCAATGAAAAACAGGATAATGGGCAGGAAATCAGTAAATAGTTTCATCTTTTTATTCAGTTATTACAGAGATGCCACATTCTAACGTAAAATCAACACCATGACGCACTATGACCTGCATTGCCATTCCACCGCCTCTGATGGCGCCCTGTCTCCAAAAGCATTGGTTGAACGAGCTGTTCAGCAAGGAGTCGATGTGCTTGCGCTTACTGATCATGATGGTACAGAGGGCATTAAGGCTGCGCTTGAGGCTGCCACAGAACAGCCACTCATATTAATTCCCGGGGTAGAAATTTCGGTCAGTTGGAATAGCAGTACGGTGCATATTGTCGGGCTTAACATAGATATTGAAAATGCTAAATTGCAAAACGGGTTAGCCAATATCCGCCAATATCGGCAGCAAAGAGCTGAACAAATTGCGCAGCGTTTGGAAAAATCCGGTATTTCGGGTGCACTTGAAGGTGCCGGAAAATATGCGTCGAAGACTATGTTAGGACGAATGCATTTTGCACAATTTCTGGTCGAACAAGGGCATGCCGCCAATACTAAAGACGTTTTCAAACGCTTTCTGGTGCGAGGTAAACCCGGATATGTGCCGGGACAGTGGACTGATCTAGAATCCGCAGTTGAATGGATAACCGATGCGGGCGGCCAAGCGGTTATTGCTCATCCATTACGTTATAAAATGACCGGTACCAAGCTGCGACGACTGATTGATGATTTTAAAACAGCGGGCGGACAAGCCATTGAGGTTAGTTCCGGCCATCAGCATCCAGATCAACTGAGAAATGTAGCAGCACTGGCCAAACATTATGAGTTGCTTGCTTCCTGTGGATCGGATTTTCATGGTCCAGAACAGACTTGGAGCGAGCTTGGACGATTTCTGCCATTGCCGGCCTCCTGTAAACCGGTATGGTCTTTATGGCACTAAAACGGTCATGTGCCATGGGTTATGGTATATACAAGTAATTAACCAACTAAAGAACTAATGAAGGTTTTAGATGAGCCAGTATTTTCAAATTCACCCGGATAACCCGCAACCGCGACTGATTAAACAAGCCTGTCAGATCATAATGAATGGTGGTTTGGTGGTTTATCCAACTGATTCGGGCTATGCACTGGGATGCCATTTGGGTGATAAAGGGGCTATGGATCGCATACGTCGTTTGCGCCAACTGGATGCTGATCACAATTTCACCCTGGTGTGCCGGGATTTGTCTGAGCTATCGGTATACGCCAAATTCAATAATGCCGTTTTCCGCTTGATTAAGGCGCATACCCCAGGCCCCTATACATTTGTATTACCAGCTACTAAAGAGGTGCCCCGCCGATTGCAGCATCCCAAACGTAAAACCATTGGTTTACGGATTCCGGTTAACAATATTGCCCTGGCCTTATTAGAAGAACTGAATGAACCGTTAATGAGTTCAACACTTATTTTGCCAGGCGAAACCATGCCGATGACCGAAGCCGATGAAATAGCCGATCAATTGAGTAAACATGTGGATTTGATTATTGATGGCGGAGCATGTGGCAGTGAGCCGACGACCGTTGTCGAGTTTGTAAATGACTTACCCGAAGTGGTTCGCGTTGGTATGGGTGATCCTGAACCGTTTGAGGTGGAATGATCATATATCTTGGTTTATTCCTATTAATCGCTTTCAGCATCTGGCTTATCGGCATTATTCATGCTGAAGCTGATTGGGGCGGACCGTCCGTTAACTGGCTGGATGGCTGGACCCGCTTAATCTGCCGGTATATTCAGCATTTACCGCAACAGAAAATAAATCTGCCAGAGACTGGCCCGGCGATTATAGTCGCCAACCATGTATCTGGTGTCGATCCATTATTACTGATATCAGCCAGCAAACGTCCGTTACGCTTTTTGATTGCTCGGGAAGAGTATGAGCGACCTTTGGTCAGTTGGGTTTTTAAAAAGGCAGGTTGTATTCCTGTTGATCGTTCCGGCCGTCCTGAGCAGGCGTTGAGACAGGCCTTAAGAGCTTTGCAACAAGGTGAGATTATCGCGCTGTTTCCCCACGGAAAAATTCATCTGGATACTGATCCACCAAGAAAAATTAAGGGGGGCGTAGGCCGGCTGGCAAGCTGGTCAGGTGCACCAGTGTTTCCTGTACGTATTGATGGTGTGAGAGCTCAGGGGAAAGTGTTTACCGCACCCTTTGTGCCAAGTCGAGTTCAGCTCACTATGGCTCCTTCGTTAACCTGTTCACCAGAAACAATGTTGACCTGTCTGCAAGATATTAGCTTAGCAATTGAAACGCCAGTCAGCGTCAAGTCAAGTTAAGGTTTATTTTGTCATTTATATACAATTAAAATACTTTCAATTACTTAGTAAGTTCAGAAAATAGTGATCTTTTCTGAGGACGATTACTTGATTTCTGAACAGCATCCCCCATTTTGTAATTAACTTATTTTTTACAGGGATATTACGATGCAAATCGATAAACTCACCAGCAAGTTCCAGGAAGCACTTGGCGCCGCACAAAGTCTGGCTGTTGGACGCGATCATCAAATTATAGAACCGGCACACTTACTGTTGGCGTTATTAAATCAACAAGGGGGCACGGTAAAACCGTTATTGGCACAAAGTGGTGTTAACGTTCCAGCTTATCAGGCTGATCTGGAAGCCCAGTTAAACCGTTTTGCCCAAGTTGAAGGTGGTAATGGGGATGTCCGCATATCTTCAGACTTGAACCGATTATTAAATCAAACGGATAAATTGGCGCAGCAACGTCAAGACCAGTTTATTTCCAGCGAGCTATTGGTGTTGGCAGCGGTAGAAGATAAAAGCCAGACAGGTGAATTGCTGCGTAAACATGGAGCCAACAAAACCAATATTAATAATGTGATAGACAAAATTCGTGGGGGCGAACGCGTGACTGATCAAAATGCCGAAGAACAGCGTCAGGCGCTGGAAAAATACACTATTGATCTAACTGCTCGTGCCGAAAGTGGTAAGCTGGATCCAGTCATTGGTCGAGATGATGAAATTCGCCGCACCATCCAGGTCTTGCAACGTCGTACCAAAAACAATCCGGTATTGATCGGTGAACCCGGCGTCGGTAAAACGGCGATTGTTGAAGGTTTAGCCCAGCGTATTGTTAACGGTGAAGTGCCTGAAGGCATGAAAAACAAACGAGTGCTTTCCCTCGATATGGGCTCGTTAATTGCTGGTGCCAAATTCCGTGGTGAATTTGAAGAACGTCTAAAAGCTGTACTCAGTGACCTGTCTAAACAGGAAGGTCAGATCATTCTGTTTATCGATGAAATTCACACCATGGTCGGTGCTGGTAAAGCTGAAGGGTCAATGGATGCAGGTAATATGCTGAAACCCGCTTTGGCCCGGGGTGAGTTGCATTGTATTGGCGCGACTACGCTGGATGAATATCGCCAATATGTTGAAAAAGATGCCGCTCTGGAACGTCGCTTTCAGAAAGTGCTGGTGGGCGAACCCAGTGTAGAGTCCACTATCGCTATCCTGCGTGGCTTAAGTGAGCGTTATGAAGTGCATCATGGCGTAGATATTACTGATCCAGCCATCGTTGCTGCAGCGACCTTATCGCATCGTTATATCACCGACCGCAATCTGCCGGATAAAGCCATTGATCTGATTGATGAAGCCGCCAGCCGCATTCGGATGGAAATTGATTCCAAACCGGAAGTGCTGGACCGTCTTGAAAGAAGGTTAATTCAACTTAAAATTGAGCGTGTTGCCTTACAGAAAGAATCGGATGAAGCATCCAAAAAACGTTTGGATACGCTGGAAACCGAAATGAAAAAACTGGCCCGCGAATACACCGATCTGGAAGAAGTCTGGAAATCAGAAAAAGCGGCTTTACATGGCAGTCAGCATATTAAGGAAGAACTCGAAAAAGCTCGGCTGGAACTGGAGTCCGCCAATCGTAGCGGTAATCTGGAAAAAATGTCTGAACTGCAATATGGCCGTATTCCTGCGTTGGAAAAACAGTTGGATATTGCCACGCAGGCAGAAATGCAGGACTTCACCTTGCTACGAAATCGTGTCGGCGAAGAGGAAATTGCTGAAGTGGTTTCCAAATGGACCGGGATCCCAGTGTCCAAAATGCTGGAAGGTGAACGCGATAAACTGTTGAAAATGGATGAAGCTTTGCATAAACGGGTTATCGGTCAGGACGAAGCCGTCAATTCAGTTGCCAATGCCATCCGCCGCAGTCGTGCTGGTTTATCAGATCCCAATCGTCCTAACGGTTCATTCCTGTTTTTGGGGCCAACGGGTGTGGGTAAAACCGAGCTGTGCAAATCGCTGGCAACATTTTTATTTGATACCGAAGAAGCGATGGTACGAATTGATATGTCCGAGTTTATGGAAAAACATTCGGTTGCTCGTCTGGTCGGCGCACCTCCCGGTTATGTCGGCTACGAAGAAGGCGGTTATCTGACGGAAGCGGTGCGCCGTAAACCGTATTCAGTGATCCTGCTGGATGAGGTCGAAAAAGCGCATCCGGATGTGTTTAATATTCTGTTGCAGGTATTGGATGACGGTCGGCTGACAGATGGACAGGGTCGAACAGTTGATTTTAGAAATACCGTTATTGTGATGACCTCCAATCTGGGCTCCAATGTGATTCAGGAAATGGCGGGTGAAGATAATTATGACGCCATGAAAAATGCGGTAATGGAAATTGTCGGACAACATTTCCGTCCGGAATTTATTAACCGTGTGGATGATGTGGTGGTCTTTCATCCGTTACAGAAATCACAAATTCGTGCCATTGCCGATATACAGCTGTCACACTTGCGGCAACGTCTTGCAGAAAAAGAAATGGGACTGGAATTATCTGATGCGGCACTGGATATGCTGTCTGAAGCAGGGTTTGATCCGGTCTATGGTGCCAGACCTTTAAAACGGGTAATTCAGCATGAGTTGGAAAACCCGTTAGCCCAGGCTTTATTGTCTGGTCGCTTTGTGGCCGGACAGGTTATCAAGGTAGATGTGCAGGATGAAGAATTAACCTTTACCAGTGAGCTGATGCACTAGATGCTGTTGTTCTCTCATAGCCACCTCTGCTTGAGGCTATTTTTTTGTCTAACAAGCGGCGCTGAAAGAGTAACAGAGCCTGTTAAAACGGGAATCATTTATCGAGTTGGGTAAAACTTACCCAACTCGATATTTTAATGAAACCATGATTCAGAACTTTGGTTAAAGATTATTTCGCCTGTATTACCTGTTGAGCTTAAATAATCATTACTGAAGTTGGGAATACAATCCCTGCAAAGCGTTGCAAGTCACTGATATAATGCCGGACTTTGTCCTTATCTCTCACAGGTAACTACTCATGTCTGATTTCGGCAAGTTTGTCGATGCTTTCACGCCAGCGGAAGTCGCGGAAAAAGTCAAAACCGTTGGCGTGGATAAGGCCAATATGTCCATTATCCCACTGGTGATTCTCTCATTAATGGCGGGGGCGTTTATCTCGTTTGCCGCCATGTACTACACAGTGGTGATGACGGACGCCGGTGCTGCATATGGTCTGGCCAGACTGGTCGGTGGTCTGGTATTTGCCTTGGGCTTTATTCTGGTGGTGATAGCCGGGGCAGAGTTATTTACCGGAAATACACTGGTGGTGATGGCTTACGCCAAAGGGCAGGTAAGTTTTAAATCTTTAATGCGCAACTGGGGCATTGTCTATGTTGGTAATCTGGTCGGTGCTTTAGTCACTGTTTATCTGGTTTATCTCTCCGGCTATTTAAGTGATGGCAATCTGGGGGTAGGTGTTACTGCGATAAAAACCGGTCTTGCCAAAGTTGACCATACCACTACAGAAGCTTTTGTCCGCGGATTATTCTGTAATGTACTGGTCTGTCTAGGCAGCTGGATGGTCTACGCATCACGTAGTGTGACGGATAAAGTGATGGCCGTGTTATTTCCCATCTCAGGCTTTGTGGCGATGGGGTTTGAGCATTGCGTGGCGAATATGTACATGATTCCAATTGCGATGATAGCCGCAACTGATCAAGCCATTGTGGCTGCCGGTCATTTTGATGCCGCGCAGCTGGCCACACTGGATTTTGGTGGCTTAATGGGTAATATTATCCCCGTTACGTTGGGAAATATTGTCGGTGGAGCTGGATTTGTAGCAATGGCTTACTATTTGGTTTATGTCTACGCTCGTCCTAATAGATAAAATTTAAGCTGCACTGTGCAAGGCAGTGCAGCTTACTTTTTTACCTGACTTTATTCAGTAGACTTACCAGGATTTATACGGAAGAAATTTACCATCCAGGGTGATGACAATCCGATCACCTTTCGGATCCGGTTTTTTCTCGATATTCATGGCAAAATCAATGGCACTGACAATGCCATCGCCACATTTTTCATGCACAATTTCTTTAATGGTTGGACCATAAACCGACATCATTTCATAAAGACGGTAGAGCAATGGATCGGTAGGAACCGTTTGGTCCCATTGCTTGTTCGGATATTTCTGCAGAGCCAGTTCCACTTCAGTGCCCAAATCCAGTGACTGACACAGTTTTTTGGCGGTTTCGGCCGGCATGCTGTTCATTCCAAGACAGGCTGATGCTGTCCATTCCGGTGACATGCCAATGGCTTCACCGATTTTTTCCCAGGTCAGTTCTTTAGTTTCTTTTGCCACCATGATGGCTTGCGTCATAGCAAGTTTATTCATTGTCACTCCAAAATCTTTTGTACGAATAAAAAACCTGACACCAATACCCGGTGCCAGGCCAACGAGGAAATCAATTCATTTTTTCTGAAAATTCAGCGGTAGGTGCACCGGTTTTGTAATGCGTCGCATACAACATGCCACCAGTCAGTACCAAACCGCCGACCAGATTACCGAAGATGACCGGGATTTCGTTCCACAATAACCAGTCAGCAATGGTGATATCTGCGCCCATTAACATACCCATCGGGAACAGGAACATGTTGACGACGGCATGTTCGAAAACCAGACCGAAGAACACTGCGATAGGCAACCACATTGCCACCACTTTGCCGGCAACTGAATTAGACAGCATCGCACCAACCACGCCGGTAGAGACCATCCAGTTACACAGAATGCCAGCGACAAAGACCGTTAACCAACCGGCACCACCATGCGCTGCAAATCCTAGCGTGCGCGCCTCAGCAGCCTTAGCGATGGCCTGACCAGCTGCGCCTGGTTCAGCGGTAAATGCAAAGGTCCAGGCGATACCAACTAACAGTGCTGTTGTTAATGCACCGAACAGATTGCCAATGCCTACCAGTAACCAGTTTTTTAACATGCCGTTAAAGGTACAACCGCGGCGTTTATCCAGAAGGGCTAATGGTACTAATGCAAATACCCCTGTCAGCAAATCAAAGCCCAATAAATTCAGTAAAACAAATCCGACAGGGAAGACTAATGCGCCAACAATTGGCAAACCGGTCTGTACTGCTGCAGTCACAGCAAATGCCACGGCCAGGGTCAAGATAGCCCCTGCCATATAAGATCGAATTAATACGTCCCGGGTAGCCATTTTGAGCTTTGATTCACCGGCATCGACCATTTTTTTAGTAAATTCGCTTGGTATGAGATAAGACATAAACGCTCCAGATTGAATTGATGTAAACAGGTAAGCAGTTTGCATGTTTTATGCCTGACTTACTTAATGCTTTAATATCAATTAGTTAATGTTTATGTTTGGTTTTGAGAAGAGGCTTTTTGCACCAAGATGATTCGAAGTGACGCCCTTGTTGCACAAGCATGAAGCGCACTATCAATAAAATTTTATTTAGAAACCGTTTCAGACCAGGTCGTACTATCAAGCAACGCGGGTTGTGGGCGGCCAATGTGATAACCCTGAGCAAAATCCACCCCATAGCCTCTTAACAACGCTAATATTTCCGCATTTTCGACAAACTCAGCAGTGGTCTGACGATTAAGCCCTTTGGCGACATCGACTAAAGCTTTGACAAAAAGCTGGTCATCGGCATTTTTATCCAGATTTTTAATAAAGATGCCATCAATTTTGATGATATCGACGGGCAGTTCCCGCATATAGTTAAATGATGAAAACCCGACGCCAAAATCATCTAGGGAAAACCGACAGCCTAAAGCTTTTATTGCCTGCATCATGGCTTTGGCTTGCTGCAGATTAGAGACTGCTACCGTTTCTGTGATCTCAAAAATAATGCCATTGGGATTGACTTGATGTTCGGCAATCGTCTTTTCCAGCAACGGCAATAACACGGATGTATCAATAACCAATCCAGAAAGGTTTATGGCAAAACAAACGTTTCTTCCCTGCTTTTGCAATGCCCCCAGTTGTTGCAGGGCGTGGTAAATAACGTAATGATCTATCTGCTGAATCAAACCAACCTGTTCAGCAATCTGAATAAATTTCCCGGGTAGCCGCAACTCACCAGTGCCGGGATCCCTCATTCGCAGTAAAACTTCGTAATGTTCAATTTTGTCGGTCTGCAATTCGAGAATCGGCTGATAGAACAACACAAACAGATCCTGCTCCAGAGCCTGTTCAATTCGATGTTTCCATAACACGCGGGCTTGCAGTTGCTCTCTAGTACGATCATCAGGTGAAAAGGTATGGAAACTGCCCTTACTAAAAGCTTTGGCTTGGTACATGGCCAGATCAGCAAACCCCATCAGTTCATGAATACTGGCGTCCTGTAACGGGAAATGCACAATACCGATGCTGGTTGATACTTTGTGGTGAACTGCACCATATTCGAGCTGAATGGTACTCAGCTCATGGATTACTTTTTTTGCCAGGGTGATGGCACCTTCGGGATCGCTTTCAGGCATTAAAATGGCGAACTCATCGCCTCCCAGTCTGGCAACCAGATCAGTAAAACGAGTTATCCGTTTCAGAGCTCGGGCAACCAGAATCAACAGTTCGTCACCGGCCCGGTGACCACTGGTATCGTTGATGTCCTTGAATTGATCCAAATCGAGATACAACAGTGTGTTGTGGTGGTGATACCGAATCGCCATACGCAGCGACTTTTCGAACTCTTCAATAAATTTACGCCGATTACATAAGTCGGTCAGCGGATCATGTTCAGCCATCCAGACAATGCGTTTTTCAGCCTCTTTTTTATCGGTCATATCCAGGCCAACCGATAAAATTACCGCTTGCTGGTTGTCATGTTCAAGGCGTGAATGCAACCAGGAAATCTGACGGATAAGGCCGGTTTTATCAATGAGTTCGGCATCTTGTTGGGCAATTCGCTGATGACCGGCCAGCAATTCATTGAAATGGATATTGGCCTCAGTCCAATGACTGGCAGGAAACATTCTGGCGACATTGGTATTGATAACTTCGTTTTTGTTATAGCCGGTGATTTGTTCGCCATAATCGTTAAACAGAGAAATATCGAATTTTTTATCAATGGTTAAAACGATTAACTGGGCGGTATCAAGCAGGCTTTTTATGAAGTCACGATCTTTTCGCAGCTCACGATTTTTAATCTGAACCTGCTGATTGCGCAGCCGCCTGTGCTGATCGAGATGATCAAGCACATTTATCAGCTGATGGGTAAGGTTCGACAGCTCAATAACTTCCTGATCAATACTGCTGACAGTTGTTTCTGATAAAAGCTGGCGTGCCTGCTGATATTTTTTTGCCGATAATAAGGGAAGTGCCAGAGATATTTGTTCAATCTGAATTAACGGTTGGGATAGACGTCGCAATACCCATAACGTTAAGGCCAGAGAAAACAGCAGGATCAATAAAAGGGGGAAGAGATAGATGGTCAGCAGCTGTGTTTTTTCAAAAAGACCCTGCTGAAAGTTTAAATAACCGATAAGGCTAAGAATGACGAAGCCGGTCAGGCAACTGCCAAAAAAAATGCTGTAGGCTGTTTTCCAATGAAATTGAAGTTTTGACATCCTGGCCATTTATCTCTCATCCATGGGAAGCATTATGCCGGCGATTATGGCATATCACTGAGTGAAAATAATGTGCACTAGGGCCTGTTTATCTCTCATAGCCGCCTATAAAAGATACACAGGCCTAGTGTTGTTCATCACGAGAAACTTTGCGCAGTACCCAATCCAGAGCGTTGGCAGGTAAAACGCGTTTGAGATACGCAAACAGATACGTCGGAAAAGTAACGTAATAACGAATCTTTGGTCGATCGGCTTCTATGGCATGTACTAACTTATCAACTACTGCTTTGGCTGGAAGGGTGAAAGGTGCTGCTGGCCCTGGTGCTAACAAGCGTTTTTCCATCGCAGTATAGCTCGCCTTATGAGCACTGGTATCTTTATTAATATGCTGCTGATATTTGGTAAAAGCATTGTGCCTGAACTGACTGGTTATTGGGCCAGGTTCAATGAGCGAAATGGTAATACCTGTACCTTTTAACTCCAAACGCAAGGTATCAGCCAAACCTTCGATGGCGAATTTACTGGCGTTGTATGCGCCCCGATAAGGTAAGGCGATGAGCCCTAATACAGAGCTGTTATAGATGATTCTGCCAGAGCCCTGTTGGCGCATCTGTTTTATCACCAGATTAGTCAGTTCCTGTGTGCCAAACACATTGGTTTCAAATTGTTCACGAAGCGCATCACGGCTTAAATCTTCCACTGCGCCTGGCTGACCATAGGCAGCATTATTGAATAATACATCGACTTTACCCTCGAACGCTTTTATTGCTGCCTCAACCATGCTGCCTATCGATTCACTGTTGGTCAGGTCGCAAGGTAAGTTGCTGATGCCTGCTTGTGAAAGCATAATTTGATCGACAGGTTTTCTGACAGTCGCAATCACATTATGCCCCCGCCGATGTAATATCCTGGCAGCTTCCAAACCGATGCCACTTGAACATCCAGTAATCAAAATATTACGGCGGATTATGTTGGGCTTGTTTTTTGGCATATAAGCAATCAGAGTATGGTTAAATTATAACGGCTAAACATTTAAGCATATTGACCGCTAAATGTTATAGAACGAAACAATTAAGGTGGGCAAAACTCAGGTATGTTACAAGGAAATGATATTAGTCAGACCGATTACGAACGGTTTCGACTTTTTTTGGAACAGGCCTGCGGCATTGTTTTGGGTGATGGCAAACAATATTTAATTGTCAGCCGTCTGACCAAGCTGTTACGGGATGAAAATATTCCGTCAGTTGCCGATCTGTTAAATGCCATACAGCGTGGCCACCCGCGTCACTTGCGAGACGCGGTTATCGATGCGATGACGACAAATGAAACCTCTTGGTTCAGGGATGGCGGGCCATTTGAAGTATTTGAAAAAATGACGTTGGCTGATTTGGAAACGCGGGTTACAGCTCCCTGCAGAATCTGGTCAGCAGCCTGCTCTTCGGGGCAGGAACCTTATACCATCAGTATGATCCTCAATGAATATATTCGTAAAAAGCCGGATAGCAAACTTAAAAGCACCCAAATCATTGCCACAGATATTTCCAACAGCATGCTGGCACTGGCAAGGCGCGGTGTTTATGAAGAACATGCGCTGATAAGAGGTATTTCCCCTGCAAGACGACAGCAGTTTTTCAAACCGTTTGAAGGTCGCTGGCAAATTGTCGATGAAGTTAAACAACGGGTGCAGTTCAGGGAACAGAATCTGTTGCAAAGCTATACCGGATTGGGTCGGTTTGATGTCATCCTGTGCCGTAATGTGTTGATTTATTTTTCGATGCAACGCAAGACAGACATACTTACCCGCCTGGCCCAGGCATTAAACCCGGGTGGCTATCTGTTTTTAGGTGCCTCGGAAACGATTAGTGGTTATACCGATGCATTTGATTTGCAACGCACGCCGCATGGTGTGGTCTATCGCCGTCGTTAGTGTTCGGATTTATCGGATACAGATTTAATCTCTATGGATTCAGCGGATTGGTCACTTGTTGCTGTTTTCGCCGTTTGCGGTTTTTCACACCACCCCAGCCAGCTTCCAATGTATTGTAAGACCGTTTTGATTAAACGCCATAAACGCGGTAGCAACCAAATCATTAACACGATGAAAATAAACAGTGCCGCAAGAAACCACAGTGGATGAGTGAGGGCCGTCCACAAACCGGCAATCACCAGCAAGTCTTCGGTTATTGAGGCTGTCCAGTTGCTGAAAGGTTCTGGTGAGGTATTGATCATTAATCGACTGCCGGCTTTAGTGGCATGAGTTGCGGCAGCAAGGCTTCCGCCCAGCAGACCTGCTGTTAATTCGATTGCCGGGCTGACATCTCCAACTGCACTTGCCGCCAACATGGCACCAGCCGGAATACGGATAAAGGTATGCAGAGTATCCCAGCCGGTATCGACGCCTGGCACTTTATCAGCGAAAAATTCCACACAATACATTACTGCTGCGGCTGTCATCACCAGCGGGTCACTGAGAACCTGCAACTCTGTCGGCAAAACCATATGGCCTGTTGTGCCCATATAACCCAGCATAAATACGGCAGCATATAAATTGATTCCACTGGCCCAGGCGGCACCCATACTCAGTGCAATAATACTCACAGCATCCATTTAGTGACTCCTGTTTGTTATAGTGGTGGGTCTGAAAGATCATCAGACCCTGGAGTTTTTGTGGAGTAATTTGGATGATAACCCGAACAGAGCTGATCGCCTATATTGATGAGCAATTGGAAGTATCGAGATTTCAGGACTATTGTCCGAATGGTTTACAGGTTGAAGGTAAACCAGAGGTGAATATTCTGGTGACCGGCGTAACGGCAAGTCAGGCTTTGTTAGAGGCGGCTGTGGAGCATAATGCTGATGCACTTATAGTGCATCATGGGTATTTCTGGCGTGGTGAAGCTCCCGCAGTGACCGGCATTAAATATCAACGTTTGAAAATGTTAATCAATAATGGCATCAATCTTATAGGCTATCATCTGCCCTTGGACGCCCATGCCGAGTTTGGCAATAATGTACAACTGGCAAAAATACTGAATATAGAAATGGATGGTTTTATTGCCGGTACCGGAGAACCCGCCATCGGTTTCCGAGGGAAGCTAACAACACCCCAAACCTTAGAAGAATTTTCATCCCATATTGCCTGTCAACTGGATCGAAAACCGACCATTATTGCCGGTCATGATCGTTTAATAAAAACAGTTGGCTGGTGCACAGGTGCTGCACAAGGTTATATTCAGCAGGCAGCAGAGTCAGGTCTGGATGCCTTTATTAGTGGAGAAGCTTCAGAGCAGACAACACATTTGGCCAGAGAACTTGGAATTCATTACATTGCAGCAGGACACCATGCCACTGAGCGTTATGGGGTTAAAGCCTTGGGAGAGCATGTTGCTCTGAAATTCGGCCTGCAACACTATTTCATTGACATTGATAATCCAGTTTAATGGACAAACCTGTCATCAGGATGATAACCAACATGAAAGACTATATAGACAAGTTAAAACATTTTTTCCAGGTTCAGCTTTGGCAGGAAACGACTGAAAGTGCCAGCAAACTAAAACGTTTGACACGGCACGCGGGCCGTGTGGTTTATGTGATGGCGAGGCAACTGTCGACCGGAGAATTAAACCTGCGGGCAATGAGTCTGGTGTTTACCACCTTGTTATCTTTAGTCCCGTTAATTGCAGTTGCTTTTTCAGTGCTCAAGGCTTTTGGAGTACATAACCAAATAGAACCCGTACTGCTGAACTTCATGGCACCCCTGGGTGAAAAAGCCGGGGAAATGACTTCCAGCATTATTGGGTTTGTAGAAAACGTCAAAGTCGGCGTGCTGGGTTCGATTGGTTTAGGCATGTTGTTTTACACAATTATTGCTTTGGTACAGAAAGTTGAAAGTGCTTTTAATTTTGTGTGGCGGGTCAAAAGATCAAGGTCGTTTGCACGTCGATTCACTGATTACATGAGCGTTGTGATGATCGGGCCGGTATTGGTCTTCTCCGCTTTAGGAATTGCCGCAACGGTGATGGATAATGATGTGGTCTCGACCTTACAATCAATCGAACCATTTGGAACATTGCTACTGATACTCAGCAAATTGTTACCCTATTTTATGATTGTGCTCGCCTTTACCTTTCTCTATACCTTCATTCCTAATACCAAAGTGAAACTTGGGCCGGCTCTGGGTGGTGCAATGGTGGCCGGAGCACTATGGATTGGACTGGGAACTTTGTTTGCGACTTTTGTAGCTTCATCATCCAATTACACGGCAATCTATTCCAGTTTTGCGATTTTATTTTTCTTTATGATCTGGCTTTATCTTGGCTGGTATATTTTATTGACCGGATCTCAGGTAGCTTTTTATCTTCAGCATCCAAGATTTGTATTGATGGGCGGAAAAACCCTGGTTTTGAGTCCACGATTACGTGAGAAAAAGGGCTTGTGGTTAATGACTATTATTGCCCGTCGCTTTTGTGAAAAAAAGCCGGCATACAGCCTTTCGGAACTGGAGAAGCTCACCACGTTAAGTAGTGAAAATTTAGAGGAATTATTGGACATTTTGGAGGAAGGTGGCTTTATCGTAGAGGTGGCTGGAGATAAAGATTCCTTTACTATGGCCGGCGATGTCAGCAAAATTTTAGTCAGTGAAATTTTGTTTTGTTTACGTAGTGCCGAGGAAGTGGGTATTTCAACATTACAGCAACACACTGAGCCCAGTATTGAAGCATTCTTTTCTGAAATTAATGAAGCACAGAATGCTGTGTTGGATGACTTAAGTTTACGTGATTTAGCCATAGGCAAAAATACAGCATGATTGAGACAAATGCTTTTCAGGGAAAACGTATTCTTCTTGGCGTTACCGGCAGTATTGCAGCCTATAAGTCAGCAGATTTAATTCGAAGATTAAAAGAATACGGTGCTGAAGTAAGGGTAATGATGAGTGATGGTGGAACGCAGTTTATTACGCCACTTACGCTGCAAACGGTCAGTGGTAATCCCGTGTCATTGAATTTCTTTGATGCTGATGAAGAAGCTGCAATGGGTCATATTAAATTGGCGCGTTGGGCAGACTGGATCCTGATTGCTCCCGCAACCGCTGACTGTCTGGCGAAACTGGCTCATGGCCTGGCGGATGATTTGATTTCCACGGTATGTCTTGCCTCTGAAGCACCGTTGATGGTGGCACCGGCAATGAATAATAAGATGTGGTCACATATCGCAACCCAGCAAAACTGCCAACGGCTAAAACAACGCGGTGTGGAATTTATTGGTCCTGAAAGCGGTGATCAGGCCTGTGGGGAACAGGGCGAAGGTCGCTTAATGGCTGTTGAAAATATTGTGATGCATCTGAGCCGCAAGTTGCAGACCGGTCCTCTGACAGGAAAACAGGTAGTCATTACTGCAGGACCTACGCATGAACCAATTGATCCGGTTCGCTTTATTGCTAATCGCAGCTCAGGGAAAATGGGCTATTCCCTGGCGCAAGCAGCCGTTGAGATGGGTGCAAAGGTCACCCTGATATCTGGGCCGGTGGCTTTGGAAGCCCCGTCTGGTTGCAGCCGTATAATGGTTGAAACGGCTCAACAAATGTTTGACGCTGTTATGCAAAACTTAGCTGGTACGGCAATTTATATCGGTTGTGCAGCAGTAGCAGATTATCGTCCCACGCATCCTGCTTCAGCTAAATTAAAAAAAACGGCTGATGATGATTTATCACTGCAACTTCGTTTGAATCCCGATATTATTACATCGGTTGCCAATGCCGATGAGCGGCCGGAGCTGGTCGTTGGTTTTGCTGCTGAGACAGATGATTTGCAACAATATGCACAACATAAATTACAGCAAAAACGTTTGGATTTGATCGCAGCGAACCAAGTGGGGGATGGACTGGCTTTTGGTCAGGATAACAATGCGCTGGAAATTTTCTGGGAAGGTGGGCATAAGTCCTTGGCTGAAGCTCCGAAACTTGAAATTGCACGCGAACTCATAACATTAATAACAGAGCGTTATCATGCAAAAAATTCAATTTAAGATTCTCGATCCGAGACTGGGCAAATCGATTGAACTGCCGGACTATGCCACCGAGGGTTCTGCCGGAATGGACCTGAGGGCCTGCCTGGATGAAAATCTGATATTACGTCCTGGCGAAACCATTCTAATACCGACCGGAATTGCCATTCATATTGATGATCCCGCTCTGGCTGCGATGATTTTGCCGCGCTCAGGCCTTGGACATAAACACGGCATTGTATTAGGTAATCTGGTGGGCCTTATCGACAGCGACTATCAGGGACAAATTTTTGTATCCTGTTGGAATCGGGGGGATACGCCCTTTGAAATCGTAGTGGGGGAGCGTATTGCACAAATGCTGTTCGTCCCAGTAGTGCAAGTAGGATTTGAGCAGGTCACCGAGTTTACTGCCAGTGAACGTGGTAGCGGCGGCTTCGGCCATACTGGCAGAAGCTGAGCACAACCGTGCTGCTGAAACTGCAAAATCTGAAGCTATTTCGCCGAAGGCTGAGTTCGCTGGCCATTCTGCTGTTGATTTTGATTGTTCTTTCCGGGGTGGCAGCAGCAATCCGGATTAATGATTACCAACAGCAGTCAGCTTCAGAAGCATTCAACCAGACACAAACGGAAAAGCTGGCGCTCGCTGCATCCGGTATGATCGATATGCTACAAGACTGGCAGCAACGTTTTAACGAGATGTCGGCGGAAAATGCACAGGACCCGGTAGCTTTTGGCTGGCCTGATGCATCAACCTCATGTGTTATTTCCTTTATACCTGCTGCTCCAACATCCGACGCGTGTATTCCGGTCAGTTTTGGCACTATTAATAGTCTGCGCCAGGCAGACATGCAAGGTATGGCTGATATTGCTGTTATGCAGCCAAATACGCCCCAGGCGCATATTTTACTGACCAAGAAGCTGGATGCAGCAGGCTATCTGGTGCTTAGCCTGCAAATGACTGAGCTGGAGGATAAGCTGCGTGAACGTTATTTATCGATTGGTACAGGTAGTCTGGCATTACAGCAAGGGGCCCAAAACTGGCTGACTTTGATCGAACAAGGCGATGGTAAAGCTCAGCATTCCAGTCCTGTTTTTACTCAGGCATTACCCGGAGCTTACTGGCGCCTGGCATTCTGGCCTGCTGAAGGGGTGGCTAAAACAGCAGCCTGGCCTGCATTGCTCATGTTAGCCATTATTGTTTGTGCCTTATGCTGGCTGGTGATAAACCGGTTCAGTACGTTAAAACCAAAAAAACAGGCGCAAATTGGAGCACGCCCACGGCCAGTAGAATATACAGAAAATGAAGTTAATATCGATAATACGCCGCCTCCTGCGGTAATACGCGCAGCCGCTCCCAAAGTGAGTAAAACCGAGTCAGTAGATAGAGTCAGGCCAGTAGATATTAAACCGGTTATTTTTAAGGCCTATGATATTCGGGGTATTGTCGGCACCCAATTAAGTGAACCCATTATGCGGGTCTTGGGGCTTGCCATAGGTACGGAGGCACAGCATCAGGAGCAGACCCGGATTATCGTCGGGCGGGATGGTCGGCTTTCCAGTGAGAGTTTCAGTGATGCATTAATCGAAGGTATTCTGGCCAGTGGTTGTGATGTTACTGATATTGGAGCGGTACCAACCCCTCTTGTTTATTTTGCCTCGCAGCACATGCGGACACATTGTGGCGTAGTAGTGACGGGCAGTCATAATCCACAGGGCTACAATGGTCTGAAAATTGTTATCAATGACAAAACATTGTCTGGTGATGCTATTCAGGGCATTTATCATCGTATACAGCATTCTCGACTTTATAGTGGGGAGGGCCAGTTACGACAGGCAGATATCATTGCTAGTTATATTGAAAAAGTAAAACAGACTGTTCCTTTATCCCGCCCGCTAAAAGTCGGTGTGGATTGTGGAAATGGTATTGCTGGTAAAGTGGTTCCGCAGTTGCTAACCGCATTAGGCTGTGAGGTGCATGAACTGTTTTGCAAAGTTGATGGTCACTTTCCCAATCATCATCCCAACCCGGCCCAACCGCAAAATATGCAGGATATTTCTAAACTGGTTCGTGAGAAACATCTTGATATTGGACTGGCGTTTGATGGAGATGGCGATAGACTGGGAGTGGTTGACGGAGAGGGTGAAATTATCTGGCCGGATCGTTTGCTGATGTTGTTTGCCAGCGATATTCTGAAACGCCATAAAGGTTCGACCATTGTTTATGATGTCAAAAGTACGGGCTTGTTGAGGCAGGTTATTACCAAGACAGGTGGTAAGGCAATGATGTGCGCTTCGGGCCATTCATTAATACGGGCCGAAATGCTCAAACATGAGGCAAAATTAGCGGGTGAGCTGAGTGGACATATCTTTTTTGCCGATAACTGGTATGGTTTTGATGATGCTTTATTTGCCGCCTGCCGCCTGCTGGCGCTGATTGCCGATGATCCACAACGTCGTGGCGCAACAGAAATCTTTGCTGCACAACCGCAAAGTGTTAGCACTCCAGAAATTTTAATTGATTTAGATACAGCAGAATGCCGTCGGTTTATGACACAATTTACACAAAATGCACAGTTCGATGATGGCGAAGTTATCACCATTGATGGTGTGCGGGTGAATTTTAGCAATGGCTGGGGACTTGTTAGAGCATCAAATACTGTTCCCGGTCTCACGTTGCGATTTGAAGCAGAAACTGAAGAAGATCTGGAACAGATAAAACAGCAATTTATTCAGCAGATGCTGCAGGTGAAACCTAATCTAAGTCTTAATTTTTAATCTTACGCTGTTAACGACAAAAACGAATTATAGTTGGTCGTTATTTTGCATAAGCAAAAACAATAAAAAAAGCTTGCACTAAACAGACTGTGCGGGACAAGGAAGAAATTTTTAATGAGTTTGAATACACAAAAAGCGTCACATATTGCTCAGGTTCTGACTGAAGCGTTGCCTTATATCCAACGTTTTTCCGGTAAGACACTGGTCATCAAATATGGTGGTAATGCCATGATTGATGAAACGTTGAAAAACAGTTTTGCCCGCGATGTTGTGTTGTTGAAAGCTGTTGGTATTAATCCTGTCATTGTTCATGGTGGTGGTCCGCAAATAGGCCAGCTTTTGGCAAAGATCGGAAAAGAGTCCGAATTTATTAATGGTATGCGGGTCACAGACAACGAGACCATGGATATTGTTGAAATGGTGCTCGGCGGCCAAGTGAACAAAAGCATTGTTAATCTGATCAATAACCATGGTGGACGAGCTGTCGGCTTGACGGGGAAAGACGGTAGTCTGATATTTGCTGAAAAGATGAAATTTGCTTCACAGGAAGAACTTGGCGTTGATGCACCGGAAATGATTGATTTGGGCTATGTAGGCCGCGTAACCAGTATTGATACCAGCGTGATTGATATGTTGATTCACAGTGACTTCATTCCTGTAATTGCACCTATCGGGGTGGGGCAGGATGGACAGTCCTACAACATTAATGCCGATCTTGTTGCTGGTAAAATTGCTGAAGTGTTGCAGGCAGAAAAACTGATCCTATTGACAAACACGCCCGGACTGCTAGATGCTGACGGGACGTTGCTTACTGGTCTGAATGCGAAACAAGTCAATGATTTGATTGCCTCGGGTGTCATTTATGGCGGAATGTTACCTAAAATTGGCTGCGCGTTAGATGCCGTTCAGGCGGGGGTGACCAGCTCACACATCATCGATGGTCGTGTACAGCATGCGGTATTACTGGAAATGTTTACGGATGAGGGCGTTGGTACGCTTATTCGTGGAGGCGGTCGATGACTGAGCAACAATCAACGCGCGCGCAGAATAAACAGTCGCGTCATCAAGCGATATTGGAAGCTTTGGCGACGCAACTTGAAAAACATCCCGGACAGCGAATCACAACAGCGCAATTGGCTGAAAGCCTCGGAGTATCTGAAGCGGCTTTGTACCGCCATTTTCCCAGTAAGGCGAGAATGTTTGAGGGGCTTATCGAATTTTCCGAAGATACCGTTTTTGGCTTGATCCGTAGAATTGTTGATGAAGATGATAATGCGGTCTCTCGATGTGAAAAAATTATGGCATTAATGCTGGGGTTTAGTGCCAAAAATCCAGGTATTAGCAGTGTCCTCGTTGGAACAGCGTTAACTGGTGAAACAGAACGGCTTCGTCATCGCGTGAGTCAATTTTTTGACCGATTGGAGACGCAATTCCGACAAATTCTGCGGGAACGCGAGTTAACCTTGACTCAAGCTGGCGGACGGCCAGTGAATGAAACGGCTAACTTATTACTCAGTATTGTTGAAGGAAGACTTCAACAGTTTGTTCGTAGTGGATTTCGTCAGTCACCGCTTCAGGGATGGGAACAACAATGGCAACTCATCAATACGATTCTGAAGGTCTACGCGTGATTAACGTAGTTTTGATTGGTCGAACAATAGCCAGTTTAATTAATCTGGCTGAACATGATGACTTAAAGATTACCGTTATCGACCCAGAAACTGTTGATACAGCAGTTTTGGCAATAATCGCTGCTGAAGCTGATATTACCGTGTTGGAACAAAACAATGAACGGATTAATGCCGATATTCTATGTTTGGTTCTGGCGACAAATTACGAACATAATCAGACCCTGATTATGTCGGATAAAACACCGGATTTTAATCAACTCAAAGCAACTGGCTTCAGAGCACGGGGTTACATCACACCATCACAGCATGACAAGTTAGTCAAAGCTATTCGAGCCGTACATGATGGTGAGGCATGGTTACCAAGACGTCTGGTCGCCGATATGCTGAATCATTTCGCTGCAGGTGATATGGGGCAATAATCAAACCTGGACAAGAATTAATTTTATCTGGCTGGAATTTTGCTTAACAAAAAAATAAATTTTTTAAAATATTTGTTTTTTTAGTACCAATGTACAGTAGATAGCTTTGTGTAGTCATGGGAGACTATCTGCAAATATGGTCACAAGTGGTTTTTGTTGGCCTTGGGAAGCAGCATTTCATCGGAGAAGAATTTTATGGCCACAGAAGCCGGAATTATTTCAGCCTTAATTGGCACTGCAACTGCCACAGCAGTCGACGGTACTGTGAGAAATTTACAAGTTGGTGACAAAGTTTATCCCAACGAAATTATTACCACGGGTATTGCCGGTGCTATCGAAATTGAATTTCCAGATGGCGGGGTAATGGATCTGGGACGTAATTCTCAAGCTGTTCTCGACAGTGAAGCATTTGAATTGGATGTTGCAGAAGCTGATACACCACCGGCAGCTGATGTGGTCGATGATATAGACGCCATTCAACAGGCTTTACTCGCAGGTGAAGATCCAACACAAGTTGCTGATCCTACTGCTGCTGGTCCAGGCGCACAGCCCACCAGTGAAGGTGGCAGCGAAGCGGTTGTTGTAGATTACCTTGCTCCACGAATTACACCTGATTCAGGTTTTGAAACAACAGGGCCGGGTATTGCTTTCCCTGATCCTCCACCGTTTGAGTTTTTAGTTGATGAGTCGGATGATTTGGATCCCATTATTCCAACAGATCCAACAGATCCAACAGATCCTAATCAGCCAGATGATCTTAAGCCAGTTGCGGATCCTGTTTTAACCAGTTATGAGTTTGCAAGTCAGACTGAAATAGAATTACCCCAAGATGCTTATGTATTTAAACAATTTTCTGTGGATGGTTTTGTTGATAGCGGTGAAGATAAGTCCAATCCTAGTACGTTTGAGGATATTGCATCCCTGGGGGGGAATGATAATGAAACCGACTTGGCAGGATTGCTTTTTACGTTAAAGGCACCGCCTAGTTTCGGTCAGCTTTTTATAAAAAATGGTGATAATTGGGTTGAATTGAATGAAGGCAATACATTTAATTCAAGCGATTCGATTGTTTGGAGTGCAACTCTTGCTGAGTTTAACTCAGAACTAACATCGAAATCCTATGGCGGTATTAAAACAGGGAGTTCAGCCTGGGAGGGGGTTACTCTTGAAGCGACTAATCTTAATGGTCAGTCTGCTAAAATTGCATTTGATTCAGATGGCATTGGCGTTGCTGGAGGGACAATTGTACCAAATCAGCTGGAACACCGAGGTGGAGCCTCAGAAAAAATAACAATGAGATTTGAGAATCCATCATTAGCAGCCACCATAACTGTCAGTAGACTTATTGCCAATGAAAAAGAGGTTGGGCAAGTCGAAGCTTTTTTGAATGGTGAGTCAGTTGGTGTTTGGACATTTACCACAGCGAACGGTAATCCATTACTGAACGGAGAACCGGTAGATTTTTCTCTGGCAAAGAATAATTTGACCGTTGATCCTGCTGGATCCTCAGGTAATGCGACTTTTACCCTGCCTGATGGTGTAATATTTGATTCACTTGAATTTACTGCTACTAATTATGTTGATGGTAAAAAGTCTACATCAGACAGTAGTGATTACTACATCCAAAAAGTGACCGTAAGTGAAATTCCTGATAGTGAATTCCAATATTCCGTGACTGATGCGGCTGGCAATGAAAGTGATACTGTTAAGGCGGTTATTACTTCAGGTGATGCGGTTTTGGAAAACCCTGATTCTGGCGAACCTAATATTATCAAAGATGGACGTGGAAATAATGAATTGATTGGTACCGATCAAGATGATGTCATTATTGGTGGAGCTGGTAATGATATTCTGACAGGTGGAGATGGGGCTGATTTATTTGTATGGCAGGCAGGGGATGAGTTTAATCTTTCCAATATCTCCGCCCAGGATACCGTTACTGATTTTAATGTTGAGCAAGGTGATGTACTTGATTTTGCAGATATTCTTGTTGGTGAAGAGTCCGGGGATTTAGCTGATTATATTCATATTGAAGATAATGGTGTTGATACCGTTATCGAGCTCAAGCCCGAGGGTGCTGGTGGCGACGTCAAACAAACTATTACTTTGCAAGGTACGACTCTTGCTGATATGGGGCTTGGTGGATTTGATACTTCAACGCAACAGGCTGAGATTATTAACAAGCTCGTACAGGATGGTCATGTGAATGTTGATAGTTAACTAGTTAACTCTATACATAAAAGACCCGCATAACGCGGGTTTTTTTATGGGGTTAAACTTCTTGCTAACTTACTAAGTTACCAACAATCATTAGCTGGTGTTCTTTGATTATTATGGTTAATCGTCATTGTTCCGCAACGATCAGCTGCTTGCCCCCCTGTAGGAGCTGCCTGGATTGTATAAGCTGTGGCGGATGGTGCGGCCGTGAAACTTAAGTTATAAAAACTGTTACCTTGCTTTGGTGAATTTATGAAAGGTAAATTGGCACCTGCATAAGTGAAGTTTTCCCCATAATATCTTTCCATAAAACTTACCAGTTCAAGTAAATCAGCCTGTGCATTCGATCTACGAGTCTCTCTAACTTGCTCCAGGTAGGATGGGTAAGCAATTGCAGCAATAATAGCAATGATCGCAACCGTTATCATCAACTCAATTAGCGTAAAACCTCTCTGAGGAGTAGTGTTCATGTTCTCAGTTCCTGTTAATTAGCATTGAGTAACCAAATTTCAGTGACATATGGCAGCTCACTATTTTCTTCATTTTTTGTATTGAAACCGATTAGTTCGCCTGCAGGAAGCTGAGGACCTAACTCACCATGACGAACCAATGCATGAACATTTGTATTACTATCTATCCGATAGGCGGTGTCATTAATTATTATAGTATTTGAATGGCCTGATTCTTCACTGATAACTCCAGTCTGGGTAAAACTGGTGTTAGCACCAGAAAATGCATTTGCACTAAATAACATAAAAACCAGAATAGAAAATATTTTCATACAGGTAACCTTAGTAAATTACTGCAATTGACGCCATGATTGACGTCCCTCATATCCTGGACCAGGATTTTCAATCGTTACTTCAATATTGCCATCAGCACCACTGGTATATTTAATTTCCTGTTGTCCACCGGGTTGATTGACGATACTTGGCGTTGGAATAATACCTACTTTTGATTCTTTTCCGCTGTATGGAACTTCAGTATCTGGGTCACCATCCCCATCTGTATCAATCATAAAGAAGTCTTCAGATGTAAAAACGCCATCTCCATTAACATCAAAGGGCGAATAGGATAATCTTGCACCCGTAGCATAATTCATTTCCATTAACCAACCAGATCCACCGAATGCACAAGGATCATCTGATGGAATTAAAGTAGTAAATATAATCCGCCCATTACGAATAATGGCATTACTTACTTGTCTTTCTCCCAGGTTACCTGAATTTACATCCTGATTAACAAGATCAATGTACCAACCAGAATGTTCTGTCCAATTAATCAGCTCATCAGAAGTAATACGATAATTGAAGCCATCTACAGATACCTGTTGCAGAATTTGTTGTTGTAAAAGATCGCTTCGGTCAAAAGCTATCAGCTCTGACAGTCTTTTATCCCAAATACTATAAAAACTCTGAGTGACTTGATTTTCACTAGAATTATCCCCTACTTCAAAGTATTTACCCGTACCAAATAATAACAAATAGCCATTTTCCCTAGGGTGTTTTACAACTTGAATGCGAGTTGTTATAGGTTGAATATTCGCCCCTGTACAAGTTTCTCCTGCACAAGCCGTGTAGAGTGGTTCAGGATTATCGGAATCAAGATAGGTAAAGTCCCAATTATCCTCATCCTGGCCGGTTACATTTATACTCCAAACGTTTCCGAATAAATCCCCAGCATAAATAGCGTCTACTATATTGTCATTATTAATATCAATTGCTGTTGGGGAAGCGATACCATTTGGTCGTTGAGCACCGGTTGGATCATCATTAGTACCAACCAATGTGTCAAACTTCTTAATCAAACTACCATCTGCAAGATTTATAAGATAAATGACTCCATTACCAGTCTGGCTGTCTTGAGCATCATTACTGTCTAAATTATTGTCTGCAGTATTGTTATAGCCACCGCCAACTAGAGCTGCCCATTCGCCATTATTTAGTCGAACAATACTTGCTTGTCCAAATGTAAACCCAAGATCTCTTTCATCCTGATCTGTAAATTCCCATAAAACTTTACTAGCAACATTTGCCTCTGTATTAAGGCTTGTTGGATCAGTTATATCTAATGCAAACATACCTTGTCCGCCTGCACCTAGTCCTGAAACGAGCACGGTGCGCCAACTACCATTGATAAAGGCATCTACTATTGTCGGGCTGCCATCCACATAGTATTTGTGTGTATAACTGGTATTGCTCAAATTATTTAAATTGTTG
Organism: Methylophaga sp. UBA3613; assembly: GCF_002375415.1. Classification (NCBI taxonomy): domain Bacteria; kingdom Pseudomonadati; phylum Pseudomonadota; class Gammaproteobacteria; order Thiotrichales; family Piscirickettsiaceae; genus Methylophaga; species Methylophaga sp. UBA3613. Next base: position 71,384 of record NZ_DFLS01000014.1, on the reverse strand, counting down.
TAAACCGCATTGGGAACATAGGCAAATTTTTCAACCCCAGTATCGGCATCAAAAGCATGAAGCATTCCATCATTTGCACCTACAAAAACTAATCCTTGCCGATTAATATTTGCCACCACATAAGCTGAATAAGGACTTGCTGTTTCAGGTTGAGAATTTCCCCAGTTATCTTGATAACGTGAACCTGGGGCTGCTGCATAAGTTGGGGCAGAATTTATAATATCGCCAAGTAAACGATTTCTATTTCTAAGCGTACCACCTTCATTACTGGCTTCATTGGATTGGTCACCACGGATATAATTTAAAATTGATTGACTACCAAGTTGAGTTTGTTGGCTAGCTGAAATTGATGCCCAACGGAAAGGCTGTCCAGAATTTCCATCATAAGTTGCAATAACACGATCATTCGCAGCGGGTATCAGTGTTCCAGCATCCCAAGCAACGCCCCCAAGTGTGGCATCATCGTTAATGCTAAAGGCTAACAACTGACCGCTCCAGTCTCCACTATCAAATCGTGCTTGATAAATTTTACTGTCACCAGATACGGAACCAGAATTTAATGCAACAGAGGCAGCCGAAGAAGTCCTTGATGAAATATTTGACAGAATAGCTGCTAAAGAATCAGCAAAAGTATCAGGGTCTGTCGCGCTAAAGAAGGAACCACGGCTGTTAACAGCAGCGTGCCAAAGATCATCGATATTTTCCTCTGCATCTGCCGAGGGTTCTGGCCAACCTATACTTCCAGACGCTAATGCTTCGAAATCTGTATCAGGATCTAACGTACCATTAACCCCTAGTCCTACTGTAAAATTCACTAAATGCTGCCAGAACGCAGGATCTTCCTGATTTGTAGGGACATTATTAGTTAAATCTTCCCGAAGATCGCGTTTCCAATATTCCATTGCAACATCCGCCAAGGTGTTATCCCACGCATCTGTATATGGATTTACTGGAGTATATTGATAATCATCATTATCTGGACCTGATATCACTTCTCCACTCGTACCATCAGTATTGCCAACCCCTGGGCTAGAGCCATTCCAGTAACCATCAGTTGTTAAAATATGATAGCTCTGACGGCATGAAAGATGTTCTGCATCATTGTTAGTACCCGGTGTATTTCCCCACGGACCGGAGTTATCAGTTCTTTCGAAATATTGGCCAACACTATTGGTGGCGGAGCGAAGAGGAGTTCCTGAGTTGTTAATTACGCGCTCGTAAAGGTTGTCAAAAAAATCTGCTCGGTTTGAACCGGAAAATTGTCTCAACCCTTCAATAACCGCCCGATTACTAGTAACACCGTCAATCGTTTTGCTGCCCTGATTAATTGCTGCGAAACCGACACGTAGATTCGAACCTTGTTTGGCAAAAGCTCTGCCGACGCCCGCTCTCGCAGTCAAAACTCGCGAGCGATAGTATTGGAACCAATTAGCAAAGTTTTGAATTTCTTCTGCTTTGGTTCTAACAATGCCACTAGGGCTGGTGAAAGTAGTAGAGGATGAGGTTGAAGTAGTAATTTGAACTCTGGTATAGCTGCTTCTAGCTGTGCGGCTGCCACCATTATATTTGTAATAAGTGATTGGCCAGAAGCTGTGATTACCGTTACATGGATCCCCGAATGCCTGTGTGAGGTCACTGGTATTCCTAAACCAACAAGCAAACTGGGTTTGTTGATTTACTAAATCAATGCCCCCAAGGGCTGGAATAGCAGGGTTATATAAAGCATTGTTGACATTTGCGTTTCCCATGCTGGTACCGTCGGCATTACTCCATGGTACATAGGTTACATCGGGATTATAAAAAACCGCATTATTAGCTGACGATCGTGTAAAAAAGTTATGAACGTTATCATCATCAAAATTTGCAATTTGATTTGCGTAGGTTACCCCACCATATAAATTGCTAGGTCGTGGGAAAATATAGCTGCTGAAATTTCGATTTTCATCAGGCATTACTTCCCATTGCATAGATCCCGAATCATCAAGTGTAAACATGATATTCGGCTCAATACTACCACCCAGATAAAGTGGAACATTGCTGATATTTAATGTTGTAGCAAAAGCACCATTACTTATTAATAAAATAAATCCCACTGCGTATTTTAAGATGAAATTTCTCATTATCAGTACCTCTTAATAACAGTGCTTTGCAATAAAACTCTGGCCTGGTCAGAACCACCGGTACCGCGAGCTGTAATACGATAATGGACAATGCCGTCAACTGGGGAACCTGTTCCTTTGTTTTCATCATCATTGTCAAAAACTAATTCTTCAATAATATATCTGGGAGGTGTAGCTACGTTAGCGACGTTTACTGAAGCAACTCCATTGGCGCTCCACCAGGCTGCATCGCGCTCCAGCCACCATGGTGCTGCATTCGTTGGAGTAGGATCCATGGCATTTGTATTCCAAGTGTTTTCATTACTGCCGTCTTGGGTTGCAATCGGTTCAGTGACAAATGCAGAGATTCTTTTCTCAGCATCACGTAGTGCAATTTCAGCTGCCTGGAAAGCTAATTCATGATCCCGAAGGTTGGCGGTCATTTTCTCTTCAAGTGAGCTGGTGCTAATACTGGATAGACCTAACAAGGTCATTAACACCAGAATAATTAAGCTGACGATTAACGCCGCACCTTTTTGATTGGTTGCCATTAGTTTATTCATGATGTGCGATTGCGTAGAACAATAGTTTGAGTAAAGACGCGTCTCAGTCGGCGGTCATTAGCAGCAGGAGTAATAGTGGCACCATTGAAGTAATAATCCTGGGGTCCATCCACTACCAGATTGTTTTCCAGACTCACCATTAAAAGACTTATACGAACACTGATTACGTTTGCCCAATTTCCTACTGCATTTGCTGTTCTGTATGCATCTACAGAAAAATCCTGATTAGTATCAACACCGTAGAGAATTTCCATTCTCTCAACGCCTTCAATAAGCTCCTGAGATGCGTTATCCAGCACTTTTTGATAAAGAGAAGGACCCGAAACGCCTTGTCGAATATAAAAAGTATTTGCAGAATAAGTATTTAGCCAACCACCACCAAAGTTATCACCTAAATTAGCTGAAGAATTGCCGGGTGAACCCACACCAGCTGCATGTTCTATTGTTCCTGAAGAAGGATCATTGGTAATTTGAAAGATGGCGGCACTATCACAGGTCGTAACCAAAGCAATATTGCTGCAAGTAGCTTCATAGTCTGGACTGGCAGGATCAGGGTCACATGGTGTAAAAGTATTGTCGGTACCGGTTTCAAGTGGTGCAGTAAAGTCAGTGCTGTCATGATCGATAATATTTGCATGACCAGAACTTACAGTGCGAATTGTAATGACATCTGACCCTGCTAGGGCATTAGCACTGATCGTTGCATCAAGAGCGGGATTAAATGCGCCGCTTGTACCTTCACTACCTTCGATGGGTATATCCAAACGCCATAAATAAGCGTTAGCACTATTTAATACATTTTCTAAGGGGCGTTTGTCCTGTTCCACATTGGCATTTTGATTTTGTAAGGAATCACATCCCCTATAGCCTGAATTTAGCATTATTCGGCTTATATGGTGCAGTGCAAAACGTCCATCTTCCTGCATTCGCGCTTTTGCTTCCTGAACACGATATACCTGACGGTTATTAACGAACAATTCAATTACGCCCGCAACCAAGATCAGTCCCAGAACGATAGCTACCATTAATTCAACCAGAGAAAGGCCGCGTTGATTATTCATAAAGCCCCTTCCATCGTTAATGTTTTAGTTGCTAATTCGTTATAGTTGATATTGTTGGCGTTGTCTCCTAGATGTATGTCACGCCACTCAATTGTGATAGTACAAATGAACTCATTTAAGTTATTAAATGCTGGACAGTTAATGCCGCCTGTACCTCCAGGTAAAGCATTGGAGAGACTTGTTCTCCATTCATGAAGATCCTGGTTAGAAACATTACCTCCAGCGTTGGGTATACCATCTGTAGTGGCAATGACATAAAGACCATTTTGACTCGCTACTCGATTTGCTCGCATACGATTCAGAATATCAGATGCATATAAGGATGCCTGGGTACGAAGATCAGCACTTTGATTGGTTTTTAAAGCGGTTATCTGTAAATGGGCCAAACCCAGCAATCCCACAGATAGCACAAATACGGCAACCATTACTTCCAACAAAGTAAAGCCAGATTGTTTTATTTTCAGCATGCTGCTCCCTCCCGCACTTGCATGCGGCCCGCATTATTGAAAACAATATTTCGCTGATTTGCGTTTGGAGTACACAGCGTAAAAGTTCCCATTGGTAATCCTCCACCAGAGCTTAAAACCTCTCCAGAGGGGCTGAAGGCTATCCAATCCTGATATTTAGCGTCTCCGGTAAGGGTGAGATTGTTTCCCAAAGAATCATAAATTCTCAGGTAGCAATCTTGTCCCTCTACACTGCAGTCGGTAGCATTTGCGTTACCATCAAATGTTTCATTTCGATTCCAGTCAGTGAAAATTCTCCAGCCACCGTGCCATTCACCAGCAGCATTGCCATCACGGAGCATGGTGACCTGAACTCCCCGACGTATTGCTTCGCTTTTGGCGAGCTGTAATGAACCTAAAAAATTATTGGCTTCAGTGGCCAGACGATTATCACGAATCATTGCATTAAAACTTGGGGCAGCAATTGAAATCAAAATAATGACAACAACCAGTGTGATCATTAATTCGATCAGTGTGAAACCATTATTTGCTGCAAACTTTTTCACTTGTTGACGCTCCTTGTAGGTCTTTGTTTTTAACGCTAAAACTATTGTGGGTCAAGCACTTATGCTGCTTGCCCGCCATCTATTTTTTAAATACGTGAGCCAGTTGGCAAATGTATCGTCCCTGACAGGTTTTTCTTCAATTAATACCTAAACAAGCCATGGATTATATCAGCAGTATTCCGCTGGTTCAGTGGAGTGGCAACAGCTTGCCGCTTTGGTTTTTATAGCTTGCCGCAGTACGTTTAAGTGATTGATTAATATTGATAATAAATTGTGGCATGCAAGATGCTTAGGTGACTTCAAGTAAATGATTGTTGTGGAGAAACAGCATGCCGATAAATTTTGATTCTGCTCTTGGGATTCATGCCGATGCTTTGCGTATCAGGACGCAGCGGGCAGAAATGCTGGCGACGAATCTGGCCAATGCAGACACGCCAAACTTCAAAGCGAAAGATATGGATTTTCAATCGGCATTGCAAATGGCGGCAGCAGGACAAAAATCTGCCGCTTTGAATATGACTCATCAGAAACATATTGCCGGTAACAACGGAAACCCATTTGAGGCTGTCACCCAGTATCGGACCACGATGCAAGACTCTTTGGACGGTAATACTGTGGATGAGCAAGTGGAGCAGGCACAGTTTATGCAAAATGCCGTTCAGTACCAAGCCAGTCTCGAATTTTTAGGTTCACGCTTCAAAGGTCTGACCAAAGCGATCAAAGGGGAATAATCTGCCATGTCTTTATTTAATATTTTTGATATTGCAGGCAGTGGAATGAGTGCGCAATCACTGCGACTCAATACCACAGCCAGTAATCTGGCCAACGCAGACAGCGTCAGTAGTAGCGTGAACGAGACCTACCGCACACGGCAACCGGTGTTTTCTACGGTGTTGGACGATGCACAGCAAGGATATAAATCAGGGTCTGTTCAAGTATTAGGCATAACAGAAAGTCAGGCTCCGGTTCGCCAGGAATACAACCCTTCACATCCTCTGGCAGATGACAACGGTTATGTTTATCACTCAAACGTAGACGCCATTGCAGAAATGGCAAATATGATGTCGGCTTCTCGTTCATATCAGAACAATGTTGAGATTGCCAACACTTCCAAACAATTGCTGCTAGCCACATTGCAGCTTGGCAAATAACCGCAGGGAGTCATAGAAATGGCAATAAATGGTGTGAGCGACAATCCCTATGCTTTTCTCAACAGTAAAAGTACAACAAGTACTACAGAAGAGAAAAATGATCCTGGTAAGTTGCAAATGGAGGATTTTATGTCCTTGATGACCACGCAACTGATGAATCAAGATCCGCTTAAGCCAATGGAAAGCGGAGACTTTCTCGGACAGATTGCCTCCTTCAGTACGGTGAGTGGTATCAGTGATTTACAGGATTCCTTTGGCAGCTTTGCTAAGGCCATGCAGTCCGATCAGGCTCTGCAAGGATCGTCATTAGTTGGTCGTTCAGTACTGGTTCCCTCTTCAATAGGTGTGATGACAGCTGATGCCCCAATGCGCGGCCAGATTAACGTAGCAGATCCCGTGTCTAATCTGGAACTTAAGATTTATAACGACACTGGTGAATTGGTAAGAACCATTCCAATGGGGGCTGCCTCGGGGTATACCAACTTTGAATGGGATGGATTGAATAATGAGGGTGAGGCGATGCCAGAAGGGGCCTATCAGTTTATGGCAACAGGTAGTGTCGATGGGCAAAACACCGCCTTTGCTACCGCGGTGATAGCCAAAGTAGATAGCGTTTTGGTTGGCTCTGGTGGACAAGGTTTGACCATGAATCTGGCCGGTATCGGTTCGGTACCATTTAGTGAAGTTCAGGAAATTATTTAAGGGGTAAACATCATGTCATTTAATACCGCATTAACAGGCCTCAATGCCGCCACTGCCGATTTGAATGTGAAATCAAACAACATCGCCAATATCAATACCATTGGTTTTAAAGGTTCACGAGCAGAATTCGGTGATGTTTACGCCCTGTCTACCTTTGGAAACAGCAATACTGCTATTGGTACTGGTGTTGTATTGAACAATGTGGCTCAGCAATTTAATCAGGGAAACCTGGAAGTGACCAATAATTCGCTGGATTTGGCGATTAGTGGCAATGGGCAGGGGTTTTACGCATTGGCACCCGCTCTGGATACTGAGCAGGTTTTATATAGTAGAGCCGGTGCTTTTAATATTGACCGCGATGGCTACATCACCAATAGTTCTGGGCAATATTTACTTGGTTTTCCCGTCAATGCAGATGGCAGTGTATCTTCTACTGCTTTGGGTGGGACAAATCCGATTCGTTTGCCAGTTGCAGCGGGTGTGCCTCAAGCCACAACAGAGGTTGATATTGCTGCCAATCTTCCCTCTACAGCTACCGACATTGATCCCGTCGCAACGCCGATCGATCCGAACGATCCATTGACCTATACCAATTCAACTTCCAGTAATATTTTTGATTCGCTGGGTAACGAAAGTACATTGACCTATTACTATCAGAAAACCAATGTTCCGAATGAGTGGAATGTCCAGGTGTACATTAACGAACCTACCGGCAGTCAGACTTTAGTTGAATTTGGGGCTGGGCAAACGACCAAAACACTGACCTTTGACCCGGCTTTAGGTGGGGCTTTGGATGCCGGGGTAACTCCAACTGAAACGTATACGTTTTCCGGGTTGAGTAGTGGTGCAGTTGATTTGAGTTTTGAAATTAATTTTGCCGGTTCTACACAGAACTCAGCGGCCTTTACCGTGTTGGATACCGATCAGAATGGTTTTCCTACCGGCCGGCTGACAGGCTTGGATATTGATGATACCGGCTTGGTACAGGCCCAATATTCAAATGGTCAAACCACTAACGTTGCCAAAATTGTATTGGCGGACTTTCCTAACCCTCAAGGGTTAAAACAGATTGGTAATACTGCCTGGGAAGCGACATTGGATTCAGGCGATGTGCGGATTGGTGAAGCAGGCACAGGCAGCTTTGGTTTGATTCAGTCAGGTGCACTGGAAACCTCAAATGTTGATTTGACTAAAGAGCTGGTTGGCTTGATTACTGCACAGCGTAATTTCCAGGCGAACTCGAAAGCGATAGAAACCAATAATGCCATTACCCAGACCATTATCAACCTGCGTTAATTTCGCGGAGTTGTTTGATATGCATATAGAAAAAAGAGGCTAACTATGGATCGCATGCTGTTTATCTCTATGAATGCGGCTCAGCAAACCATGCTGGCGCAGGCGACCAATGCCAATAATCTGGCTAACGTTAATACCACGGGCTTTCGTGCTGACTTGGAACAGTTCCGTTCCATGCCGGTGTTTGGCGAGGGGTTACCCACCCGTGTTTATTCAATGACAGAGCGTCCAGCGACTGATTATCAGCAAGGCAGCGTACAGTCAACCGGTCGTGAACTGGATATTTCTGTACAAGGTGAAGGCTTTATTTCTGTCATGGGCAAAGATGGTCGTGAAGGTTATACCCGTGCAGGGGACTTACATGTTACCGAGCTGGGACAATTAGTTACCGGCACGGGTTTGCCGGTAATGGGCGAGGGTGGACCTGTTGCCATTCCTCCGGCAGAAAAAATTGATATCGGTGCTGATGGCACAATTTCCATTCGCCCGATTGGCGGTGCTGAAAATGAGTTGGCAGTTATCGATCGAATCAAGCTGGTCAAGCCTGACCTGCAAAACGTTTTTAAAGATCAGGATGGTTTGCTGCGTATGTCGGATGGCACCGAAGCACCGTTGGATGCCACAGTTAAGGTTGCCTCTGGAACCATTGAAGGCAGCAATGTGAATGCTGTGGGTGCTTTGGTCAATATGATTGAACTTCAGCGTAAATATGAAATGCAAGTCAAAATGATGAGCACTGCAGAAGAAAACAGTGCCGCATCGGCACGCTTGTTGCAGTTAAATGGTTAGTAACAGAGCAATAGTGTTTTTAGGAGAAACTTTATGAACCAGGCATTATGGATTGCGAAAACCGGGCTTGATGCTCAGCAAACACGGATGTCGGTGATTTCAAATAATCTGGCGAACGTGAACACCACAGGGTTTAAACAGGATCGTGCAGTATTTGAAGATTTGTTGTATCAGACAATTCGCCAACCTGGCGCGCAAACGACTACCGATAATCAACTACCTTCCGGTTTAATGATTGGTACAGGTGTTCGCACAGTAGCCACTGAAAAATTGCATACTCAAGGCAACATTATCCAAACAGATAATGCCCTGGATGTGGCAATTGATGGTCGGGGCTATTTTCAGATCCTGATGCCTGATGGCGATCTCGCCTATACCCGTGATGGGACATTCCAGATTAATTCCGATGGCGATATGGTGATGTCTAACGGCTATCTTCTGGATCCCGGCATTAATATTCCAGATGACGTGCAAAGCATTACCATTGGTGCCGATGGTACTGTCAGCGTAACGCAGCCCGGAGATAATGAACCAACTGTCATTGGCGAAATTGAATTGGCTGACTTTGTGAATCCTGCCGGTTTGCAACCCGTTGGTGAAAATCTGTTTAAAGAAACCGGTGCCAGTGGTGTGCCTATCGTCGGTACGCCCACACTGGATGGTTTGGGACGAGTCATTGGCGGGGCTCTGGAAACCTCAAACGTCAATGTAGTGACCGAACTGATTAACATGATCGAAACCCAACGGGCGTATGAAATGAATTCAAAAGCCATTTCCACAGCCGATCAAATGCTGCAGTACGCTAGCCAAAATTTATAGAAATATTCACAGTGCCCCGATAACGCGTCTGATATGTTTCGGGGCTTTTTTATGTCTGGTAGGAAGATCCAGTTTTCTTGGATTAAAACACGATTGTGGCATGGACTCTGCAAGCTCAATTTTATAGATATGTTTGTTTCGGAGATCCATATGAAATTCATTTACCGACTGTTGGGAATCACTTCACTGATTTTGCTTTCCGCATGCGTCAGTAATGAAGTAAAACGTGACCCCGCCTATGCTGCAGTGCGGCCGGTGGCTACTGCTCCAGTAGAACGAAACGATGGTGCTATCTTTGACACGCGTAGCAATATTACCTTGTATCAAGATTATAAAGCCCGTCGGGTAGGCGATATTTTGACAGTACGTTTACAAGAGCGGACTGATGCCGAAAAAGAAGCCACCACGACAGTTGATAAAACCAGCTCAAACAATATTAATAATCCAACTATATTTGGTACGACCCCTCAATTCAGTCTGCCCAGCGGCCTTCCTTTGGCCAATACGGATGACAATAATCTTGCTTTTAGTACCGGTGCTAATAGCAGTTTTGAAGGGGAGGGTGAAAGTGAACAGAACAACTTCCTAACCGGTGATATCAGTGTGTCTGTGGTGGAGGTGCTGTCAAACGGCAATATGATTGTACGTGGTGAAAAAGTGGTCACCATTAACCAGGGCAATGAGTATGTTCGGTTAACCGGCATGATTAGCCCCCGGGATATTGATGCCACCAATACCATTTCGTCTATTCGAATTGCCGATGCTCAAATCACTTATGTGGGCGATGGACCGGCTAATGATTCCAATGCGATGGGCTGGCTTAGCCGGTTCTTTATCAGCGCGTTAATGCCTTTCTGAGGTTAGCAAAATGAAAACTCTTCTAAATGCAATTTTTGCCGCTTTTTTGCTGTTGATAATGTCAACTGCCCAGGCTGAGCGAATTAAGGACTTGGCCTCTATCGGCGGAGTACGGGATAACCAGCTGGTGGGATATGGTTTGGTCGTTGGTCTCAGTGGAACCGGTGACAAGACTGCTTTTACCGGGCAGACGCTGAGGAGTATGTTGCGTGAAATGGGGGTGACCTTACCCGCTGGTGTTAATCCGAAAAGTAAAAATATAGCGGCAGTTTCTGTCCATGCTGATTTGCCGCCTTTTGCTAAACCTGGCCAAAACATTGATGTTACTGTGTCATCACTGGGCGATTCCAAAAGTCTGCGTGGCGGCAGCTTGATCATGACGCCGTTAAAAGGTGCTGATGGTGAGATATATGCTATGGCACAAGGTAACCTGGTGGTGGGGGGCTTTGGTGCTGAAGCGGGGGATGGTTCTCGGGTCACCGTCAATATACCTACTGCAGGGCGGATTCCCAATGGAGCAACAGTCGAGCGTACCGTTCAGAATGCCTTAAATGTTGGTGATCATATTATCCTGAATTTGCACCGGGCTGATTTCACCACAGCGAGCAGATTATCGGATGCTATCAATCAGACGTTGGGACGAGGCACAGCCAGTTCTATGGATGCAGCATCCGTCAGGGTCAATGCGCCGAGAGATCCCAATCAACGTATTCCATTTTTATCTTTAATTGAAAACCTCGAACTGAGCCCGGGTGAGGCTCCAGCTAGAGTCGTCGTCAACTCTCGTAGTGGTACCGTGGTGATTGGTCAGAATGTTCGTGTCAGTCCTGCTGCGGTAACCCATGGCAGTTTATCGGTCACCATTTCAGCAGATCCTGAAGTGTCCCAACCCAATGCTTTATCAGCTGGGCAGACTGTTATCACACCCAACTATGATATTGAAATATCCGAAGAAAACAGCAGGATGTTCGTGTTTAACCCCGGCGTGTCGCTGGATGAAATTGTCCGTGCAGTGAATCAGGTTGGGGCTGCACCTGGTGATTTAGTGGCAATTCTTGAAGCATTGAAACAGGCTGGTGCCTTGCGTGCTGAATTGGTAATCATCTAATCCGACATGACGATTCCTTCTAATATTTCGCAAAATGCAGTTGACTTTCATGGTTTGAATCAACTGCGTGAATCGGCCCTAAAATCCGAGAATAAAGCGAATACTTTGCAGCAGGTGGCGGCGCAGTTTGAAGCGCTTTTCACGACGATGATGTTGAAAAGTATGCGTCAGGCGAGTTTGGCAGAAGGTATTTTCGATTCCAATCATAGCAAAACCTATCGTGAAATGGCCGATCAGCAACTGGCAATGGATTTATCACAACGCGGGGGACTTGGATTACAGGATGTCATTGTTCGGCAATTAGGTGGTCAGACAAATACTAATGCGAATATGCCCTTGCCCGGGCAAACGTTCAGCATTGATACGGTGACTATTCGTCAGGATTTACGACGTGCAGTGAAAGAAATCCATGAAAATGCTCTGGATGCAGATAGCAAAGAGCTCTTATCCGACACGGAACACAAAAAATTTCCCCAGCGCTTTAAAACGCCTGAAGAGTTTGTTAACTATCTGTGGCCACTGGCACAACAGGCAGCCGACAAAATGGGGACGACACCTGAAGTTATTTTGTCTCAGGCGGCACTTGAAACCGGCTGGGGACGATATGTCTTAAAAGATGGTGAGGGACAGTCCAGTTTTAATCTTTTTAACATTAAAGCGGATAGCCGATGGGATGGGGAATTCGTTGCTAAAAATGCGCTTGAATATCGTGATGGTAAACCCATAGCTGAGCAATCGCGGTTTCGTTCTTACGATGATTATGCTCAAAGTTTTGAGGATTACGTCAGCTTCCTCCAGTCGCAACCCCGCTACCGAGAAGCATTAAAACATGTTGGCGATCCGGAAACTTTTGTAGAAAAATTGCATGAAGCCGGCTATGCAACCGATCCGCAATATGCTGACAAGATTAAACGCATTATGAATGGCGATACACTGGCACAGATTTCGCATAAAAATATTCAGAACCTGGGGTATTAACCTAGAAAACAGCTCGCAGAGGATTATCTAAATGAGCATGCTGAATATCGGTAGTTCGGCTTTATTAGCCGCCCAAAATGCATTAGCGACCACCAGTCATAACATCAGTAACGTTAATACGGCGGGGTATTCGCGTCAGCGTACCGATCAAGGTACACAGCCAGCCAATTTTGAAGGTGGTTACTACATTGGCAATGGTGTTGGCGTCACCGGAGTTGATCGTATCTTCAATCAATTTCTGGTCAATCAACTACGCACCTATACCTCTGCTGAATCTCAGCAAGACGGTTTTTTGACATTTTCCAAACAGGTTGATGATCTGCTTGGCTCTTCTTCACTGAGCATCAGTGGTGGATTGGAAGCGTTTTTCAATTCTGTTCAGGAAGTTGCCAATGATCCAACGTCGATTGCCGCCAGACAGGTGATGCTTACACAAGGTGACTTGCTGGCCAACCGGTTTAATACGATGGACAGTCAACTGGGCGAGTTGGACAGACAGATTGATAACACTCTCTCGGCGTCAATCAAGGACATCAATGTGCTTTCTCAGGGGATAAAGGATTTAAACCTATCTATTTCCGAGTCCTTGGCTGCTGGTTACAATCCCAATGATTTACTGGATAAACGCGATAAATTGATTGGCGACTTGTCGGAATTGGTCTCGGTGAATGTAGTCGAGCAGGATAATGGAGCAGTAAATGTTTTTATCGGAAATGGACAAGGGCTTGTGGTCGGGAATAGTCGGGTTGAACTGTCAACGATTGCCGACAATAGTACCAATCCCCCCCGTACTGCTATAGGTTATGGTCCCTCACAAATTAATATTACCCAGCAGCTTAGTGGTGGTGAAATAGGTGGTGCGATACTGGCAAGAACGGATGTCGTGGATAGTACGCGTGCCGAACTGGACATATTAGCTGAATCGATCGTGACCGCATTTAATACTGCTCACGGTAATGGTATCGATCTAAACGGCAATGCCGGCACAGATTTCTTTGATGCTGCTGGTACGACAGCCGCTACTATAAGTATGAACATTACGGATACGCGATTAATTGCCGCATCCTCTACCACCAATCCGGGCGTAGGTAATAATGAAAATGCACTGGCCATGGCGGCCTTGCAAACCGATAAGACCACCGTGATACTCAATCCCGGCCCTCCAGTGATTTCTCGCTCATTCAATGATCAATATGGCTCAATCGTTTCTCAAGTGGCGACTCGCACTAATCAAGCAACTGTCTCTCAGGAAACACAAGCAGGGTTGGTGAGTCAGATCCGTCAACGTTCGGAAAGTGTATCAGGGGTTAATCTGGATGAAGAGGCGGCCAATCTGATCAAGTTTCAGCAAGCCTATCAAGCGGCTTCGCAAATAATCACAGTATCGAATACCGTGTTTAATTCGTTAATTAACGCATTTTAGGAGATTAACCAACCATGCGTATCTCCACAAATAGCATAACTCAACAAGGCTTGGAGGCCATGCTGAGACAACAGAGTGAATTGGCTAAAACCCAATTACAGGTTTCATCCGGCAAGCGGATTCAAACACCGTCGGATGATCCCATTGGCGCCGTTAAAATGCTCGATTTACAAAGACAGATTGGTCTTTCACAACAATATCAAGATAATGCCGATGTTGCTGATAGCCGCTTAAGCACTACGGATGGAACCCTAAAAAGCGCTGGTGACATCATGCAGCGCATTCGAGAGCTGGCAGTACAGGCGCTGAATGATACGAATAGTGATGAATCACGTCAGGGTATTGCTGAAGAAATTAATCAACTAAATGAAACACTGGTCGCTTTGGCTAATACGACAGATTCAAATGGGGAATATCTGTTTTCCGGTTATCAATCTGATGTGCAACCATTTGATACCACAACCTATGCCTATAACGGGGATGGCGGGCAACGACAATTACGAGTCAGTGATGGCTACCTTGTTGCTATCAATGAGCCAGGCAATGATTTGTTTATTACCCAGACAGTAGCAGGTCCTAATCAAGCCATTTTCCAGACCATCCAGGATTTTACTACTGCTCTTTCCAATGGCACTGTAGGTACCGGAGCGAATGATGGCGATTTTCTCGCAAACATGGACTACGCCATGGATGCTTCTCTGGACGCCCGTACCCGGATTGGTACGCGGCAAAATGCAGTAGAACAACAACGTGAAATCAATGACAGTTCACAGTTCAGTATGACCACAACGCTTTCTCAAATAGAAGATCTCGACTATGCTGAGGCAATTACACAATTAAATTTACAATCAGTGGGTTTACAGGCAGCCCAACAAGTGTATGTCAAAGTGCAGGGGTTATCTTTGTTTAACTTTTTGTGAAACACTTAGACGCAACTTAATCACAGTAGATTAACTATGAAAGCAGTCATTCTTGCCGGTGGCTTAGGCACCAGAATCAGTGAAGAGTCTCATCTAAAACCCAAACCGATGATTACCATTGGTGGCAAACCGATTATCTGGCACATTATGAAACAGTATTCTCATTACGGTGTGAATGAGTTCATTATTTGTCTGGGCTATAAAGGCTATGTCGTAAAAGAATATTTCGCCAATTATTTCCTGCACATGTCAGATGTGACGTTTGATATGGCCAATAATGAAATGCAAGTCCATGAAAAGCATGTAGAACCCTGGAAAATCACGTTGATTGAAACAGGGGAAGACACCCAAACGGGTGGACGTTTGAAGAAAGTAAGAGATTATATTGGCAATGAGACCTTTTGCTTCACTTACGGTGATGGCGTTTCCGATATTAATATTCAAAAATTGATTGAGTTTCATCAATCACACGGCAAATTAGCCACAGTTACAGCTATTCAACCGCCGGGTCGATACGGCGCACTTAATTTGAATAGTGAGAGAGTTGAACAGTTTCAAGAAAAGCCAGCAGGTGATGGTTCATGGATCAATGGCGGCTTCTTTGTGCTCGAACCAGAAGTTATGGATTTTATTGATGGTCCAACGACAGCATGGGAAGAATCACCGCTAAAAAAACTGGCAGATCAGCAGGCGTTAATGGCCTATCGCCATACGGGATTTTGGAAAGCAATGGATACGCTCCGAGATAAAGTCAGCCTGGAAAATTTATGGCAAACCACGGCTCCATGGAAGGTTTGGGAGTAATGTTTGCTGATATTTATCGTAATAAAAAAGTATTAATCACTGGTCATACCGGGTTTAAAGGAAGTTGGTTGACATTTTGGTTATCCCAAATGGGGGCCAAAGTGTATGGCATTGCTTTGGAGCCTGATACTGAGCCCAATCATTGGGCTTTATTACAGCTCGATATTCAACAAAAGCTTACTGATATCCGTGACTATCGAACCCTATCAGAAATTATTTCAGACTGGCAGCCCGACATGGTTTTTCACTTGGCGGCTCAACCCCTTGTCAGGATATCTTATAGTGAGCCTCTCGAAACTTGGTCAACCAATGTAATGGGTACGGTTAACCTGTTAGAGGCATGTCGTCACGTACCTTCGGTGAAAGCCATTGTGGTTATCACCAGTGATAAGTGTTATGAGAATCATGAAAAAAAAGATGGATACACGGAATCCGATCCTCTGGGCGGTCATGATCCCTACAGTGCTTCCAAAGCGGCGACAGAACTGGTTGTTGATAGTTACCGAAAATCATATTTCAATCTGCAAGATGTTTTATTGGCTTCTGCCCGGGCAGGGAATGTTATTGGTGGGGGAGACTGGTCGGTTGATCGATTGATCCCGGACGCTGTCAGAAGTGTCACGAAAAAAGTCCCGTTAGAAGTTAGATCTCCAGAATCTTCAAGGCCATGGCAACATGTTTTGGACTCCTTGAGCGGTTATCTGCTATTGGGGCAAAAATTATGGGAGCGAGAGCAGGCCTGCGCTCAGGCCTGGAATTTTGGTCCTGTCTCGGGGCAGATTGCTACTGTGAGTGATGTGTTGGAGTCCATCCATGCACATTGGCCAGCATTTACATGGCATATTGCCAAACAAGACGTACAACATGAGACGATCTGTCTGGGGATTAATAGTGACAAAGCACGTAAGCAATTAGGTTGGACACCCGTCTGGGACTTAAATAAAGCCACAGAAAATACAGCGCTTTGGTATAAGAGTTTGCAACAAAATGGTCGTGTGGCTACAGCAAGTCAATGGCAACACTACATTGATGATGCCAACAAAGTGGGAGTCTGTTGGTCATGACAATGCAACGGATATCTCTGGATATCCCAGACGCTTTTGTGATCAAACAAACCTCGTTTAAGGATCAACGAGGGGAGTTTTCCAGATTATTTTGTCAGAAAACATTGGCCCCTATCCTTGCCCAGCGCGAAATCAAACAAGTGAACTTCAGCAGGACGACCACTAGAGGGACTGTTAGGGGGCTGCATTATCAGCGCTCTCCTGAAGCGGAAATGAAGTTTATCCGTTGTATTCAAGGTGCCGTATGGGATGTGATGGTGGATTTACGGCCTGACTCACCAACATTTCTCCAATGGCATGCAGAAGAATTAAGTCAGGAAAACGATACGATGATCGTCATTCCGGAAGGGTGTGCTCACGGTTTTCAGGCATTAGCGGCAGAAAGTGAATTGATTTACTTTCATACCGCTTTTTATTCCGCAACGGCTGAAGCGGGAGTTCATGTTCAAGATCCTGATTTAGCCATCGATTGGCCGCTGCCGGTAAATAACTTGTCGGTAAGAGATTCCGAATTACCTACAGTGGCGAAGTGGTTAAAGGATTTATCTGGATGAATTGCCGGCATTGTAAAACACCATTAACACATACATTTCTGGATCTTGGCGTTGCCCCACCCTCGAACGCCTATTTAACGGCTGAGCAACTCACCCAGCCAGAAACGAAATTTCCATTAAAACTGTATGTGTGTGATCGCTGTTGGTTAGTTCAGACAGAAGATGTCACGGCGGCTGATAAATTGTTTACAAATGATTACGCCTATTTTTCTTCAGTTTCTCAGGGCTGGTTATCGCATGCTGAACGTTACTGTCATCAGATTATCCAACGCTTGCAGCTGGATCAGAATAGTTTGATCGTCGAGGTCGCGGCGAACGATGGTTATTTATTAAAAAACTTCGTGGCTGCAGCGATACCTTGTTTGGGTATTGAGCCTACTGACAGTACTGCTGACCATGCCGAAAAATTGGGGATCCCCATCCTTCGTGAGTTTTTTGGACAGCAACTGGCACAAGAACTCACTGAAAAAAGTAAACAGGCTGACCTGATCATTGGTAATAACGTTTATGCACATGTACCTGACATAAACGATTTCACCGCTGGATTAAAGACTCTGCTTAAAAAAGATGGAACCATTACTTTAGAGTTTCCACATTTGCTTCAGCTCATTCAGCATCGACAGTTTGATACGGTTTACCATGAGCATTTTTCCTACCTCTCTCTTAACACTGTATGTCAGATCTTTGACAAGGAAGGATTAAGAGTTTTTGACGTAGAAACACTGCCAACCCATGGCGGTAGCTTGCGAATTTATGCCTGCCATCATGCTGATAAACGCAGCACAGAACCCGATGTCATCCGTTTATTAGCAGAAGAAAAAACGTTTGGTTTATCGAAACTCAACACCTATACCGGATTCCAAGGGTATGCCGAACACATTAAGCAACAGTTAATTGATTTTTTAACCGAGCAAAAGCGATTGAATAAATCGGTGATAGCGTACGGTGCAGCAGCAAAAGGTAATACATTACTCAACTATGCTGGTATCTCAACTGATTTACTGCCATTGGTTGTGGATGCTGCAGCATCAAAACAAGGCAAATATCTTCCTGGTTCACACATTCCGATTTTAGCTCCCGACCAAATCACCTTAAAAAAACCGGATTTTGTACTGATTTTACCCTGGAATATTGCTGAAGAGGTGATGCAGCAACAGTCACATATCCGAGAATGGGGTGGGCAATTTGTGACGGTAATTCCGGAACTGCAAGTTTCATCATGAAATTACTGGTGACAGGCGCGACCGGTTTTATTGGAAACCATTTAGTCATTCAAGCACTTCGACAAGGTCATCAGGTCACGGTAATTACACGAGATAAATCGAATGTTCTCAATAGGGATTGGGGGCATCAGGTCGGTATTATTGAAGTTGACATAGAGAACCCCGAGACTAAGTGGCCTGACACGATAGCCAGTCATGATGTACTTATTCATTTAGCGTGGAGTGGTCTGCCAAATTATCAACAAAGCTTTCATCTGGACGTTGTTTTACCGGCACATAAGCAGTTTTTACAAACCATGATTGAGGCTGGAATCCAACATATTCTGGTGACGGGAACCTGCCTTGAATATGGCAAAAAAGCAGGAGAACTCACGGAATCTATGCCGGTATTTCCAGATGTTCCGTATGCTCAGGCTAAAGATAATCTTCGGCAATGGCTGGTTTCTTTGCAGAAACAGCGACCTTTTACACTTCAATGGTGTCGCTTGTTTTATATGTATGGATCAGGCCAACATGCTAACAGCCTGTTATCTCAATTAGAGCAGGCGATTGAAAATGGCGACCCTGTTTTTAACATGTCTGGTGGTGAACAGGTAAGAGATTATCTGGCGGTTGAAACGGTGGCGCAATATTTGCTTAAAGTCATAGAACGACAAGAATGTAACGGTATCCTCAATATATGTAGTGGCGAGCCGATAACTATTTTAGAACTAGTGAAACGGTTTATAACTGCACGTCAAAGCAACATAGAACTTAATCTTGGATATTACCCATATCCAGATTACGAAGCTATGGCTTTTTGGGGTAACGCAGACAAATTAAAACAATGGATAATATCTTGAATTATTTGAGATTAGGGGAAACAAATGAAAGCTGAAGTTAAACCTAGAATTAATCTGGAGGAGCGCACTCCTTTACAGGATGTCATCCCTTTAGCTACACCGATGATCCTATTTGTTGATCCTGCCAGTGCTTGTAATTTTGAATGTACTTTTTGCCCAACAGGCCACAAAGATCTGATTAAAGATACTGGCCGTTTTGTTGGCAGAATGAAGTTCGAAGTATTTCAGAAAGTGATTGATGATCTGGCGGGTTTTAGTCAGCCGATAAAAGTGCTCAGAATGTATAAGGATGGCGAACCATTATTAAATAAAGAAATGGCGAAGATGGTCGCTTACGCCAAACAAAGCCCGTTTGTGGATTATATTGATACCACCACCAATGGCTCTTTGATGACCCCTGAGCGAATGGGGCCAATCCTTGAGGCCGGCTTAGATAAAATTAATATCTCAGTTGATGGCATGAACAAAGAGCAGTACAAAAAATTCACCAATTTCAATTTTGATTTTGAACAGTTTGTTGAAAACGTCAAATGGTTATATGCCAATAAAGGCAATTGTGAAATTGTGATGAAAATTCCCAAAGAGTTGATCACTGAAGCACAGCAACAGGAATTTTTTGATGTATTTGGCGATTACTGTGATCGTATTTCCTTGGAAAACTTTGCCCCTTGTTGGCCTCAATTTGATGTCGAAGAAAAAACCGGAATAAAGATTACAGAAGGCATTTATAACCAACCGATTACCCGAACCGATACTTGCCCGTACATTTTTTATGGCATGTCAGTCAATGCTGATGGATTGGTCAGCTCTTGTTTCCTTGATTGGGAGCGACGCTTGATTGTCGGTGATGTGCGTGAGCACAGCTTAAGAGAAATATGGAATTCGACAGAGTTTAACGATTTACGCCTTCAGCACTTGGAAGGAAGACGCAACGAACATCCTGTCTGCAATAATTGTGGCCAGTTGACGCACTGTCTTCCTGACAATATTGATCCTTATCAACCTGTCTTACTCGAACGATTCAAGGCACATTTGGCGAGTCGGTAGTGAAAGTAATTCACCTCACTCCACATCTGGGAGGAGGCGTTGGACGGGCATTATCAGGGTTGCTCCAACCATCGGAACATCATGTGGAACATGTGTTTGTTTGTTTAGAGCAGGCTGAAAAAGATCACTTTATAAAGTTGATTATCGCTTCGGGCCATCAGGTGATAGTTGAACCTGATGAACAACAGCTAAAACACCTGATAACCGAGGCAGACATTGTGCAATTGGAATGGTGGCGCCATCCAAAAACGATTTCGGCTTTATTGAAATGCTGTCATCTGCCTATGAGGCTGGTGGTTTGGTGCCATGTTTCCGGTTTGTATAATGAAATTATTCCTGAAGCACTAGTTGAAATATCTTCACGCTTTATTATGACGTCAGCCTGCACTTATCAGGCTGAATCAATACAGTCTCTGCTGGAAGTAAATAACAAAAAGTTGGCAGTTATTCATAGTAATAATGGTCTGGAACATTGGCCTATATCGGCGGCCTGTCATCCCCAAAAAAACTTGTCAGTAGGTTATCTTGGAAGTTTTAACTTCGCTAAATTGCATCCAGACTACATTTATTATCTGGCTAAGGTTGAATTAACACCGTTCACAGTGACGATGATTGGCGACGACTTTAATGCCGACACGTTGATGGCACAAGCGAAGCGTTTAGGCCGAACTGATTTGTTAATGTTTACTGGTTACATCCATGATGTCGCCAAATCTTTAGATAAAATTAATGTTTTGGCGTACCTACAAAATCCGAGACACTATGGAACGAATGAAAATGCCTTGCTGGAAGCAATGGCAATGGGCATCGTGCCAGTGGTGTTAAATAATCCTGCTGAATGTGAAATTGTGGAACATGGTAAAACTGGTCTAGTGGTTAATGATCAGACGAGTTTTGCTGAAGCCATTCTATGGCTACACCAGCATCCTCAACAACGAACAGAAATGGGGGGAAACGCGTCGGCGTTTGTTCGTGATCGACATGCATCAGGCAAAATGCAGCAAGCCTTTGATGAACAATACAACTTGGCTATGCAAATGCAAAAGCAGGCAATTGCTTTTGATAACATTTTTGGGGGAACTCCCGCCCAGTGGTTCTTATCCTGTCAACAGCAAGCAGAATTGTTTAAAAATGATGGCTTTATTGAGCGCCCAGAAGATGATTTTTTGCGTCACAGTATGATGGAGGAGACCAAAGGCTCTGCAATACATTTTCATCGATATTTTCCGCAGGATGAATTGCTTGCGAAATGGGCTGGAGGAGTCGCTTCCTTATGCTGAGGCGATTTGATGCATTACCCGATATGGCAATGGTCAAACAGTTGCTGCAACAACTGGTAAGGCAAACCATTGCCGATCCAAGCCGTCATGTGGATAAGCCACTTGTGTTTTACGGGGCTGGGAATTTGGGCAGGATGGCTAAAGTTTATTGTGATCGACTGGGCATTAAAATTGAAGCCGTGGTGGATCAGCAAGCGGATCAGCATCGGCAGGATCCCTTTTGGCAAGATGTAACCTTACTTCTTCCCGAAGACGTACCATTACAATTAAAACACTCATCTTTATTAGCTATATGTGTTGCTAATGCGGTGTTTTCTCATTTACAGGAAACATTGACTGAACAGGGGTGGCAAGATGTGGTGCACTTCTATGATATTAGCGAAGCTTATCGCGATAAGCACCCACTTAGTAATGGTTGGTTTTGCGCTCAGCTATCAACGGAAGAGGCGGAACAGATTTCGACTGTGATGGAGCAGTGGAATGATCCTCAGTCTCGTGCTTACCACCTTCAGTTCATTGCCTGGCGGCACCTTCGCCAAGATTGGTTGTTTGCTGGGGCTGAAATGCAACCAGAGAACCGCTATTTGATTCCAGAAGTAAAGTCCGTCGTGCATCAGCAAGAGGTTATTGCTGATATTGGTGCTCACCAGGGAGAAACGTCTTTATTGCTTCTGGATGCTTTCAATTATCACTATAAGTCGTTATGGATATTTGAACCTGATCCTGAAAATCTGTCCCTGATAGAGTCGAAGCTGGAAAAACTCATCAGTCGAGACCGTGACCAAGTTCATCTGTATGGTACAGCCTTGTCAAATGTTTCAGGGATGCGTCAATTTTTTGCTGGCGCGGGATATGCATGTCAGCTTAGCGAAATCGGTGATACTAGCCTTAGTGTTAAGACATTTGATGCCTTTGATGTACCGGTAACCTTCATGAAATTACATTTGGAAGGGGAAGAGTTGAATGTGTTGCAAGGGGCTGAAAAAACATTGCGTAAACATCGACCCATTGTTACAAGCACGGCGTATCACAATCGTTTAGGACTATACAAAATGGCAGCGTGGTTAATGAAAACTTTAGACAATTACCAGTTCTTTTTTCGTCTACATAGTGGTTGTGGCACAGGCGCTGTAATTTACGCGATACCATCGGAACGTTATCAGCGAACCAACAATGCTGGAGTCAATAATGAAAGCTGAAGTTAAATCAAAACTCAACCCAGAAGACAGGGTTGAATTGCAGAATGTGATTCCTTTAGAAACACCTTTCCTGCTGTATGTCGATCCTTCCAGTGCCTGTAACTTTCGTTGTCAGTTTTGTCCAACGGGACACATTGATTTGATTAAAAACTCCGATTACAAACGAAGTTTGATGGGGTTAGGGTTATTCGAAAAATTAATTGATGAGCTCGCTGAATTTTCGCAGCCACTTAAAGTGATGCGGATGAATAAGATCGGTGAACCTTTATTAAATAAACAACTTGCAGAAATGATTGCTTTAGCCAAAAACAGTGGACGGGTTCAACATATTGATCTTGCCACCAATGGCGCTTTATTTACGGAAGAATTGCTGACAAAAATGATTACAGCGGGTTTGGACCGTCTGAATATCTCATTGGAAGGCATTAATGCTGAGCAATATCTGCAACACGCAAAAGTAAAAATAGACTTTCCAGAATTCGTCAGAAAAATCAAATGGCTTTATGCGAATAAAGGTGATTGTGAAGTAACCATAAAAGTCCCTGGTAACTACCTTAGCCCTGAGCAGCAACGCGAGTTTTACGATACTTTTGGCGAGTATTGCGATCGAATTTTTGTGGAAAGCATCGCCCCAATTTGGCCTGAATTTGATATTGAAGAAAGAAGTGGCTTTGAGGTGCAGATGGACCAAGGCCAATATCAGCAAAGTCTCGAAGAAAAAAGTGTGTGCAGTTATCTTTTCTACGCCATGGCCGTGAATGCCGATGGAACCATCAGTGCGTGCTGTCCCGATTGGGATCAAAAACTGGTCATTGGCGACTTAAAGCAGCAAAGCATAAAGCAAATCTGGAATTCTGAAAAAATGCTGGAGCTGAGAGTTCTGCATTTGGAAGGTCAACGAAAGACCAACCCGATTTGCCGTAACTGTGGCCATATTAAATACGCTCAGGTGGATAATATCGATCGCTACAAAGAAGTGCTGCTAACCAAGTTAAATGCAAGTAGGTAAAGTACGTGAGAAAAGATGAAATTTGTCCAGCTTGCCTGGCAGAGACCCATCATTTGACCGATTGGGAATATAGTGGTCTTGATGCATCAATCTTTAACTATACCGCACAATGGCATAGCTGTGATAACTGCGGATTAGTCTATGTCGCAAATATTGATGATGAGACTCTGGCTCAATTTTATGCCAATGAATGTAGTTATTTTGAAAATGACCATTTTGATATTACTTCGCCTGCAAATGTGACTAAATATCAGCACTACTATGATTTTTTAGCGAAGGCTGGTTTGGAACACACACCTATTACGGATATTGGGTGTGGTCGGGGCGGGTTTTTGCAATGGCTAAATAAACAAGGTTGGCAAGCCAACTGCATTGGTGTGGATGTGGATTTAAAAAGCATGCCTGTTAGCCAAGATAACAGTGATAATTCACCCATTAGTTTTCAAACCGGCGGCGCTTTATCGTTGCCATTTACTGTTAGCAGTCAGCATTTATTGACGTATTTTCATGTCTTGGAACATATTCATGATTTAGATTCTGTTCTTAAAAATGCTCATAACGTTTTAATGGACCAGGGACATATATTGATTGAGGTTCCAGATGCAGAAAACTATGCCCAACAACCGATTGGTACAGCATTCTGGATGGGCATTCGTGAACATATCTACCATTATTCAGCACAATCATTGAATACCGCGTTAAACCTACATGGTTTTGAAATTGTTTCCTGTCAAAGAGCGATGTTGCCGACGCCGGAATTTGAGTATCCTTCGCTGATGATTTTAGCCAAAAAAACTGAGCGTCCTTCCCCGGCTGTATTTGAGCTAACCGATAATATTGCAAACTATGTGTCTTCTGCACAGCGTGCGCTGAACGACCAGGCAGAGACACTTATCAGTTTAGCGAAGCAGCATTCTCAACTGACAATATGGGGGCTTTCAACGCAATTATTCAGTCTATTGCCGAAATTAAACGGAATTGACTACCGGTTGTGTGATGCCAGTAAACAAAAACAGAAAAGTCATTTTCAGCAGCAATCTATATACGATCCGAATGAGATTCAGCCGGAAGCATTACTGGTTATCGCTCCATATTTACATGCTGAAAAAATAGAAAATGCTGCTTTGTCCCTGGGTTGGTCCCCTCGGTCTATTTATCGATTGCAATAAATGCTAAAAGCCAAGAATGGAATATGAAATGAAATATAAATCGGAAGATGTTCTTGAACTAGTTAAAAACTTGGCCCCTCTAGTGGATGAAATAGATCAAAATTTTATCAATGGTGGTGTGATCTATGGTGCTGGATTTGTAGGCACATGGGCGTGTGAGCATCTGCAGAACCTTGGGGTGAAAGTGGACGGTTTTTTAGATAGAGATACTAGAAAAACAGGTTCAAAAATACATAACGTTTTAGTTAAGTACCCTGAGCAAGCGGAAATAGAAAAAGTCTCCGCCATGCTTATTGCAGCAAGACATGTAGTGAAACAGGTTGCTGATGAAATGAGCAATTATGATTTCCCTGTCATGTCATTTGATGGGTATTTTGTGGTAAAAAATTACGCTAGATTAGCGAGTGTTAGAGATAATTTTTTTCAGGATGAAAAGTCCATCGAAACCTTTAATGCCTTGCTCATCGCCATGTTGACCGGTTCGGTTGATAGTTGCCTGCAAGTGATGGAAAAAGACATGTATTTTGGCTTGCCTGAGTTTTCTGGCAATTTTGATGAAATATTTGTCGATGCAGGTGCTTTTGTTGGCGATAGTGTAGAAAGGTTTATTTGGGAAAACCTGGGGACTTTCCGACATCTGTATGCGTTTGAGCCGGGCTATAAACAATTTGCTGCCATGACCAAAAGAATGGAACGGTTATCACAGGAGTGGGCGATTGATGAAAGCAAGGTTTCATTAGTAAAAGCCGGTCTTTCCTCTGAACAAGGACGTATGAATTGTACTTTTGTAAATGATGATCCGCTTCGCCATGGTTTAGCTGAGGCTCCAGATGAGGCTACAGAAATTGATGAGCGTATTAGCTCAGCAGTATGGACCTTAGATGCTTATCTTGCAGGAAAACCCATTACATTTTTAAAGGCGGATGTTGAAGGGATGGAAATGCCTCTCCTCAGGGGCGCTGAAGAAACGATCAAGAAATATAAACCCAAAATGGCATTGTGTGTATATCACTATCCGAGCGATCTTTATGAGATTGCTGAGTATGTCAGACAACTTGTTCCAGAATATCAATTCCGTTTACGTCAGCATGCCCCGCTTTTTGGTGATTTTGTTTTGTACTGTTACGTATAGACGATAGCGATTGTAATTAAAGGTTAAAAAAAGCATGGAAAAAACGCCGTTAGAACAATTTAAACAAGATATTACCGATCGTGTCCGTCAATATCCTGACAATCAACCATTACAATCAGCCTCTCAAGAGTTTTTTAACCAGATTGGCATTGGAAAAGCAGATTATGTTTATAACTTTACCTGGTTAGGTGTGCCGATAATCCAGATACCTCAGGATTTATATGCTCTTCAGGAAATTATCTGGAAGGTGAAACCCGACTTGATAATCGAAGCAGGTATCGCTTGGGGAGGAACCTTGATCCATAGTGCATCAATGCTCGCTATTCTGGAAGCATGTGACGAAATAGACAAAGGCCATGTGCTGGGAATAGATGTTGAAATCAGACCCCATAATAAAGTCGCTTTGGCCAGTCATCCCTTGAGTAAAAAAATTACCATGCTAGAAGGCTCAAGCATTGATGAGAGCATTATTGCTCAGGTAAAAGAGTTTGCGAAAGATTACAAAAGGATCATGGTGTGTCTGGATAGTAATCATACGCATGATCATGTTTTAGCCGAGCTTGAAGCTTATGCCCCCTTAGTGAGTCCGGGCAGTTATTGCATGGTAGGTGATACGGTAATAGAGGATGCTCCAGACGATATGACGTCTCAACGCCCCTGGGGAAAGGGAAATAATCCCAAAACGGCTGTTTGGGCCTATCTGAAAAAACTTGAAACGGAATCAGTTGAAGCAGCAGATGGAGAAAGACTGATGTTTGAAATGGATAAAGAATTAGAACATAAAGTAGTGCTGACAGGATCGCCAGATGGTTATCTGTTGAGAAAGTAAACTCATATAGTCCAACATCAGATACCACCTCAGGAAGAAACAATGACAACAATAAAGCAGGACGGAATATTAACCATCGGCATCACCAGTTATAACTATGGACATTTTATTGGTGAGGCTCTTGAGTCGGTTATCAATCAAACTTCCCCACATTGGAAGTTAATGATTTACGATAATGGTTCAACCGATAATACGTTTGAGGTGATCGAACCCTATCTTGAAGATCCTCGAGTGTCATTGTTTGTCCATGAAAAAAATATTGGTGGCACAGCCAATAGCATTTATGCGATTCGGCAAGCTGATAGCCAATATTTTTCATTTCTACAGGCTGATGATTTTCTAGAACATAACTTTGTTGAGGATGCGCTGGAGCAATTTAAAATTCATCCTGAAAGTCCGTTTGTTTTTTTCAACTGGCAGCAATACATCGAGCAAACGAAAACGCGATACGATCACAATCGTTTTCCCTTTTCCCCGGACCGTTCTGGTCCTCTTTTTATTGGTCCTTTCCTGACTATATTCAACTTTGTTCCCTTACATATGGCGGCGTTCAGAACCGAATGTTTGCAATATGGATATGAGGCTTTAGTGGCGTCACCATTAAAGCAAGTAGGTGAACAATTTGTCTTGAAACTACTAGAAGATAAATACGGTATTGGCTGTTATACCGGCACAATGGGGGGAGTATGGCGACGTCATGACGCTCAAATGACGGCTTTGCATGTGCAAAACAATGTCGCTTTTTTGGAAGAGCCAGCTGAACGTCATTGGTATATCAAAAAAACACCCAATCCAAACCATATAAACGTGTTTATGGCACTTGCGACCTCCATGTTCAAACTTTCTCCAGGAAGCTTATTGACCACGGCGGACTGGCTGACTCATACAGAAGGTCAACGTTATGCAGAGAGCTTTGGTGTGCCCGTTGAAACAAAAAGAGACAATATAAAACGAGTAGTACTTGTGGTTGTGCTCAAAGTGGCCACCTATGCTCAGTTGACGCTGTTTCAAGAGGATGATTTAGTTAACTGGATAAAGTCATTAGGCTATGAATTCACTGAAACCGCCTTGAAGGAATTACTGTTTGACATTTTATCCACTGAAGGTGAGGTACTGCTCAACCAAAAGGAAATTGAGCAAATTTGTCAGTTTTGTTTTAAAAATATTAAGCCGCAGCATATCAACCCTCAAGCGGAAAAAATCCGTGACCTGATTAACAGTCAACTTTTTCCTGTACAGAATCAGACGGGACTACCATTACTGTCAATTGCACGGTCAATGTTGGAAAAGAGGAGAAATATTTTCTCTTCTGCAGAAGAGAGAGAACTGTTTTTAATCACTGTGTGTAAAGCGGCCTTCGATGCAATTGTTCAGCGCTATAAAAATGCAATCAGTCCTGAGGATGCCGTTGAGCTCCATGATTTAATGAAAGCCCTGCTTGATCACAAACAGATCGTCGAGCAAAAAGCCCTTGCACTTCAACTCCGATCAGAAATTTATGAGTGGCAGTTAAATATTGATTATCAACGTTGGATTAAAAATCATGCCTTATTAGAAATCGATGCCCAACTTCATGCAGAAAGAATGATGAGTTGGTCAGTTCAGCCAACATTCCATTTGTATATGTTTATGTTTGAGGGTGAGGAAAATCTTTTAGCGAATACCATTGACTCACTTGCAAAACAGTTCTATCACAATTGGAAGCTAACGGTTATTGCTGATGGACTTGCACCCGATGTGATGTTTGATGAGCTGGATGTGTTGGAGTGGCAAAGTTTCCCCGCTGAACAAGACCCATACGTTTTTCTGAATAATTTGATAATGAAGCAGTCAGATGGTTGGGCCATGTTTGTACCGGCAGGTGTGCAGTTTGAAGCGCATACATTTTTGAGTATGGGAGACTATATTGATAAATATCCACAGCAAAAATTATTCTACAGCGATGATGATTTAATTTCCGCTAATGGAACAAGGCACTCTCCACGGTTTAAGCCGGACTTTAATCTCGATATGTTGAGAAGCAAAGATTATGCAGGTTTAGTGCTGTGCGAGAGTAACCTGTTCAGAAGTTTAGGCGGATTTGACATGTTGCCTGCGCATGAAAATTATGGCCTCACGTTTAAAGCCTTTGAATTGTTAGGATCGTCTGCAATAGGTCATATTAGTGATGTGTTGATTCACCTTCCAGAAACGATTCAAGGGCAAATGAACCAACCCACAATGCAGATGGCTGTAGAACAGCATTTAAAGCGTTTGGGTATAAATGCATACCTAGAACCAGGGCTGGCACAAAATAGCGTTCGAGTAGAGTATGAGTGGCCTGTATCACCTCTAGTTTCTATCATTATTCCAACAAAAGATAAAATTGAGTATCTCCGACCATGTGTTGATTCTCTGCTTCTGAAAACGACTTATTCAAACTTTGAGCTGATTATTGTCGATAACCAAAGCGAAGATCCAGATATTTTGGAATATATTAATGTGCTTCAAGCAAACTACGGTGAGCGGGTTAGGCGACTGGAATATCCCTACCCATTTAATTATGCAGCAATAAGCAACTTAGCCGCAAAAGAGGCAAACGGCGAATATTTACTGTTCTTAAATAATGATACGGAAATTTTGCACGCCGAATGGTTAGATAGAATGGTCAGGCATGCACAACGGCCGGAAGTTGGCATTGTCGGAGCACGTTTAGTTTACCCCGAGTCAGGATTAGTGCAGCATGCGGGTGTTATTTTGGGCATGGATAGTGTTGCGGATCATCTTTTCTTAGGAGTGCGGGATATACACGAATCAGGCTATATGGACCGCGCACATTTAGATCAAAACTTTTCTGCTGTAACAGCTGCCTGTTTGATGATTCGAAAATCTATTTATGATGATGTCGGGGGTATGGACGAGGAAAATCTGGCTATTTCCTATAACGATATTGATTTATGTCTAGAGGTACGGGAAAAGGGATACTTAGTGACTTGGACTCCTTATACAGTCTTAGTCCATCACGGAAGTGTCAGTCAAATAAGCGAATTTTCTCCAAGAGCTGACGAAAATTCCCGAAGATTTCTGCGTGAAAAAACATTTATGTTGAAAAAGTGGCTTCCTCAGATAGCCAATGATCCTTACTTTAACCGTCATTTGACTCTTGCAACCAGAGAAATCCAAATCGAAGCCCAAATGCCCACTAATTGGGATACCAATTTTCATGATAGAAATCGTGTGCTTGGGCTGCCATTAGCTGGTGGAAGTGGTGATTACAGAGTGATTCAACCTTTTAGTGCTCTTAGTCATGCAGCATTGGCACAATGTGAATATTATCGATTTAATCATAATTTCACCAAACCGATTATGATCTCGGAATATGCTCGCATTGCACCGGAGACAGTGGTGTTTCATGCCGCTTTAAATGATCTCCAACTTAAACAATTAGACCAGCTTAAAGAATTTTTACCCGAGGTTTTCCGGGTTTATAGTATTGATGATTTACTTACTAACGTGCCGGAGCAGAGTTCAGCCTATAAAGAAATAAAGCGTCATTTTGCTGACGCAAAATCACGAATGAGGCGCGCGCTGCAAGCTTCGGATAGATTAATTGTCTCGACACAACCTTTAGCAGACCTTTGTGCTGGTATGATTGAAGATATCAGAGTTATTCCTAATCGCTTGCCAAAAGAACCATGGCTTTCGGTCACTTCGTTATCTAATCAAAGCGAAAAGCCTCGTGTCGGTTGGGCCGGCGCGCAGCAACATCAAGGTGATCTGGCCATAATGTTTGAAGTAGTTAAGGCGACTGCAGATGAGGTGGATTGGATATTTATGGGCATGTGTCCAGAAAATATTAAGCCTTATGTCCATGAGTATCATCATTTTGTACCAATGGCCGATTACCCTGCAAAACTTGCCAGCTTGAATCTGGATCTGGCTATCGCGCCACTGGAACTCCATCCTTTTAATGAATCAAAAAGTAATCTACGGTTATTAGAGTATGGAGTATTAGGCTGGCCGGTTATCTGTACCGATATTTATCCGTATCGTACCAACAATCCCCCAGTTATTTATGTGCAAAATCAAGTAGATGAATGGGTGGCGGCAATCCGGCAAATATTGGCCGATAAAGCGGCATTAGCTGATGCCGGTTCAGCGTTAAAGGCATGGGTTCTCAAGCATTACATGCTTGAGGATCATCTGGATGAATGGCTTGAGGCTCTGACAAGAAATTAATACCAAATCTATAGGGCCTGTTTGGCCCTTTATTTTTCTAGGTTTACGCTTACCACATTGAAAAAATAAAGATTATTGGCACGAACACTGCTTAGTTGAATTCATACCTGTTCGGAACGCCGGCAGGTTCTGAATAGAATCGCTCAATTAGGGAGAGTGTTATGGCACTAATCGTCAATAGTAATCTGGCATCTTTGAATGCTCAGCGTAACCTGAGCACTTCGCAAAATGATCTGAATACAGCTTTACAACGTTTATCCTCTGGTTTGCGAGTTAACAGCGCCAAAGATGATGCTGCTGGTCTTTTTGTGGCTCAACAACTTACTCGAGATATTCGGGGAACAAACCAAGCTGTTCGTAATGCAGCAGATGGTATTTCATTAGGACAGACTGCTGAGGGTGCGTTAGGCCAGGTAGCCAACAATCTTCAGCGGATTCGTGAAATTGCTATCCAGGCGTCAAACGCCACGGTTGGTGATCGCAGCGGTTTACAAAAAGAAGTAGATCAGTTGACCCAGGAAATTTCGCGTATTGTTCAAACCACTGAGTTTAGTGGAACCAAGCTATTAAGTGGGGCAACCTCTCTGGTCTTCCAGGTTGGTGCCAGTGGTTCAACAAATAACCAAGTGACTCTGGATACGGTTAATATTACGGGTATTGGTGGTTATTCATTAGATTTAACTGCAACCGGAACAATCAATGTCAGTGATGCCTCAAATGCATCTGCAGCATTATCAGGATTATCAACTGATATTGATACGGTTAACCAGACTCGTGCAACCTACGGTGCTTTGCAGAACAGATTTGAAGCCGTTATATCTAATCTGCAGAATTATGCCGAGAATTTGACTGCTGCACGTAGTCGGATTGAAGATGCCGATTTTGCGGCTGAAACAGCCCGATTGACTCGTGCTCAGATCCTGCAGCAGGCAGGTACATCAATTCTGGCACAGGCAAACAGTTTGCCACAGAGTGCATTAACCCTATTGCAGGGCTAATTATGATGGCTTCAAAGTTCCTGGAAAGACATGCTTTGGGTGGATTCCGGTTTATTTGAAAAAAAGATTAAAGAAAAATAATCGCAGGTCGCTAAACATTTCGGAGGCGGTAAATACTGGGTTTTCCACAGTCTGTCCGCCATGTTTAGTGGGGCAAAATGCCCTTAAAAGCCTAGGAGAATTCTCATGGCGGTTATTGTTAACTCGAATCTGGCATCATTAAATGCACAGCGTAATCTTGAAGCATCACAAGGCAGTCTGAATCAATCACTGCAACGTTTATCATCTGGTCTGCGTATCAACAGCGCGAAAGACGATGCAGCCGGTTTGTTCATCGCTGAACAGCTGACTCGTGATATCCGTGGTACCAACCAAGCAGTTCGTAATGCATCTGATGGTATTTCCCTCGGTCAAACTGCTGAGGGTGCATTAGGTGAAATTGGTAATAACTTGCAACGTATCCGTGAGCTAGCGGTACAGTCTGCCAACGCCACAACAGGTAACCGTACAGGTATCCAGGCTGAGGTTAACCAGTTAACTCAAGAAATCTCACGTATTATTCAGACTACTGAATTTGCCGGTAATGGTCTACTGAGTGCTGCCAACTCATTGACATTCCAAGTCGGTGCAAGTGGTGCTGCAACAAATCAATTGTCGGTATCAACTGTTAGTATGACTGCTATTGCCGGCTATTCAGCTGATTTGGCGGCAACAGGTACAATTGACGTAAGTACTGCTGGTGCGGCTTCTGGAGCACTTGCTAACTTGAGTACCGCTCTGGATACTGTTAACCAATCACGTGCCACATACGGTGCTCTGCAAAATCGTTTTGAGGCGGTTATCTCTAACCTGCAAAACTATGCAGAAAACCTGACTGCAGCACGGAGCCGTATCCAAGATGCTGACTTTGCTGCTGAAACAGCTAACCTGACGCGTTCGCAAATTTTGCAACAGGCTGGTGTTTCAATCCTGGCGCAGGCAAATACCCTGCCTCAGACAGCACTTTCATTACTCGGATAAGTTACCGGGAGGCTTTCCCGGCAAATAGCCGGGAAACGCTTACCCGATACTCTTGGAGGATGAAGGAATGACTACCAACGATTTAACAGTTAAAACTGATTCGTTGTCATTACCAAATTCTGGCAATATTCAGCAGGGCAGTAATGTTCCTGCTGAAGTTGTTTCAGGGCTTGCTTC
This sequence comes from Methylophaga sp. UBA3613, assembly GCF_002375415.1. NCBI lineage: Bacteria > Pseudomonadati > Pseudomonadota > Gammaproteobacteria > Thiotrichales > Piscirickettsiaceae > Methylophaga > Methylophaga sp. UBA3613. The sequence goes on along the minus strand of NZ_DFLS01000014.1, from coordinate 38,040 downwards.
AACACAACGGGTTAATCCATTGGCTCAACCGAAGATGTTATCCAAACAGCTGGAAGCCACGGAGGAGCAATTAGCAGCGATTCAGGAGAGAGTGGTTGAGCTTAATAGCTACATGCAAAACTTGAATCGTTCTTTACAATTTTCAGTAGATGATAAAAGTGGCGATACGGTTATTAAAGTGATTGATTCTGAAACGGATGAATTAATCAGACAAATACCCGCTGAAGAGTTATTAGTCGTTCGTAGCTCTTTGGAAGAGTATCGCGGCATGTTGCTGGAGATGAGAGTTTGATTGGCGTGTAATTTGCTTAAAATTACACACTAATCGGGAGCGTTATCATGGCTACAATACAAGCACCAGGCATCGGGTCTGGCTTAGATGTAAACGATATTGTCACTAAGTTGATGGAGATTGAGCGTCAGCCTATCGACAACTTAACGTCAAAAAAGTCATTTATTAATGCTCAGATAAGTGCTTATGGCTCGCTAAAGAGTAAAGTCGCTGATTTCCAATCAGCAATGGCTAATCTTAATTCACCTGAGAAGTTTCAGGTATATCAAGCCACTAGTGGAAGTGAGTCTGTTTTTACCAGTTCAGTTTCAAATGGTGCTGTTGCTGGAAATTACGATATTGAAGTGGTCAGTCTGGCAGAAAGGGACAAAATTGCCACTCAAGCCTATACCGATTCCAATACGGTCGTGGGTGAAGGCACACTGAGTATCAGTATCGGAGCTGAGAGTTTTGATCTCACGATTGATAGTAGCAATAACACTTTGGCTGGTATACGTGATGCAATTAATGATGCAGCTGATAACACCGGTGTCTCTGCGACAATTGTTACGGGTGACGATGGTGCTCGTCTGGTTCTCTCTTCTAAAGAAACCGGAACAGATAATGCTCTGCGGATAAGTGTAACAGACAGTGATGGTGGCAATACTGATGAAGCTGGTCTATCTGCCTTAGCCTATAATCCAGAAGGCGGAGTGGAATTTCGGGCGGCCATTTCTTCCGCTCAAAATGCCCTTGTCCGGATAGACGGTTTTAATGTCAGTAGTAGCACCAATACAATTACGGGCGCTATTGATGGTGTGACTATCAATGCTGCTTCTATAGGCTCTTCAACGTTAAGTGTAACTCGGGATGATGAGAAAATTCTCGAATCTGTTGAAGCCTTTGCAGCTGCCTTCAATGCTTTACGAACGGAAATTAACAAGCAACGCGATGGACAGCTGGAAGCTGATAGCACTCTTTTATCGTTAGAACGGCAAATTTTTGATGTTTTAAATGCTGGTTCATCAATTGACGGTTCCTCTTTTAGTTATCTGATAGAAGCGGGTGTCTCAATCAATAAACAGGGCGTTATGGAGGTTGATTCGGATCGTATTACTGAAATTATGAATACCGATTTTGAATCTTTTACCAATTTATTTGCCTCAGAGAATGGTGGGTTTGCAGCAAAACTATCAACCCTTGCCAATGGTTGGTTAGCCAGCGATGGATTGATTGATGCCCGTGAAGACGGTCTGAAGACTCAAGTCGAGGGAATTGATGACCAGATTTTACGAATGGAAGATCGAATGATTTCTGTAGAAGCCAGAATCCGAGCTCAATTTACTGCGCTTGATACTCTGGTGAGCAGCCTTAATAATACGTCGAGCTTTTTAACGCAACAATTAGCTTCATTGAATAATAATAAGTAACACAGAGCGAAATTAGGATGATGCAAAACATGATCAATAAAAAAGCACTGGAAGGTTATGGTCGGGGAGCCGTAGAGTCAGAAGTTAACTTTGCCTCACCGCATCGTATTATTCAGATGTTAATGGAGGGGGCGCTATCTAAAATTGCTACCGCCAAGGGCTGTATCGACCGAAATGATATTGCTGAAAAAAGTCGGCAGATTACTTGGGGCATGAATATTATCCAAGGCTTACGAACCAGCCTTGATGCTCAAAAAGGTGGTGAAGTTGCTGCTAACCTGGATGCCTTGTACGAATATATGGGGCGACGTTTGCTTGAAGCAAATGTCAGTAATGATGTTGCAATTCTGGATGAAGTCAGCAGCCTTTTAATGGAAGTGAAAGCTGGTTGGGATAATATTCCGGCTGATTATCACTAATCATTTATGACACATTTCAGCGATAAACTTAACTCCCTGCACCAAGCGGTGCAACTTACTCAAAATATGCTGGCTATGGCTAAGCAGAAACAATGGAATGAATTGCCAGAAATTGATAAAAAAAGGCAAATACTGTTGCAGTCGATATTTCCTTTAGATGACGATTCTCCAGAAATTGAAAGTCAGGCGACAGTGCTGCAAACACTTATCGACACCAACAATGAACTGATTGCGCATTGCCAGGAAGGAAAACAATCTCTACAACTTCAAATGCGTAATGCAAAATTCACCCATAAAGCCGTAACGGCTTATCAATCCAATTAGTTAGCGCGCTTGTTTCTGAAAAAGTTCCCATTTACAGTGTCATTTTTTTGACAACTAACTGCAAAGTGCTTAACTTGAATTAACTAAATCCCTAACGTAATACCAGCAGGTTCAGAAAGAGCTTGCCTTCAGGAGCAGTTATGAATGCGTGTAATATCTTGGTGATAGATATTGACCCACAACGCCGAGAAACACTTTCCACGCTTATTGCGTTCGTAAATTGCCACGCTGTCGTGGTGAATGATATGGAAAACTGGTTTGATAGTGTTAATGATTTGAATGATATTGCTTTAGCGCTGGTTGGGGATTGTGGTGGTGTTAGCCCGACAAAACAGTTATTACGTGAGCTTATTAATCATGAAGCAAGGATCCCGGTTTTTACACTCGATTATCCAGAAGCTTTAATCAGAGAATTTCCCGGCTCTATCGGTAGCTTAAATTACCCCATCAAATACCTTCAGCTAAACAATGCAATCCAACAAGCTTCGGTTTACAGGAACCAGGCTGATAATCAAGCTGAAACAGAACCGTTATTTCGTTCGCTGGTGGGCAACAGTACAAAGATGAAACGGGTTCAAAAAATGATACATCAGGTTTCTGATTCAGAAGCCAATGTATTGATTTTAGGAGAATCTGGAACGGGTAAAGAGGTGGTTGCCCGCAACCTGCATTATTTTTCCTCACGTCGCGATAAACCTTTTGTACCGGTAAACTGCGGTGCTATTCCCGGTGAACTTCTGGAAAGCGAATTATTTGGCCATGAAAAGGGTGCGTTTACTGGCGCGATAACTGCCCGTAAAGGTCGTTTTGAAATGGCTGAAGGCGGAACACTGTTTCTTGATGAAATCGGTGATATGCCCCTGCCTATGCAAGTTAAGTTATTAAGAGTTTTACAGGAAAGAACCTTTGAACGCGTAGGCAGTAATAAAACTCAGAAAGCCAATGTCAGAGTGATTGCTGCAACTCATCGTAATCTCGAAACTCATATAGGTGATGGTCGCTTTAGAGAAGACCTGTTTTACCGCTTAAACGTTTTTCCTATTGAGATGCCTGCCTTACGCGAGCGGCCTGAAGACATTCCATTATTGATTCATGAGCTTATACAGCGAATAGAACATGAGAACCGGGGAGCTGTACGCTTTACTCCGACGGCCATCGCATCATTATGCCGCTATACCTGGCCCGGCAATGTTCGGGAACTGGCAAATGTGGTTGAAAGACTCGTCATTTTATATCCCTACGGCACGGTAGACTTTGATGACCTGCCAGAGAAATACCAGATTGAGGGTGAACCACTCCCGGAAGTTATTACATCGGCAATTGATTCCCAGCCACACTCACCCACTGCGCTTAAAGTATCCTCCAAAGCGAATGGTAGTGATGCTTCAGCTTCAGCGAATGGTTTTCAGCAATCTGATGATGCGCTGTTAAGTATGGATACCATACCTGAAGATGGCTTGGATTTAAGGGAACATCTGGCCAATCTGGAATATCTGCTGATCAAACAGGCCCTGGATGAAGCGGCTGGGGTTGTAGCTCATGCAGCCAGTAGATTAAAAATGCGCCGAACGACGTTAGTTGAAAAGATGCGAAAATACGGTATTCAACGGGATATTGAAATCAGCTGAAATAGCGCCTGAAATTTGACTCTGAAATAAAGTTATTTAATATAACATATTGAAAAATAAAGAATAAAAAATAGGGCATATATTTTGCTAACTCACTATTGGAAACCCTTTAGTGGAGCAAAATTAGATGAACCTCAAATGGCCTGAATCCTCACCTTACAGTGAAAATAAAGTTGCGTTAAAGGCAATACAACCAACAAAACGTAATGTGGTTGATATCGCTGAACATAAGCCTTTGTGGACACCACCGGTAAATTCCAAAAAAACATCCGCTTCAGAGAGCCGCATTGCAGATCGTCTCAGCAGTTTGCTTGCCGTCATTCCTGGTGGTGTTGTGGTCATTGATGGAATGGGTGTGGTTCAGGATTGTAACCAGGTAGCGATTAATTTATTAGGCGAACCGTTGACGGGTCAACGCTGGATTGATGTTATCAAACGTGCGTTCAAGCCCAGAGAAGATGATGGGCATGATGTTTCACTGGCAGATGGTCGACTGGTCCATATTTCAACCAGCCCGCTGGATAAAGAGCCTGGCCAGATTATTCTTTTGCAGGAAGTTACCGAAACTCGTCAGTTACAACGTAAGGTTGCACATCTGCAAAGATTATCGGCTATGGGTGAAATGGCCGCACGTCTGGCACATCAAATTCGTACCCCTTTATCATCGGCCACTTTATATCTGGCTCCGCTTCTTAAGCCTGAGACTGAACAAACTACACAATTAAAATTTGCCCGTCGTTTACATGACAGCCTGAGCCATATGGAACAGCTGGTTCGCAATATGTTGGCATTTTCACGGGGTGATATGAATAGCACTGCTCCGGTAAGTGTGAATGCATTAATTGATGAGCTGGTTCAGCAATTTGTGGCACAACCGGAAAGTGAATCGCTCAATGTTCATGTCATTAATCTGGTGAACGATGGTTATATTTATGGCTGTCAGCCAGCTTTGGTTAGTGCACTGAATAATTTACTCAACAATGCCCGGCAGGCCTGTGGGGAAACAGGAAAAATAACCATTCATGCTGATTATGCTGAAGAAGGTCAACAACAGTTTATTGAAATCAGTATTGAAGATAATGGTGCTGGCATCGCCGAAGCTGATTACGACAAGATTCTGCAGCCTTTCTATACCACGCGTTCTTCAGGAACCGGGTTAGGACTCGCTGTGGTGCAGTCTGTTGCCAGAGCTCACAAAGGTATGCTCTGGCTCGATAGCGAGCAGGGGGTAGGCAGCACGTTCTGTCTGCGATTGCCTGTTTACCGTCCATCTAATACCTCTCAGGAACAAATGCAAGCAGGAGTCAAATCATGAATCAGTCGATGATTATGGTAGTGGAAGATGATGCCAATTTACGTACCGCTTTATGCGACACGCTGGAACTTGCGGGCTATAAAGTTACGTCGACCGATCACGGGCAAAAGGCCTTGGATAAACTGGCTAATGAACCGATTGGCTTATTGCTCAGCGACTTGCAGATGCAACCGATGGATGGTCATACATTATTGAAAAAAGCCCGGGCGATGTTGCCTTCATTACCTGTTGTTCTGATGACGGCTTATGGTTCTGTACAAAGTGCGGTAGAAGCCATGCACGAAGGGGCTTGCGACTATTTAATGAAACCGTTTGAAGCTGATGATTTATTGCAGCGGGTACAACGCTACGTGCGAATACTGCCAGCCAGTGATGATATGGTCGCAGCAGCCAAATCATCAGTGGATTTACAGGCCTTGGCCAGACGTGTTGCTGAGACTGACGCAACCGTTCTGATAAATGGTGAAAGTGGTACGGGTAAAGAAGTGTTAGCACGCTTTATTCACCGGCATTCACCACGTCAGGACGGCCCTTTCATTGCCATTAACTGTGCGGCTATTCCGGAGTCCATGCTTGAAGCCACTCTGTTTGGTTACGAAAAAGGCGCGTTTACTGGGGCAGCTCAAGCCTATGCTGGTAAGTTTGAGCAGGCTAATCAAGGCACGATTTTGCTGGATGAAATTACCGAGATGGATATTTCATTGCAGGCCAAATTACTGCGCGTATTGCAAGAGCGCGAAGTGGAGCGTCTGGGGGGCAGAAAAACCCTCTCTCTTGATGTTCGTGTGCTGGCGACTACCAACCGCACTTTACGTGATGAAGTCAAAGCCGGCCGTTTCCGTGAGGATCTATTTTACCGATTGAATGTTTTTCCGTTGCAGTTATTGCCTTTGAGAGAAAGACCTCAGGATATCGTACCGCTTGCCGAGCAGTTACTCGAACGTCATTGCAAGCAAGGTGGACGGGTCGCTCCGCATTTCGACAGTGAAGCAAAAAGAAAACTGTCGCAACACAACTGGCCGGGAAATGTTCGGGAACTCGATAATGTTCTGCAACGGGCGTTGATTTTACAAACTGGCTCAATCATTAGCGCCGATGATTTGGCATATGAAGCTATATCGGGAGCTCAGCAAACCACAAATGAACTAAACGCGACACCTGTTACAGAGCAGAGTGAGACTGTTAGCCCCGTCGATAATGCAGATGATTTACGTAGTCACGAACAGCGTCATATTCTCGACATACTGGCAAAACATCGCGGTAGCCGCCGGGAGACAGCAAAAGAATTAGGCATCAGTGAACGCACCTTACGCTACAAAATCTCACGTTTTCGTGAACAGGGCATTGCCATTCCTGGAAAATTTGGCAAGAAGTCTGCATAAACAAACTCAGCCCAACAAGCAATACAAAGCGAGAATATAATCATGATAAAAGCTATTGATCCTAACCAGTTACTGACGCAGATGCGGGCCATGCAAACTCAGGCTAATCAGACCATGCCAATGCCAGCTGAGCAGAATTTATCCAGTGGCAGAGTTGATTTTGGTGATCTGATGAAAAATGCTGTGGATAAAGTAAATGAAACTCAACAAACAGCAGGTCAGTTACGAACAGCTTTTGAATTGGGTGATCCCAATGTCAATTTAACCGATGTCATGATTGCCTCCCAAAAATCCAGTGTGGCGTTTGAAGCCACGGTCCAGGTCCGCAATAAGCTGATTGAGGCTTATCAGGAAGTCATGAGAATGTCGATTTAATGGCGTTGGTTTAACTGAAGAGCCTGAATATGGAAAATGCACCTGCTACAAAAACGAACACATTTGCTGCCAACACTCCGTTGGCGGTTATGCAAAATAATATTTCCCGCCAACCCATAACCAAGCAGATCATGTTTTTATTGGCGATCGCAGCCAGTATTGCTGTTGGCGGTTACGTGTTTATGTGGTCACAAACACCTTCTTATCAGGTGTTATTTTCCGGCATGGAAGCTCAGGAATCCTCTGAAGTAGCCAATGTGCTGCAACAGATGCAAATTGATTATAAGTTAGACCCTACTACAGGGGCATTGTTGGTTCCGGCTTCAGAAGTTCAGGGATTACGCTTACGCCTGGCAGCTGAAGGTTTACCGCGCAGTAGTGCACAAGGCATGGAAATCCTCAGTCAGGAACAGGGGTTTGGCACCAGCCAGTTTATTGAGCAGGCTCGCTATCAGCGTGCAATGGAACAAGAGCTTGCCCGTTCAGTGAGTGAGTTACAGAACGTTCGCAGTGCCCGTGTGCATCTGGCTATTCCCAAGCAATCGGTATTTGTACGTGAACGTAAACCGCCTACGGCTTCAGTGGTCGTTAATCTTTATTCTGGACGAACATTAGAACGTGGCCATATATCGGCTATTACTCACATGGTCGCGGCCAGCATACCTAACATGAAAAGTTCAGATGTCACGGTAGTCGATCAGCGTGGCAATTTACTTAGCCAACCAGAACGGAGTAACAGTCTGGCATTAAGTGATTCCCAGCTAGAGTTTACGCAAAAACTTGAGCAATTATATATCAGTCGTATTGAGGATATTTTGACACCTATCGTTGGCATGAATGGCGTGCGTGCCCAAGTGGTGGCAGATGTCGATTTTACGGTAACCGAACAAACACAGGAAAGTTATAACCCGGATCTCGCGGCATTACGAAGTGAACAACTTGCTGAAGAAGAGCGCGTTGGGGGATTTGGACCTATGGGAGTGCCGGGGGCATTGGCTAATCAACCTCCTGGTGGTGGTGTCGCACCGGAACAAGCTGCTCAGGAAAACGCTGGAGAAGATGGAGAAACGACTACTGAGACGGTTACACCTGGCTCAAGTTCACGTCGCACCACCCGTAATTTTGAATTGGATCGCACCATCAGTCATAGCCGTCTGGCGCCTGGCGACATTCGTAAGCTGAGCGTTGCTGTATTGGTCGATGAACCGACCACCACCGACGCTGAAGGTAATGTTGTCACCACACCAATGAGCGACGCACAAATGGCGCGTATTAACACGCTTGTCATGGACGCAATTGGTTTCAATATGGCCCGAGGCGACAGCTTAAATGTTGTCAGCGCACCATTTGTAACTCCGATTGAGGCCGAGCCACTTCCAGGTATCCCACTGTGGGAACAACCATGGGTTTGGGACGTGGGTAAACAAGTCTTGGGTGCATTGGTCGTGTTATTCTTAATATTTGGTTTGATACGTCCAGCTTTCAGAGATTTGAATAAATCTCCTGATAAACAGTTAGCCAACCAGAGCGGTGAAAATGCCGAGGGAATGTCAGCAGAGCAAGTATTGGCAGCAAGTAGTAAAAACGGTGAGGATATTGCTAAACTGACGACTGGTTCTGAGCGTGTTGAACAGCATTTAACTAATATTCGCAGTTTAGTACAGCAGGACCCTGCGCTGGTTGCGCAGGTCGTAAAAAACTGGGCAGCGAGTGATGCATAATGGCCGAACAACCCCGTAAATTAACTGGTACTGAAAAAGCCGCAGTTTTTCTTCGCTCAATAGGTGAGGAAGATGCTGCGCAGGTGCTTAAGCATATGGGGCCGAAAGAAGTTCAGAAAATCGGTCAGGCCATGGCAACTTTGAACAATGTGACGCGTAGTGAGGTTGAAACTGTATTAGGCAGTTTTGTCACCACGGTGGAACAGGAAACTGGTCTGGGCATTGGCTCTCATGATTATGTACGGAAAATGCTGGTTGGTGCACTGGGTGAAGAACGTGCCGGTGGTTTGCTTGATCGGATTCTTTCCGGTGGCAATACCAATGGTCTGGAGCAGTTAAAATGGATGGATGCTCGTGCTATCTATGAAGTCATACGACTGGAACATCCCCAAATCGTCGCGATAGTCTGTTCGTTTCTCGATCCCGATCAAGCAGCTCAGGTGCTTGGTATGTTTCCAGAACGTGATCAGGCAGCGATTCTGCTGCGGGTGGCCACATTGGATGGTGTGCAGCCTGCGGCGCTGAATGAGCTGAATGAAATCCTGGAAAAACAATTCAGCGGTAATGCTGGCGGACAAACTGCCACCGTTGGCGGGCCTAAAACAGCTGCCGATATCCTTAACTTTGTTGAGGGTAGTCGTGAAGCAGCCATTATGGAAAAAATCAAAGAATCCGAACCGGATCTCGGTCAGAACATCGAAGATTTGATGTTTGTATTTGATAATCTGATTGATGTGGATGATCGTGGCATGCAAACATTAATGCGTGAAATTCAAACCGATCAGCTTCAGCTTGCCCTTAAAGGTGCTGATGAAAATCTCAAAGAGAAGTTTCTTAAAAATATGTCCCAGCGTGCAGCAGAGATGTTACGTGATGATCTTGAAGCGATGGGACCCGTGCGTATCAGTGATGTTGAGGCCGCGCAAAAATCCATTTTGTCTACCGCACGGATGTTATCCGATAAAGGTGATATTGCATTAGGTAGCGGTGGTGGTGATGACTTCATCTGATGATCTTTATACCACCCAACATGCTAACGTTTTATCCGCCGAAGAACTCGCCAATGCCTATGAGCGATGGGAAGTTCCTCGTGTGGTATCGGTGTCAGATGTTGAAGCTGAAAATACCAACCCTTTAACCGTTGAAGCATTGGAAGCCGTTCAGCAGGCAGCGCAGGAAGAAGGTTTTAAGCTGGGCTATGATGAAGGTTACCAGCAAGGTCATGAAGCAGGATTGAAAGCCGGGGAAGCCGATATTCTGCAACAGGCTCAACAATGGAAAGCCTTGATTGACAGTCTGAATAATCCGCTTAAGAGCATTGATTCAATTGTTGAACATGATTTACTGTCGATGATCAGTTTGCTGGTGCGGCAAATGGTTTATCACGAACTTCAGCAAAAACCTGAAATGGTTTTGACCGCTGTGCGCGAAGCGCTTGCAGTTTTACCCGTCAGTGATCGCCAGCTAAAAGTTTATCTGAACCCCGAAGATATGGAGCTGGTAAAAAACGGCTTGAAACTGGATGAAGATACCGGCTGGCAATGGTATGAGGATCCGCTGGTAAATCGTGGGGGAGCCAAGTTGGTGACGGCAGATACTACCATTGATGCCACCGTTGAAACCCGACTCAATAATTTGATTTCACGGTTATTAAGCCAAGACAACCATCATGAACCCAGCTGAATCGCCAAACCAATCAACCTCTTTGCATGACAGGTTGCAGCATCAGCTGGAGCGACTGACAGCAGATCATGAAACACCGATTACCGTTGAAGGACGATTGACCCGAATGGTCGGTCTGACGCTGGAGGCTGTTGGATTCCAGGCCTCCATTGGCAGTCGTTGCGAAATTCATGCTCCTGGCAGAGAACCTGTCGAAGCTGAAGTAGTAGGGTTTCATGATGAAACACTGTATTTAATGCCTACCGGCAATATTCGCGGCTTGGTTCCTAATGCCCGGGTCAGGCCAATCCGTAGTGATTCTCAGGTACCTGTTGGTAACGCTTTACTAGGCAGAATTGTCGACGGTGCCGGAAAACCGCTTGATGGACGTGGGCCGCTTAACGTAAAAGATAAAGTCCCTCTGCATGGGAAAACAGTAAATCCTTTATCCCGTGCACCGGTCAGACAACATCTTGATGTTGGTGTCCGGGCAATCAATACGTTAATGACGGTTGGTCGTGGTCAGAGGATGGGTCTGTTTGCCGGGAGTGGTGTCGGCAAAAGTGTGTTGCTGGGTATGATGACGCGTTTTACCGAAGCTGATGTCATCGTGGTGGGATTGATCGGTGAACGGGGACGTGAAGTTAAAGAATTTATTGAAGATATTCTAGGTGAAGAAGGCTTAAAGCGTGCCGTGGTCGTCGCATCACCAGCCGATCATTCACCCTTGATGCGGTTGCATGGCGCCATGCTGGCAACCAGTATTGCAGAATACTTTCGCGATCAGGGCAAGCAGGTTTTGTTGTTAATGGATTCACTGACACGTTTTGCCCAGGCGCAGCGTGAAATTGCCCTTGCAGTTGGTGAACCGCCAGCCACCAAAGGTTATCCTCCATCGGTTTTTTCGTTATTACCACAGCTTGTTGAACGTGCTGGCAGTGGTGAAGTTGGTGGTGGAGCAATAACCGCAATTTATACGGTGCTCACCGAAGGTGATGATCAACAGGATCCGGTGGCCGATGCAGCTCGTGCCATACTTGATGGACATATAGTGTTATCCAGGCAGTTAGCTGAAGCCGGGCATTATCCGGCGATTGATGTTGAAGCGTCGATCAGTCGTGTCATGCCGCAGGTTGTCGATGCCAAACAACTGCAGCTGGCCCAGCAATTCAAACGAATCTATTCTACTTACCGGCAGAATCAGGATTTAATTACCATTGGTGCCTATCAGGCAGGAAGCGATCAGCAAATTGATGAAGCCATTAATCGTTTTCCGGCGTTATCAGCAATGTTGAAACAGGACATGCATGTGGCGCATGATTGGAACAGTAGCCTGCAGTCATTGCAAAAACTGGCTTTTGGCCAGATGAGCAATTCACAGCAATTAAATGGACAATTGATGACAGCGGAGCAACGTAAATTCTAATTTTGGATAACACGACGGATTCGGGTGCTACAGCAATATGACACGGGCAAGCAAACTGATACCAGTAATTGAAATGGCCGGTCGTGAGACCGATAAAGCCATGCAGAGCCTGGTTCAGGCCAACAACGTGCTTGAGCAGGAAAAACATCAGCTTAATGATTTACTGCGTTATCGCGAAGAGTACCTGCAGCAATTTCGCCAAGGTGACGCTGTACAGATGAGTGCTCGCAAAGCAATTGACTTAAGATCATTTCTTGCACAGTTAGATAACGCTATTCGAATGCAACAGCGCCACGTCGAACAGTGTTTTATGCAGACCCAAAAACAACGTCAGCTTTGGCTGGAAGCCAAAAATAAACAACGATCTATCGAATCCCTCAAAGAACGCTATCAAAAAGAAGACGAGCAACGTCAGCATAAACTGGAGCAGCGACTGGCTGATGAACATACCGCTATGCTTTGGGCACGCAAACATAAATAAACCCTGGCATATGGCATAGTCTCTGCTTAGATTTGTTATGTGGTAATTTGCATATGACATTGGTTGTATAAACTCACAAGCGGACATTTTTGTCCGGTCCTTATTGTATTGCGGCAAAAAATGTAATTAAAAAAAGCTATAAAAATGACGAATACAACGGAAAAACTTGATTGTGGAGAACAGCTAAACATTACTCAATTGGAGTCTTGGTATTTGCACTGTTTAAAAATACTGCTGGCTGGAAATAACGTTTTTATTGATGTCAGCCGTTTGCAGCGTATTGATACCGCGGCGTTACAATTACTTTATCAATTTCAGCAACAGGCAGAGAAATATGATATTGAGGTGCACTGGTCTGCGATGAGTGATAGCTTTCAGGATGCCGTAAGTCTTTCCGGTCTATCTTTTAAAATGACCGATCAGCCATCAGTTGCCGATAATGATTCAATGGAGAATAACTAAAATGGCTCGGATTCTAGTCGTCGATGATTCCCCCTCGCTCAGACAGATGTTGCAGATTATTTTGCAGAATTCAGGCCATGATGTGGTGTGCGCAGAAGATGGTAAACAGGCCATTGATATGGCGACTGAGCAGCAGTTTGAATTGGTATTAAGTGACTTTAATATGCCGCAACTGACTGGACCAGAATTCATAACGATGCTGCGCTTGTTACCGCAATACCGTTTCACCCCGGTGCTGTTATTAACAACGGAAACAGATGAAGACAAAAAAAATCTTGGCCGTGTTTCAGGTGCTAGTGGATGGTTAAAAAAACCGTTTGATCCTGAACAGTTGGTCGACACTATCAACTCACTGCTTAATTAATCTTCGATTGCCATGCATCCGCTTTTATCCTCTGCCACAGCTGCTTTTCATGAGGAAGCTCTGGAAACATTAAACCAAATAGAGGATTGGCTCTTATCGTCATTGGAGAGCTCCACCAGCGGCGATGCCCATTGGCAAGATACTCTCAGACTATTGCACTCCCTCAAGGGGACTGCCGCCAGTTTCGAAAATGAAGCAATAGCAAAAGTTTGTCATGCCATCGAGAATATTCTGACGGAAAACCGCCAACTTACCAGCCAAGACAGGGACGGACTGTTGGTGGCAATTGATTTTTGCCGGCAATGCTTAAGTGGTACTGAAGCAGATCCAGCAATACAGGCCGAAAATCTGGCAAATTGCCTTGCTAGGATAAATCGTCTGGATCAGCAAAATCAGAATAATGGTAAACCACCGATTGTGCCGGAAATGAATGGCTCTGTCTGGCAAATTGATTTTGGCCCACATCCGCAGTTTTTTGAAAACGGCCATGATCCATTACGGATTATCAAAGCATTACGCCAGTTTGGTCCGGTAAAGGTTTCCGTCTTTACTGATAAATTACCCGATTTTGCAGATTTTGACCTGTATAAATGTTACCTGCGCTGGCAAATAACACTTACGGCTGAAGTGAGCTATCAACAAATTATCTCGCAGTTTGACTGGGTAAAACATGTCTGTGATTTCACGGTAGAAGTATTGGCTTTAGCGCAGACCAAAAGAGTCAATGAGCCAAATCGATACAAAATGAGCGAGGCCAATCTGCAAGCATTATTAACCGTTTCGCATACATTACAGACACAGTTAAAGCAGACGTTTGCACTTACTAACCAGTTAAATCAAACGGATAAAATTCGTTTAACGCGTCGTAATCAGGCGATGAAACATCAACAGCAATTATTGCAACAACAGCTGTTACATATTTCGATGCGTCCATTGGCCGATGCTTTTGCAAGATTACCCCGGATGGCATTTGATCTGGCGAATAAAACCGATAAACCAATCCAGTTGAATATGGATATCGCGCCCATTGAGGTGGATAGCATGATCGTCAATTCGTTGATAGATCCATTAACCCATCTTTTGCGAAATACATTCGCTCATGGAATTGAACCCACCGAGCTTCGCCAGCAGTCCGGCAAATCTGTAAAAGGTCAAATCCACATTATTGCTGAACAAGTTGATGAGCAACTGATCATTCGATTCAGTGATGACGGAGCTGGTTTAGCTGAAGAAAAGATCCTGGCCAAAGCAAAACAGCTCGGGGTCAATTTGCAGGGGAGTAAGCTTGATCAACAACTGCTCAGTGACTGGGTATTTCGGCCAGGTTTTTCCACCGCAGTATCAGCAGATGCTATCTCCGGAAGAGGTATCGGATTGGATGTTGTGAAGCAACATATTACCGATATGGGAGGTCGAATTGAGTTAATTTCGAGCCATGGCAGAGGATGCTGTTTTACCCTGTACATACCTGTTCATCAGGCTTTAATGGATGTACAACTCATTAATGTTGATCAACAAACGCTGGCATTGCCATTAATAAGTGTGCTGGATAGCTATGCTGCTCATAGCAGCAGGTTAGTCTGGCATCGAGGCAAAAAGTGGTTTATCACTGATGATAACCGGCAAGTACCATTGATTGATATTCGCCAATTCCTGCAGTTGCCTGTACAGGAAACAGATGATCAGTCCGGTTTTATCATTTTACTGACTACTGAAAACAATGTTTTTGCAATGAAGGTAGACAGTTTGGCTGAACAGGCTCAACTGCTTGTTAAGTCCTTACTTCCGCATTATCGTCATGTAAATGGAGTCAAGGGCGTCGCAATACTGAATGATGGAAATATTGCTTTACTGCTCGAGCCTGGCAAGCTGTTGATGTCCCTTACGATTGCCGGTGAGCAATGAAATCGTCTGCTAATTCGCCTTTGGACAATGATCTTTACCAGCTGATCGTTATCGAAGATCAGCAATATGCGCTGCCGGTCCATTGTATTACGACTGTCCTGGCGTTGGAAAATGTATTACGACTGCCTGGAACGAACTCATGGTTATCTGGTGTTGTGCATGTTCGCAATGCGATTGTGCCGGTCGTTAATATGAATAAATTGATTGAAGTTGACGTCCCTCCTCATCAATTTAACTGTCCATTACTGGTTTTGTTACATCATCCATTGGATTCACAACGACTACTGGGGCTTAGTGTTACCGACGTGACGATTCTAATGTACCACTCAGAGCTTGCTGAAATGGCATCCAGCTCATCCACACATCAGTGTCTGATAAATAGTGTGAATGATGATTCACAAAAGATTCATTTACTTGATATAGCTAATTTATTTGAGCAATTGCTACAGGGACAGAATTAAACCATGTTTGGGCAAGGGACAAAACGAATTATTGCTGTGATGAATCAGACCCATGACGTCGGTAAAACCACCATCACGGCAAACCTGGGGGTGATTCTGGCAGAAATGGGTTATCGGGTGCTGATGCTGGATTTGGATCCCCAGGCTGATCTCACCCGACAATTTGGGGTAGCTGAAACTCAAATTGGCATGGATGCTTTACTTTCTTTTAAAGATGATGCCCGTGATGTAATACTGCCTCTAAGCGAACAACTGTCTTTAATTGCGTCGGGTCCCGAGCTGCATTTGTTCGAACAGCAAACACCATCAATAAAACTCGGTGTTAAACTGAAGCAACTACTTACTTCGACAATACAATCAGATGCAGATATCATTCTGATTGATTGCGCTGCGATCTCAGGATTATTAGGCACGAATGCCGTTTTGGCTGCGAGTGATATGCTTATACCAGTTTCTGCGGAGCATGGTGCATTACGCGGTATGATAAAAATGCTACCGGTATTGCAACGGGTGGCGAAATTGAGATCTGATTCAATAAGGTTATGGTTATGTTTAAACAGATTGCCGGACGGTACTGATTTTGCCTACCAGTTCGGTGATTTATTGACACAGTATTTTCCGAAGCGAGTGCTAAAAACGGTGATATACGATAACGAGTCTGCAAATCCAGCTGATTATCAGTCTCTGGCAAATGATTTGCTATTGGGAAGAGCAGACTGATGGCTGAGAATGCTCTACAACATCATCCTATTAGTGGATTGGCAGGGCTGGATGAGCAAGATATAACCCTGGTCGAGCATAATTTTGCTGCGTTAATGAGTTTTAGTGATGCATTAGCTGAGCGCTTTTATCAGCGATTATTTGCTGAATACCCGGCGATAATGCCGTTGTTCAAATCAGTCACGATTGAAGGGCAACATAAGAAATTACTCGCATCGATGGTTTTGTTGATCCAGCATTTACGTGACTCGGAAATGATCGAGGATTATCTTCAGGGGCTGGGAGTGCGACATCAGCAATATGGTGTCGAACAATCCCATTATGAGATGTTCATCGAAAACTGGTTATCCGTGGTTGCCGAATTTTCTGAGCAGGAATGGGATGACACGTTACTGCAAGCGTGGAGAAATGTTCTGCAGTATGTGGCTGAGTTGATGCAGACTCCTGTTGGCCAGGTAGCCGAGCCGGTAACGGTTTATCAAACAGATCAAGCTCCGGCAGCAGAGTATGTGCTTACCTCGCTAGCCGTCGAGCAAACTGCCACGCCGATGATTATTATCGATTTAAATCTGGTGGTAAGTTACCTCAATGTAGCGGCAGAAACACTGCTAAAACAGTATCAAGACAGTCTCAAAAAAATGTTTCCAGATCTTAATATTGAGAGACTTAAAGGTATTTCGTTACAACATTTCGCTGAAGCCGTTCCCTTCCCCATAGAGTGGCTAAGTGATTTCGAGCAGCTGCCTAGAAGTATTGATTTACGCAACGACTTTTTGGATGTGCGATTAACGATTTCGGTTCTTTACAAAAATGATAAGCCCGAGGGGTTTCTGCTCGAATGTTATCCTCATAGTGCGACTGGTTCAGGTCTATCGCTATCTTCAACGCCGAACGAAAACGCTCCGTTAGCACAAAATATTCTACCGGCACTGGAAAAAACGCTTTACCAAGTTCAACTGCAAAACAGTCATTTAACTGCTATGTTGCAGGAAATAGATGACGCCGTGTTTGAAACCAGCCTGCTGGCGTTAAATTGTACTGTTGAAGCGGCAAAGCTGGGTGATGATGCGCGTCAGCTTCGTGACTTTTCAATGGAAATTAGAGTGCTGAACCAACAATTGAGTCAATTGCTTCAACCTTTGAAAATTCAGTCTGGTCAGCAGCAGCAACAGCTGAATAAAAGCATTGAGCTTTCACAACAACTGGAAAAAGATCTGACGCATAATCATATCGGTTGGGAAAATCGCAGCCGCCATTCCATAGAGCAAATCAGCCAACAGTTGTCTGAGCAAACCAATGCATTAACGCAGTTGATTAAAGTAATCACTAAAAATACTGAGCTATGAAATATCGATTCTGGCACAGCCATTGCTATTCATTACCTATAACAGCGCTATACGGCTACTAACCAGAGTTTAAGGAAATGAAATGACGCAACAACTGACCCTCTCCTCGCTGAGTGTTGCCCCGAACAATACAGACAAAGCCATAACTTCTGCTGCCAACAGTAAAGATAATGCGGCCTTTGCGTCGGAACTGGATCGTCGGCTAAATGAACCTCAACGACCAGATCAAGATAAACCGGCCAGGAATGACCTTAAAACAGATAATAAACAGGCTGAAGCAAACACCAAAGCGGAAAAGCCGGATGCAAAAGACGGCAAAGAATTGCCGCCTGAAAAATCGGAAAAGGTAGATAAGACGGAAAAAACGGCTGACAATTCAGAACTGGAATCCGATAAAGCACCGACTAAAGAAATCATTGTCGATACTGACGGCAAAATTGATAAGACTGAGAGTGAGGATGAAAGTGATCCTTTAATGATTTTGGCTGTTACTCCCGTGACAGAAAAGAAAACTGAAAAGCAGCAGCTCGCTACAACGCCATTAATAAATATTCCACAGTCAGGTGATAAGGATATGAAAAAATCTGTGCTTGCGATGCAGAGCAAATCGAATAATGCAGATTTTTCAGCAACGTCAATCCGTGCAGATATACTTCAGGCAATTCAGAAGCAAAATGTGGAAGGTGACGCGGTTACCACCGAAAAGGTTAAGTTAATGATGCAAACGGCGGGAAAAACGCCGGAACAGTTGATGACCGCCAGTGCTGAAACAATTTCCGCGATGCGGCAACTGGATCCTCAGGCGGAGAGAAGTTCAGCCAGCAAACTCAGTAGTCCTTTAGTATTTTCTACCATCCCCGGTATGACCACGTCTGTGGCTGGTACACCGAGTGTTGCTAATCCCGCTTTATCGCTGAACATACAACCTCAGCTTAACAGTGCAGCTTGGGGCAAAGTGATGAGTAGCCGGGTGGTTTGGATGGCGCGTGAGGGTGTTCAACAAGCAGAGTTAAGGCTGAATCCGGCTAATCTCGGCCCTGTAGAAGTCAGGTTGAGTATGCAAAATGATCAGACCAATGTTACTTTTATTGCCTCAAATGCAGCAGCAAGGGATGCTTTGGAGCAGGCACTGCCGAGATTACGTGAGAGTTTCAACGAAAGCGGACTGGCATTGAATAATGCTGAAGTAAGCCATCAGGATCAGCCTTCGCAGGGTTCTGAGCAAGATGAACAGTTACATGGCGGCAATAATATAGCTCAAGTTATTGTTGAAACGGACGATATGGACAATGAAGCAACACAGTTATCAGTTGATTCACCAGATAATAGTGTCGGTGTGAGTGTGTTTGCATGATAATTACAATAATTATAAACATAGAAGGGAGAATGCGGCGTGTTTAAGTTAGAGAATTATTCGCTGAGAAAACGCATGTACATTGTTGCCGGATTTGGCATTATCGGTTTGGTGGTGCTGGCCGGGTTAATGTTCTACATGGAACTGAACGCGGTTACCTCGATGCAACAACTTAAAGTGGTGGGTGGATTTGTTGTTATCGGTAGTGCACTGATCATGTTTATGGCACATGTTATTGGACGTTTTGGTGACAAACGCGCAACCACATTGGTCAATGGAATTCAGAATATTAAGAAAGGCGACCTCACGCAAAAAATTGCCATTTCCGGTAAAAGCGATTTCAGCTGGATGGCATTTGAACTAGACAGTGCCCGCAAAAATGTTGCCAACCTGGTGCACACGCTGATTGGTGGTGTCAGTCAGCTAAATACCGCAACGCAAAACATGACGGTCATCAGTAAAGAAACGGTGACGGGAGTATTAAAACAGCAGGAAGAGACTGATCAAGTCGCGACAGCGATGAATGAAATGACTGCCTCTGTTCAGGAAGTAGCACGCACCGCAACCAATGCTGCTGAAGCCGCACGTAATGCCGATAATGAAGCTAAAGCCGGCAAGCAGGTGGTACTGGAGACAATGCAATCTATTGATACTCTGGCCAGCGAAGTTGAAAAAGCGGCTGAGACTTTAAGTGAACTCGAAGCGGATATCGGTAATATTGGTGCAATCGTTGATGTCATACGCGGAATTACAGAGCAAACCAATCTGTTGGCATTGAATGCTGCTATTGAAGCGGCCCGTGCCGGTGAACATGGCAGAGGCTTTGCGGTAGTTGCTGATGAGGTTCGTACGCTTGCTGCCAGAACCCAGTCATCCACGCACGAAATTGAAGAAATGGTAGAGCGTTTGCAGCAAGGTGCTCGTGCTGCCGTGAAAGTCATGAATGAAAGTCGTGAAAGCGCCAAGACCAGTGTCGAAAAAGCTGCCAGTGCTGGTTCGGCTCTGGATACTATAACAGCGATGATTTCTACCATGGATGAGATGAGCACGCAGATTTCAAATGCGGCTAATGAACAAAGTTCAGTTGCTGAAGATATTAATCGCGGTATTGTTAATATCAGTCAGATTGCTGATCATACTGCAGATGGTGCACGTGCTACTTCTGAAGCGGTTGATACACTTAGCAGTCTATCTTCTCAATTGCAGGATGCTTCAGGGAAATTTAAAGTTTAATTTGTTAAAAAACGATACTGATACAAATGAAAGCCCGCTTGCTGCGGGCTTTTTTATGAGTCTCTAACGTAACTCGTTTTCAATTTCAATCAGCTTTTGCATTGGATCTGCTGCAGCAGTTATCGGACGACCTATGACCAGATAATGGCTGCCAGCCTGAATAGCCTGGGCAGGAGTCATGATCCGATGTTGATCGCCTTTTGCACTGCCTGCCGGACGTATGCCTGGGGTCACCAATTGAAACTGGCTGCCCAGTTCGGCTTTTAACATCGCCGTTTCATGTGCCGAGCAAACCACACCATCCAAGCCATTATCTGCTGCCATTACAGCAAGCCGAAGGACTGTTTCGGGAATGGTGCCTTCTAAACCTATGGCTTCAAATGTTTGCTGCTCCATGCTGGTTAGCAATGTCACACCAATCAGTAGAGGAGCATCATGATGACTGCCGATCGCTTCACGTGCTGCAGACATCATTGCCGGTCCACCCAAAGTATGAACATTCATCATCCAGACGCCTAAATCAGCAGCGGCTGCACAGGCTTTAGCAACAGTATTTGGAATATCGTGATATTTTAAATCCAGAAAAATATCAAAACCTTTTTGTTGTAACGTTTTGACGATTTCCGGGCCGCTGCGGGTAAATAATTCTTTACCTATTTTGAGGCGGCAACGCGAAGGATCCAACTGATCGGCCATATTAAGCGCGGCATTCGCATCGGGGTAATCCAACGCCACAATAATTTTTGATTGACTCATACTGCTTTCCACTAAAAATTTTATGCAGATCCTACCTTAACTGACAGGGGATTGCGTCTGAATTCACTGAAACCTTATCGATAATGCTATCCTGTGCGCCAATTTTTGATGAGTTAACACAATGAAATTTGCGACATCAGCACAGGATGGACTTGCCCGCCGCGGCCAACTGAGTTTTGACCGGGGAACCATTGAAACACCTGCTTTCATGCCGGTTGGGACTTATGGTTCAGTTAAAGCAATGACGCCGGAAGAGGTCAAAGCCACTGGAGCAGAGATCATTCTGGGCAATACCTTTCACCTGATGTTGCGTCCAGGTACAGATATTATCCAGCGACATGGTGATTTACATGACTTTATGCGCTGGGATAAGCCTATCTTGACCGACTCCGGTGGTTTTCAGGTCTTCAGTCTTGGTGAGCTGCGCAAGATAACTGAGCAGGGTGTGCATTTCCGCTCGCCAGTCAGTGGTGACAAGGTCTTTATGGGGCCTGAGGAATCCATGGCTGTGCAACGCGTCCTTGGCAGTGACATTGTAATGATTTTTGATGAATGTACGCCGTATCCTGCTGATGAAAAGACCGCGGCCATTTCGATGCGGTTATCGCTACGTTGGGCAGCGCGCAGTAAAGCAGCACATGGAGATAATCCCTCGGCGTTATTCGGAATCGTGCAAGGGGGTATGCATGAAGCATTACGTGATGAATCTCTGGCAGGTCTGACTGAGATCGGCTTTGATGGTTATGCCATCGGCGGCTTGTCTGTGGGCGAACCAAAAGAAGACATGCTGCGAATTCTCAACCACCTCAGCGAGAAAATGCCAACGGACAAGCCACGCTATTTGATGGGCGTCGGTCGGCCCGAAGATCTGGTTGAAGCGGTTTGTCTGGGTGTGGATATGTTTGACTGCGTGATGCCAACGCGGAATGCACGAAATGGTCATTTATTTGTACATGAAGGTGTCATTAAAATTCGCAACAGTCGTCATAAAATGGACACAGGACCTTTGGATCCTTACTGTGATTGTTATACCTGTAAAAATTACAGTCGCGCCTATTTGCATCATTTGGATCGTACCGGTGAGATGCTCGGTCCAAGACTGAATACCATTCATAATCTGCATTATTATCAACGCTTGATGCAACAGCTGAGAGACGCAATCGCAGCGGGAAATCTTCAACAGTTTCGTCAATCGTTTTACGCAATGCGTCAGGATCGTGCAGAATAGGTTAATTGGCTATCAGCCGGCAGTTGGCTGTGGCATAATCACTGTCTTTTATTTGCCAGTTTAGAGGAAATATGATGGATTTTCTGATTTCACCTGCTTTTGCTGAAACTGCAGCATCAACGGGTTCGCCGGGCTTGCTTGATTTTGCGTTCCCAATCATTTTATTAGTGCTTTTTTACGTGATGTTGATTCGTCCGCAGCAAAAACGCGCTAAAGCCCACCGTACTATGCAGCAATCACTAGCGAAAGGTGATGAGGTTGTAACGGATGGTGGCTTGATGGGCAAAATTAATGATATCAACGATAACGCGATTAACTTGCAGATTGCAGAAACTGTCGAAGTTAAAGTACGTCGTGAATCAATCAATTCAGTGCTTCCAAAAGGCACATTGAAAAAACTGTAAATATGAAAAGGCTGCCTGCGAGCAGCCTTTTTGCTATCTGGATATCAAGATGAACCGATACCCCCTCTGGAAAAATTTACTGGTTGTGGCTGTAATACTCACGGCCATTATCTATGCCATGCCAAACCTGTTTGGTGATGATCCTGCTGTACAGGTTTCTGCCGGAAGACTGAACAGCGTTGATTTGCAGTTGGTTAATGAAATCGAATCAAGCCTTAAACAGGCTGAAATCCCATACAAGGGTGTAGTGCTGGAAGAAAACCGTTTATTGATTCGTTTCAGTGAAGCCAATGAACAGCTCGAGGCACGTGAACTTATTCAGCAGAAACTGAGTTCTGAAGATTATATCGTCGCTTTGAATTTGGCACCCAATACTCCGGCCTGGTTACAGTCTCTTGGGGCAGAACCGATGAATCTTGGTCTGGATTTACGCGGTGGTGTGCATTTCCTGATGGAAGTGGACATGGATGCGGTGTTGAAGCAAACACTCGAAAGTTATGCCAGCGATATTCGTATTTTATTACGTGATAAGACAATTCGCTATACCCAGGTCAACGTTGAAAATGGTGTTTTGACCTTTGGCTTTCGGGAAGCAGCAGATCTTGATGCGGCTATTGATGCAATCGATCGCGAATACAATGAGCTTGTGGTTGCTATCGATGAAAATGCAGAGCGTCCAACCGTCACTATAAACTTAAATGACACGATTGTTCGCGAAACGCAGAACCTGGCTTTACAACAAAACATCACCACTTTGCGAAACCGTATTAACGAGCTGGGTGTCGCTGAACCTACTGTGCAGCAACAGGGGCAGGATCGCATTGTTGTTCAATTGCCGGGTGTGCAGGATACCGCTCAGGCGAAAAAAATTCTTGGTGCCACGGCAACCCTGGAATTTCGCTTAGTCGATTTTGAAAGTGATGTTCAGGATGCGGTCAACGGACGAGTTCCTGCCAATTCTGAATTATATTATCACCGCGATGGCAGACCTTATCTATTGAATAAGCGGGTGATGCTGACCGGTGAACATGTTATCAATGCGGCCTCAACAATAGACGGTCAATCCGGTTCGCCGGCCGTATCGGTGACATTAGATGGAAAAGGCGCACGCATTTTCAGCAATATTACCCGTGACAATATCGGTAACCCGATGGCGGTGGTTTTCATTGAATCTAAAGTTGAAACACAGATAATTGATGGCGAAGAAGTCAGTGTACGACGTCAAATCCCGGAGATTATCAGTGTCGCTACTATTCGTGATCAACTCGGTAAAAAGTTTCAGATAACCGGTTTGGACAGTACGACTGAAGCACGGGATCTTGCTTTATTATTACGTGCAGGTGCATTGGCAGCGCCAATCGATATTGTCGAAGAGCGCACTGTCGGGCCTAGCCTGGGGCAGGAAAATATTGATCAGGGTTTTGCTTCAGTAATGATCGGCTTTGCTCTGGTACTCGTATTTATGATTGTCTGGTATCGATTGTTTGGTGCAGTGGCTAATCTGGCTTTAGCAGCCAACCTGGTGTTAATTGTGGCGTTGTTATCAATGTTACAGGCCACACTCACCATGCCAGGTATTGCAGGTATTGTGCTGACAGTTGGTATGGCGGTTGATGCGAATGTGCTTATTTTCGAGCGTATTCGTGAAGAATTAAGACTGGGTAACAGCCCACGTGCCAGTATTGATGCCGGTTATTCAAAAGCATTTTCAACTATTGCTGACGCTAACATTACAACGTTGATTGCTGCGATAGTGTTATTTGGTTTTGGTACCGGAACCATTAAGGGGTTTGCTATCACACTGACGTTAGGCATTTTGACCTCAATGTTTACTGCGATTGTAGGCACACGCATGGTGATTAACCTTGTTTATGGCCGTAAGCAACGACCAAAACTGTCCATTTAATTAAGGCTTGTGTCATGCATTTATTGAGCAAAGAAACAAACATTAATTTCGTCGGGATCCGAAAAATTGCATTAGCATTTTCGGCAGTATTAATACTGATTTCGGCGTATTCAATCGTGACCAACAGTTTGAATTTCGGAATCGATTTTACCGGCGGCACAATGATTGAGGTGGGATATCCTCAGGCAGTCGACCTTGGGGAGGTCCGTTCAATACTTGAACAGGGTGGTTACGGTGATGCTTTAGTTCAGAATTTTGGCTCTTTAACGGACGTACTGATACGTTTGCCCGTTATTGAAAGTGAAAATATGGCTGAAATAAGTAATCAGGTTGTGGCTTTATTGCAAGCAGAGCAAACCGATGCTGTTGAGGTCAGAAGAGTCGAGTTTGTGGGGCCTCAGGTGGGTGAAGAGCTTGCTGAAGATGGCGGTCTGGCGATGGTTTATGCGCTGATTGGTATTCTTATTTATGTGGCACTGCGCTTTGAATATCGTTTTGCGATTGCCTCGGTGCTGGCGTTAGTCCATGACGTTGTTATTACTGTTGGGTTTTTCTCTTTTTTCCGTCTGGATTTTGATCTGACAGTGTTGGCCGCTATCCTGGCCGTGATAGGTTATTCGCTGAACGATACCATTGTAGTCTTTGACAGGATCCGTGAAAGCTTTCTGAAGATGCGTAAAGCGGAACCACTTGAAGTAATTAATACTTCGATTAATGCCACTTTAGGCCGGACCATCATGACATCGATGACGACATTGCTGGTTGTTGTGGCATTATTTGTATTTGGCGGTGAAGTAATTCACGCTTTTGCCACGGCGCTGCTTATCGGAATTCTGGTGGGGACTTATTCATCTATTTATATTGCAGGCACTGCTGTATTGCTGATGGGGGTAACTAAGACTGACTTGATGCCGCCTGAAATAGATGAAGATGGTGAAGTTAACCCTGATGGGAGTCAGGTTTAAAATTAAAAGGCCCGCATGATGCGGGCCTTTTTTATTGATATTTTTTGGCAGCGGGAAAAGTGTCTACGTATTCAGTTCGTTTAATGCGAGCTTTTTCCATAGATACAATATTGTCTGAAGGTTGGCTGGTATTGTAATCTTGAACATTCTCATGCTGAGTTTCCACTTTGAGTATGCGTAATCCCTCATAGTTGCTTTGATAACTCATGAACGTTGCAAATTCCTCAAGTCCCTGCATGATTTGCCTCAGATCCAATTCCAGTGATTTGTTTTTCATTTTTCTCACTCTGTTCCTAGTATGAACCGTAGCGGCCTCTGGCAAGAAATCTTGAGAAAAAACATCTTGCCAAATAAGGATGTGGTTTATATCAACCAGTTTCAATATTCTATATGCAGATTTACAGGGTAAAATTTATATAACTAATTGATTATAAAAATAATGATGTTTTTGCAGGAGCGCAGTTAGGATAATTTCCTGAAAGGTTGAGGATTTTCCTGATGGTCAAGGATCTCTAAGTACGTATCTTTGAAAGGGTTTTATAAAGGAAGGAGAAATGAATGTATCACCTAAAAAAATATGGATTGTTCCTGTTTTTTATCTGGCCACAATGGCTGATGGCAGATGAAATTGAAGTCACCATGCATTATGTTGGACCCACTGAAGGACAAGTCTGGCTTGGCGTGCAACAGGGACTTCAGGAAGCCAATCTTCAGGGAGGGTTCCTGGGACAAAAATACCAAATAGAAGTCGTGGAGCCTGATGCACTGGAAACAACTGAGATTGAAACGGTGCTGTTGTTAGCGACAGATGACGATTACATAATGAAAGTGGCTCAATCAGAACAGTTTGCTGCAATACCGGTGATAAATCTTATTTCACGCTCGGATGAGTTACGTGAATCCTGTCTGCCGAATCTATTTCATATCACGCCAAGTGATGAAATGCGTGCTGATGCTCTAGCGCAGTGGCAGGAAAAGAATCCGGATAAGCCTGCAAATGTACAAAGCTGGCACGAAGATTTTGTAAAGTTTGCTGCTAGCCAGTTAAACAACCGGTTTAAAAAATCTCAAGGTGAGGCAATGACGGACCAGGCATGGGCTGGCTGGGCTGGAACCAAAATGATTGCAGACTCAGTGGTGCAAACCATGCAGTATGATGCAGAGTTTATGTTGAATCATCTTAAAACGGACCTGGTGTTTGATGGACAAAAAGGCGATAACGCTAATTTCCGTGAGAATGGGCAGTTACGACAAATTCTATTGTTAGTAGATAACGATAATAAAATTGTTGCTGAAGCGCCGTTACGTGGTTTTAAAGGTGGCTTGGATAGTCTTGGTAAAGTTACCTGCAAATAAAATTAAAAAATACTATGGAGAACGCTGAATGAAATTTAAAACACTTTTGTTAAGTTCACTGATTCTGGCGAGTACCGCCGCATTGGCTGAACCTACTCATCGCTTGTTTGCCACCAATGAAAAAGATAATACGGTAAGTGTGATTGATTCCCGCACCAATAAAGTTGAAACGACAATTGATATAGGGCAACGGCCTCGGGGTATTGGTCTGTCGCCTGATCAAACCATGCTGTATGTCGCTATCAGTGAAGATAATGCCATTGCTGTAGTTGATGTAAAAACGTTGGAAGTTATCAAAACCCTGGATGCAGGTGATGATCCTGAAACATTTGGGGTTAATCCGGTGAGCGGTCATATTGTGATTTCGAATGAAGATGATGGCGAGGCGACCTTCCTTGATCCTAAATCAGGTGAAAAGCTGGCAGTGGTTCAGGTCGGTATTGAACCCGAGGGTGTAGCAGTATCTCCAACCGGTAAATATGCTTTGGTCACCAGTGAATCAAGCAATATGGTGCATATTATTGAAACAACTAAATACGAAGCAGTGGCACATCTTGTTGTAGGCGCACGTCCAAGAGGCTTGGCTTTTAACAGTAATGGCAGTCTGGCTTATGCCACCAGCGAAATTGGCAATGAAGTTGCCATTATCGATATGGAAACACTGAAAGTAATCAAGAAATCAGGTATTGATGTAGAGAACTCAAAGCCGATGGATATCAAAGTCAGTCCTGATGATAAAATGCTTTATGTCACCACAGGACGTGGTAATTCGGTAGCATTTCTCGATGCGGAAACTTTGGAATTAAAAGGTAATGTTCCTGTTGGCAAACGTGTCTGGGGCTTGGATCTATCGAAAGACGGTTCGATGATTTACACTGCTGACGGGGTGGATGGCACTGTTTCAGTTGTAGATACTGCTAAGCAGGAGCGTATTAAAACCATCGAAGTCGGCTCCTTCCCATGGGGTGTTGCTCTGGACGACTGAGTATAAAACATAACTAAAATTAAACCCGGCAGCGTTATGCGTTGCCGGGTTTTTTTATGAGTAAAAATATAAAAGAGACAAGAAAAATTTTGTGAACTATTGCTGACGCGCTATGATGCCGCACATGAAAGTTATACTGCGCTTAATCGACATTTGTCTGTTCCGTTCAGGACCAGATAGCCTTCCGGCTAATAATCAACTGATGCAATTGCTATTGTTGATATATTTTATTGTCAGCGTATCGGTCAACCAAATTGATATGTCATTCCGAATCAGTCTATGGATTGGTTTAACAGATGTGATCGTATTAACGACTCTTCTTTATGGACTGCTTCGCCTGAACCACTTTTTGCCGCGTTACCAACAGTCATTAATGGCATTGGCCGGCACCGGCAGTCTGTTGGGTCTGTTAGCCATGCCACTGCTATGGGCCTTTCATCAGTACGCTGAACAATCAGATACAGCAAATTTCATCTTGTTTGCACTGATGTTGGTGATGTTATGGAGTTTGATGGTCACCGCACATATCATACGCCGCAGTATTGAAACATCAGCACCTAAGGCGGTTGCTTTAACGGTTTTATACGTAGTGCTGGCGATTGTTATTAATGGCCTTGTCATGTCCGGAGTAGCCTGAATGCATATCCATATTTTAGGCATCTGCGGTACCTTTATGGGGGGACTGGCTTTACTGGCTCGTGAACGTGGTTTCGATGTTTCCGGTTCTGATGCCAATGTTTACCCGCCAATGAGCGATCAATTAGCCGCCGCAGGAATCGACGTCATGCAGGGGTATTTGCCGGAGCATTTGCAACCGGCTCCCGATATGGTGGTTATGGGTAATGCGATGTCTCGTGGCAATCCTGCCGTAGAATATGTGCTGAACCGTAATTTACCTTATATCTCCGGACCACAATGGTTGGCAGAAAACATTTTGCTTAATCGGTGGGTGCTAGCGGTATCCGGGACTCACGGTAAAACCACGACCAGCAGTATGCTGGCCTGGATTCTGGAATATGCATGTATGCAACCTGGTTTTTTGATCGGTGGAGTACCCGGTAATTTTGGTCAGTCTGCTGCGATTGGAAATACCCCTTTCTTTGTGATCGAAGCCGATGAATATGACACGGCATTTTTTGATAAACGCAGCAAATTTATTCATTACCACCCGCGTACTTTAGTCATTAATAATCTGGAATTTGATCACGCTGATATCTTTGCTGATCTGGCTGCCATTCAAACGCAGTTTCATCATTTAATTCGTACTGTTCCGGCTGAAGGTTTGGTGATTACGCCGCACGCTATCCCTGCAATAGAACAGACGCTGGAGCGTGGCTGCTGGACACCAAGACAAACCTTGAATGATGTACAGGCTGACTGGCAATTAGCTGAAACGGCAGAAGATGGAC
This sequence comes from Methylophaga sp. UBA3613, assembly GCF_002375415.1. NCBI lineage: Bacteria > Pseudomonadati > Pseudomonadota > Gammaproteobacteria > Thiotrichales > Piscirickettsiaceae > Methylophaga > Methylophaga sp. UBA3613. The sequence goes on along the minus strand of NZ_DFLS01000014.1, from coordinate 8,752 downwards.
ATAGCTTTACGTTGCAACACAACCAAAATACCGGCAAAGTGGATTGGTCTTTACTTGGTCAGCATAATGTTAATAATGCCCTGGCAGCTATTGCGGCCGCGCATCATGTTGGTGTGACTGTGGAGCATGCCTGTGAAGCATTGAACCAGTTTAAAGGTGTTAAGCGTCGCCTTGAGCTACGAGGTGAATGTCGGGGAATCAAAGTATATGATGATTTTGCCCATCATCCCACGGCGATTGCTACCACCTTGCAAGGGTTAAGGGCCAACATAGGTCAACAGCGATTGATTGCCGTATTGGAACCGCGTTCCAATACGATGAAAATGGGCGTGCATGAGCATACCTTAGCTGCATCACTAAACGCGGCTGATATGGTCATTCTCTATCAGGATCCACAGTTAACCTGGTCGTTAGATAACATTCAGCAACAACTCGGCGATGGCTCGGTACTGCTTCGAAACATTGATGATGTCGTCGAGCAATTGGTTAATCAAAGTAAATCAGGCGACCATATTGTGGTGATGAGCAATGGCGGTTTTGGCGGCATTCATCAAAAAATCCTGGATGCGTTGAACAATGACTGATTCAAAACAAGTTGCGCTGGCCATTACCGGTGCATCGGGTGCTCCCTATGCCAAACGTTTACTAGAGCAGTTGTTGTTGCAGGGAATCACCGTGCATCTGATGATTTCTGCTGCTGGTCGAATTGTATTAGCCGATGAGCTGGACTGGAAACTACCCTCACGTGCAGCAGATGCCACTAAAGTACTGGAAAAACAATTTAGTTGCCAGGCCGGACAGATAAAACTGTATGGCGAGCAGCAATGGTCATCGCCACTTGCCAGCGGATCGCATTCAGTGCCCACGATGATTGTCTGCCCGTGTACCATGGGAACCTTGTCGGCCATTGCCTGTGGCGGCAGCGATAATCTGATTAATCGTGCCGCTGATGTAATGATTAAAGAGCAACGTAAATTGATCGTTGTCCCCCGTGAGGCTCCTTTTTCGCCCATCCATTTGGAGAATATGCTGAAACTCTCCCGGCTGGGTGTTTGTATTATGCCGCCTAATCCCGGTTTTTATTTCCGACCGCAGACACTTGAAGACGTTGTCGATTTCGTGGTGGCCAGAATTCTCGATCAAGCCTCCATAAAACATCAATTGATGCCACGCTGGGGCGAGTAATTATCGGCCAAGATACTGAGCCATATACTAACTCGCGTATAATGCCCGCAGAGTCAAAATTCGGATAATAGCATGTCAGATATTGAAATCGCCCAACAGGCAACAATGCAGAATATAACGGATATCGCCACGCAAAAATTAGGATTGCAGGTGGATGATCTGGATAGCTATGGACGTTATAAAGCCAAGGTTTCTCTGCAGGTAATGGATGATCTGGCGACAAAACCAGATGGCAAATTGATTCTGGTTACAGCCATTAGCCCGACTCCTGCCGGTGAGGGTAAAACCACCACGACTATTGGTCTCAGTGATGCGTTGAACCGCATTGGCAAAAAAGCCACCGTCTGTGTTCGCGAACCCTCAATGGGTCCTTGCTTTGGGTTAAAAGGAGGAGCTGCCGGTGGCGGTTATTCGCAGGTAGTTCCAATGGAAGATATTAATCTGCACTTTACCGGTGATCTACATGCGATAGCAGCAGCACATAACCTGTTAGCAGCAATGATTGATAATCATATTCACCATGGCAATAGCCTGCAGCTGGATACCCGTAAAATTACCTGGCAGCGGGTTGTGGATATGAATGACCGGGCCTTACGTCAGATCACGATAGGGATGGGGGGGCCTGCAAATGGCTTTGTTCGCGAGGATCGCTTTGATATTGTGGTCGCCTCAGAAGTCATGGCAATATTTTGTCTGGCAGCGTCATTAACCGAGTTAAAACAAAGGCTTGGTGATATTCTGATTGGATATTCAATTGATGGCACACCAAGATATGCCAATGATCTAAACGCTCAGGGTGCTATGACAGCTTTACTTAAAGAAGCCATTAAACCGAATCTGGTGCAGACTCTGGAAAATAATCCTGCGTTTGTTCATGGTGGGCCTTTTGCCAATATTGCGCATGGCTGCAATTCAGTTATCGCGACCAAAATGGCATTAAAGCTTAGCGATTATGTGGTGACTGAAGCTGGCTTTGGTGCTGACTTGGGGGCGGAAAAATTTCTTAATATTAAATGTCGGAAAGCCGGTATTCGTCCTGATCTTGCGGTAGTTGTCGCGACGGTTAAGGCATTGAAATACCATGGCGGTGTTAATGTACCGGATTTGGCTGCTGAGAATCTAACGGCGCTTGAATCGGGACTAACCAATCTGCGTAAGCATTTACATAATTTACAAAACGAGTTTGGTCTGGAATGCGTGGTAGCAATAAATCACTTTATTCAGGACAGTGATGCGGAAGTTGCGTTGATTAAGGATGCTGTTGAGTCCATGGGGGCAACTGCCATTTTAGCCCGTCATTGGGCTGAAGGTGGAGCGGGAGCCGAGTTATTAGCTCAGACGGTAGTTGAAAAGTTACAGCAACCTGGAAAATGTAAATTGCTGTATAGCGACAGCGAGACGTTATGGGAAAAAATTAATGCTGTCGCCATGCGGTTGTATGGGGCAAATGAGGTGATCGCTGATAAAAAAGTAATGAAAAAACTCGGCGAATTTCAATCATTGCATGGAGATTTACCGGTATGCATGGCAAAAACGCCTTACTCATTCAGTAGTGACCCTGGTTTACGCGGAGCCCCAGAGCAGCACACTCTGACCATTCGTGATGTTCGTTTGTCGAGAGGTGCAGGATTTATAGTCGTGCTTTGCGGTGATGTGATGACCATGCCCGGCCTGCCGAAAATTCCTGCAGCAGAACGCATTGATATTGATGATAAAGGTGTTATCAGTGGCTTGTTCTGATTAGCCGGAACGCCGCAGACTGAAATAAAGCATTAAGCCACCCCAAAGTCCCAGAACCCAACTAAGTACGGGCATGCCAGCCAGAATATTGGCTGAATAGCCATCCAGACCTTTGATAATAGCTGCACCCACAATAAAGGCGGCGCCACTGACGGCTGTGGCCGTACGGTAGCTGGAATGGCGTACTTCCTGACGGATCTTGTCCAAATCCTTAGACGATAATTGCATATGCAATTGACCCGCTTGAGCTTGTTTGGTCAGGTCATGCAGCATTCGGGGCAAGGTCGGTAATGTCTCTGCCCAGGTTGGTACTTCTTTCTGCAGTGATTTAACGGCCGCCTGCCAACCCAGCTTTTCTTTCATCCATTGTTCCAGAATTGGCTTGGCGGTTTGCCATAAATCCAGGTCAGGATACAGGTCACGTCCCAAACCTTCAATGTTCAGCAGTGTTTTTTGTAGTAAAACCAGTTGCGGCTGGATCTGCATATTAAAGCGTCGGGCAGTTTGGAAAAGTCTTAACAATAACTGCCCAAATGAAATTTCTTTCAGTGGACGGGCAAAAATAGGCTCGCAAACACTGCGAATAGCCGATTCAAATTCATCCATTCGGGTTTCTGCCGGTACCCATCCGGATTGGATATGAAGCTCAGCAACACGGCGATAATCATGATTGAAAAATGCCAGAAAGTTCTCAGCCAGATAACGTTGATCATCCGGCGACAGCGTACCCATAATGCCAAAATCAATGGCGATATAACGCGGCAATTGTGGATTGCTGACATCGACCAGAATATTGCCCGGATGCATATCGGCATGAAAGAAGCTGTGTCTGAAGACCTGGGTGAAGAAAATTTCCACACCGATTGTCGCCAGCAGTTCTAAATCGATATTATGTTGTTTTAATAACGCTATATTGCTGATTGGTGCGCCAAATACCCGTTCCTGTACTAACAGGTTCGGTCTGGTCAGTGACCAGTAAACTTCCGGAACGTACAACAACCTTTCATCAGCAAAATGCCGTTTCAATTGCGATGCTGAGGCTGCTTCACGCAGCATATCTAACTCATCAAACAGGTTTTTTTCCAGCTCAGCAACCACCTCACGGGGACGCAGGCGTTTGCCTTCTGACCAGTATTTTTCAGCCAGGCCGGCAAGGGTATAAAGCAGGTCAACATCGCGACGAATTACTTTCTCAATTCCCGGGCGTACCAGTTTGAGAATGACCTGTTTACCATCAGTTAAGGTCGCGGCATGTACCTGCGCGATTGATGCAGAGGCCAATGGTTCAGCTTCAATATGACTGAAAATACGTTCCGGTTCGCCTTCTTCATAAGCAGCATGGATTAGAGCTAACGCCACATCATTAGGGAAGGGCGCAACCTGATCCTGCAGTTTTGCCAATGAATCGGCGATATCTTCAGGTAATAAATCTCGGCGGGTAGACAGGATTTGACCAAACTTGACAAAAATCGGTCCTAAATCCTGCAACGCGAGACGAATTCGCTCCCCTCTGGGCAAGTCAGCTTTATGACGCCAGCGATAGGGTGAAAACCAGCTGAGGAAACGATAAGGCCGGAAAAAGTGTATGGCCAGAATCAATTCGTCGAGACGATGGCGACCAAGCACATGATTTATTTGCAATAAACGTCCGAACTGACTGAGCTTCATGTTTTTTTCTCGATAAGGTTTTGCAGTCTTTTTATTCGGGCTTCCAGTCGTTCGGTATCGGCACGAAGCAGATCCACATTTTGCATAAACCGCTCTGTTTGCGATTTATCCGGCAAATACTGACTTTCTTCTCGTAGATATTCGGCCAAACTTTGCTCAAATTCTGAGCGATTGTAATTTAACCAGTCAAAACCACGTCGAAGTCTCTGAGCCAGCGGATAAGCCAAGGTATCACCGGTAACTCTGGCAAGTTGTTGCTCCCAGTCGAAATCAAAGTGTTGCTGCCAGTCCTGTAACTGTTTGGCAAACTGGACATCTCCACGGATTTGAATCTGATTGGAAAACAAGCTGTCCGGTTGCTGTACTAGTTTCAGCAAGGCAAAGCTATCTGCTTTGATCATTAAATCCGCGACATGTTCTTCGGCTGCTTCTAGCAGAATCCGATCATCGGTAAATCTGACGATAACGGCAATATTCAGATTGGTAATATCAATTCGAATACTACGATTGGCAAAATGCTGAAGCTTTTCATGACTTTCCATATCAAAACGCAAAGCATGATTTAGTGCTATTTCAAGCGGCTTTAACAATAAACTCATGATTTAAAATTTATAACCACTATGCAACGCCACAATGCCCGCAGACATATTGATGAAGTCAACGCGTTCAAAACCGGCATCTTCCATCATTTTTTTAAGGCTGGACTGATCCGGGTGCATGCGAATCGATTCAGCCAGATAGCGATAACTTTCAGCATCATTGGTAAACAGTTTGCCCAACGCCGGTAATACTTTGAACGAGTAGGTATCGTAGAGTGGAGTTAACCAGCTGACAGGTTGGGAAAACTCCAGAATCATTAATTTTCCGCCTGGTTTAAGTACCCGCAACATTGAAGCAAGCGCTTTGTCTTTGTCCGTGACATTGCGCAGACCAAAAGCAATGGTGATACAGTCAAATGTATTATCAGGAAAAGGCAACGCTTCAGCATTGGCCTGAACATATTCAATATTACCGGCTTTACCTAGATCGGTAAGCCGATCACGACCAACATTCAGCATGGAGGCATTAATATCTGCCAACACCACTTTACCGGTTGGCCCAACCATATCGGCGAACTTTGCCGTCAGATCACCCGTTCCACCGGCAATATCCAGGACTTTGGCACCGCGGCGCACATTACTGTTATGTAAAGTAAAACGTTTCCAAAGCCGATGAATCCCTATTGACATCAAATCATTCATTAAGTCGTATCGACCGGCGACAGAATGAAATACCTCGGCGACATGTTTAGCTTTTTCCTCAGTAGGAACTTGCTTGAAGCCAAAATGGGTAGTGTTGTTGTCTTCCATAATTCCCTCAGGCGTCTTGTTGACGCTCGTATCCTTCAGCCATTAATTTTTCCAGATAGGTTTGCCAGTATTCATCTTGATTAATCGAGAGTTCATAAAGATATTCCCAGCTGAACAGACCGCTGTCATGACCATCATCGAAATAAATTTTGATGGCATAATGGCCAACTGGTTCAATATTACTGATGCCCACTTTTTCTTTTTGCACCTGAAGCACTTCTTGACCTGGACCATGCCCCTGGACTTCGGCAGAAGGGGAGTGCACTCGCAGGAATTCTGCTGATAGCAAATAATGGTCAACCCCGTAGACTAGTTCCAGTTTACGGGAATGCTTATGTAGTTGAATTTCGCTTGGCAATGGTGCCTGGCTCATAAAAGTCCTTAAAGAATATAGCGTGACAAATCTTCGTCCTGCACCAGCTCTGACAGCTGTTGACTGACATAATCTTCATCAATGATAAATTTTTGTTGAGATTCTTCACCCGCTTCATAGGAAATATCTTCCAACAACCTTTCCAGCAGGGTATGCAGACGACGGGCACCAATATTCTCGGTCTTTTCATTTACTTGCCAGGCAAGCTCGGCGATACGTTTGATACCATCAGCTGTAAAACTCAAATCAACAGATTCAGTACCCATTAAAGCTGAGTATTGTTCAGTAAGCGAGGCATCCGGTTCGGTCAGAATTCTGACAAAATCTTCTGTTGTCAGCGCATTGAGCTCGACTCTGATGGGTAAACGACCCTGCAATTCCGGGATCAAGTCTGAAGGCTTGCTCAAATGAAAAGCACCAGAGGCAATAAACAGAATATGATCCGTTTTCAACATGCCATATTTGGTTGAAACCGTACTGCCTTCCACCAAAGGTAATAAATCACGTTGCACACCTGCGCGTGAGACATCGGCACCACTGCCGGCGCCTTCACCACGATGAGTAATCTTGTCTATTTCATCGAGAAAAACGATGCCATTTTGTTCGACACGGTTAATAACCTCAGCTTTTAAATCTTCTTCGTTAATCAGCTTGGCAGCTTCTTCTTCACTGATTAAACGCATAGCTTTGGCCACGGTCAGTTTTCGGGTTGACTTGCGTTGGTTACCCATACTTTGGAACATATCCTGTAACTGGCTGGTGAGTTCCTCCATTCCCGGTGGTGTCATGATTTCAACACCCATCTGATGTTGTGCCAGTTCCAGTTCAATTTCCCGATCATCAAGTTTGCCTTCACGCAGCATTTTGCGGAATTTTTGTCGGGTATTTGATTCTTCTTCGGTCAATGTGCCGCGGGCAGGTGTCAGCAATGAATCAAGAATACGTTCTTCTGCCGCATCAATGGCAAGCGGTTTGGCATCATTAATGGCAGTTTCACGCAACATTTTCATCGCGCTTTCGGCTAGATCACGAATAATTGATTCAACATCACGACCGACATAACCGACCTCGGTAAATTTAGTCGCTTCAACTTTAATAAATGGAGCGTTTACCAAGGAAGCCAGTCTTCTGGCGATTTCAGTTTTACCCACACCGGTTGGACCAATCATCAAGATATTTTTAGGCGTCACTTCTTGTTGTAAAGTCGCATCAAGCTGTTGTCGACGCCAACGATTACGTAAGGCGATCGCAACGGCTTTTTTGGCTTCGTGCTGTCCGATAATGTGTTTATCTAATTCGTGAACAATTTGTTTTGGCGTTAGTGATTGATTCATCATTATTTGTTGTAATCCAAAGTTTCTATAGTGAGGTTGTGATTGGTATAGATGCAGATATCAGCAGCGATATTCAAGCCTTTCTCAACGATCTCACTGGCAGATAAATCAGTGTTTTGCAGTAAAGCTGTTGCAGCAGCCTGGGCGAATGGACCACCTGAGCCAATGGCAATTAAGCCGTGTTCAGGCTCGATGACGTCACCATTACCCGAGATGATTAAAGATGCTTCGGCATCTGCAACTGCCAGCAGAGCTTCGAGGCGGCGCATCATTCTATCCGTACGCCAGTCTTTAGCCAGTTCAAGAGCACTACGAGTCAGGTTGCCTTGATGTTTTTCAAGTTTAGCTTCGAAACGTTCAAATAATGTAAAGGCATCTGCGGTGCCACCAGCAAATCCGGCAATCACTTTATTATGATAAAGACGCCTTACTTTGCGGGCATTGCCTTTCATAATGGTGTTGCCAAGGCTGACTTGGCCGTCACCACCAATGACTACCTGGCCGTCACGACGATAGGACAGGATCGTGGTGCCACGGTATTGCTCCATAAAAAACTCCAGTTATTAATTAGAAAAACAGCGATGCAGTATACTATGGTGTCACTTCTGATGCCGATTCCAAATCCGTTTTACTCAGCAATTTGATGCTTTTTAATTTAAAAGTGAGATAGTGGTTGACAGCGAGCGGGTATTTCCGGAAAATGCGACCTCTTTAGTGGAGGGGTTCCCGAGCGGCCAAAGGGATCAGACTGTAAATCTGACGGTTCTACCTTCGGAGGTTCGAATCCTCCCCCCTCCACCATTTGTTTAAAGAGTTTACTATTTTGCGGGTGTAGTTCAATGGTAGAACTCCAGCCTTCCAAGCTGACTATGTGGGTTCGATTCCCATCACCCGCTCCATTTTAGTTTGGAAGATATGGCCCGCATAGCTCAGTCGGTAGAGCGCATCCATGGTAAGGATGAGGTCATCAGTTCGATTCTGATTGCGGGCTCCATTATTTCGATTTGATTGGGCAGGGAGTACCTTGCCTGTTTTTGATTTTAACAATTAAAAAAGTTTGGCGGGGAGACTGGCATGTCTAAGGCAAAATTTGAACGTACAAA